>JAAXJC010000080.1:0-37642 GCA_012270045.1 Luminiphilus sp.
CCACAGTATGATGGCCGCACCAATATCCAGGTCCGGACCGTTTTCCTCGGGGCAGTTGCCACCACCACCAATAAAACAGGCCATGTTCCAGGCATCCCCGGACAGCAACTGCCGTGTCCAGACAACCGCTCCATCCGTAAGGCGCATGGCTACCACCGCGTCACTGCTGTTGGATGCAGGGGACGTGTAAGCCTCTCCGGTACCGACGTACAGCAGCCCGCGACGATGGTCGATAGTGGGCGTGTTCCAAATCGGCGCACCAGCCGGCGCGATGCGCTGGGCCCCCATCGGATTCATGTCACCGGTTGGCCGCGGCTCATCCCGGATGACAAAGGAATTCCACAGCAGGTCGCCGCTGGCGGCATCGAGGGCTGCGACGCTACCGCGAAACGTGCAACAGGCATAGCCGGGGTCCGCCGCGGTCGCCCACTCGGAAGAGGACAAGGGCACGTAAAGTCGACCCTCGTGGTATTGCACCGAGCCGGTTATCGTGGCATCGGGATGGGTGGCCACATCCTGGCGCCAGACCAACTGACCCGTTGTTGCGGATACCCCGTGCACCCGGGCGTCAAAGTCACCAAAGAAGACCAGCGGATCCTCCCGGCCGGGCACAGTGGCAATGGCGGGGCCATTGCGTACCTCAGCCCCGGCCTCGTACTGCCAGCGGACGCAGCCTGAGGACAGGTCAAGGGCATAGACAGTCCCCTGCTGGGACCCGACCACCACCATGTCACCATAAACGAGCGGCTGGGAGCGGGCCCGGGCTGCGCCAGGATAGGCGAACGCCCATTTCAGCTCGAGCCCAGCCAGATCCCCGGAACTGACACCTGCAGCGTCCGGGGATTGGTGGCGGCTGTTCGTGATACTCCCTCCCCAGCCGTTCCATTCGGGCATCCCGGGAACGGTTGGCCGGTCGACTGAAGTTGCACACAAAGGCGGGGCATGGCCGGCCTGAGCCTGAAAGCCACTGAGATGCCGTGCGATATCCAGGCGCTGGTCAGCAGTCAGCCCGGCAGCCTGCTGGCGCATAACGCCATCGTTCATGGCATCCAGAACACTGTTCGTTGACATCATGCTAAAGCTCATCACGTGGGGAGCCTTGGGCACAGAACCGTCATGACAGTGCAGGCAATGCCGCTCAAACAGCTCAGCGCCGGCGAGGTCGGGACTGGGGTCAGCGTCGCCCCCAGCCGCTACCGAATGAGCGAGGCCAAAGACCGCCAGGCCCAAAACACAACGCTTAATACAGCGGGGAATGAGTGGTGCCAATCGATTTCTCCTATGCCAAAGCAGCCCGACGTCGGGACAATGTAACCGCTTTTTTCACCCGAACAAGCACCGCGCGGCGAGGGAATAACCCCCCGCAGGGGGCGAACTGCCAGAGGTGCCAGCAGAGGCTGTCTGTAAGCTCCGCAAGCATCGCGATGACTCCGGGGCAGTAACGGGCCGTGGAGTTCTCAGGCGTCTGCCGTGAGCCACTCGGAAATTACGGGCTTCAGATCAGTGCTTACCAGTTCGATAACCAGCCCCCCCGAGGGCGGCGTCAGGTAGCAGATCAGTCCATAGCCCGCCTCGGGTGAGGCACCTGCAGCCAGGACCCGCCAACCCTTATCCATCAGGCTGCTTGCCTGACCCGGCAGGTCATCGGTCCAAAAGCCCGCGTGGCGACTATCGGGCATGGCGGCGGGATCGTAAAAGGGCGATGTGCCCTGGCACAGCTCCAAATGAACCGGCCCTTCCCGGCTGTAACAGGCATGCAGGGTGATTTCATGATCCACGGCTTCGGGGGTCCAGAACGGCAGCGGATCAAAGGCACGCACAGGACTCCACTCGACCCCCAGACTCTCGCCCAGGGAGGCCCTCGCCTCGTGAATGTCACTGACGGCAATCCCGTTGTGGAAACAGTCGCTCATCTTCAACATTGCATAACCCTCCTTACCCTTCCGTTGCTGCCATGGCCCGATCTATTGGGCGAGTTCTATTTCCAGCGGTAGCCTGTCCAGGCCCAGTGTCGTGCCGCCGTGGCCCGCTATATCTTTGCCGGGGCTGAGTGACACCCGGCGGACCCGCCGACAGAACTCCTCCAGCACAACCCGCACCTCGAGTTTCGCAAGGTGCAGTCCAATGCACTTGTGAGCTCCCGCACCAAAAGCGTGGTGCTGGTTGAGTTCACTGCGGCTGCGGCCAATATCAAACCGGTCCGGGGCAGAAAATGTTGCCGGGTCCCTGGATGTGATGGCACTGGGAATAACAACGTTGTCCCCCGCGCTGAAGTGAACACCGTCGAGTTCAATATCACGCTCGCAAATTCGATTGAGACTGATAAAGGCATTCAGCCGCAGCAATTCGTCTATCGATTCGGCTATTGATTCAGGGTTCCCGTGGAACCCCGCATACTGCTGGGGCTGTCGCGCAAACTGCAGCATGGTCAGTGACAGCATGGACGCAACCGTATCAATGCCTGCCAGAAATAGCAGGTAGGCAATGGCATGAACCTCATCGGCGGTGAGTTGCTCCCCTTCCACTTCGGCAGCCAACAACAGGTGCACGATGTCATCACCCGCCCCCTCCTCTCGGTGCCTCGCCACCACCTCGGCCAGGTGCTCCGAAATCCTCTGGCCATATTCAAGGCGCTGTTCCAGGGTAGGCGCACGATAGAAGCCGTTTTCCCAGGCATAGAACTGGGGCAGCATGGCCACTTCCAAACCCATCTGCTCAGCAAAAACACGGGTCGGTATGGGCTTGGCTACCTCGGCAAGAAAATCGAGAGATGGCTGGGCAAGGGCCTGATCCAGCACCTCACAGGCCTGCTGCCGGACCGACGCTTCCATTTTCTGAACCACTGCTGGCTGAAAAACAGGTAACAACAAGCGGCGGTAGCGTCGATGCTCATCGGGACCGCTTTCCAGGGGGATTAAGCGGGGTCGCTGCTGGTAGTTGGCCGGGACGCCAATGGGAAAAGAGCCGAAATTCCTGGCGTCGCACAGTACCTTGTGAGCCAGAGCGTGGGAAAAAATGATCCAGTGACCGCCGTTATGGGGCGTGTAGGCGATGGGCCGGGTCTCGGCGGCCAGCCAGGCCAGCATACAGCCCTGGGGGTCCCTGGCCAGCTCAGGATCCGCCACAATATCGATGTCACACCGCAGTGCCTCGGGAACGTCCTGCCACTGGGTGGCCATGGCAATTACTCCAGCACCACCAGGCATTTACCCCGGGAAGCCCCATGCATCATGTCGCAGAAGGCCTGGGGCGTTTGTTCTATACCCCGATACTGCTGATCAAAGGTGGTCAGGCTACCGTCGCGCAATGCCGACTCCAGGGTCGCCATGACCTTCGGGAATTCATCCACGTAATCGGAAAACATGAAGCCTTCCATACGGGCTCGCTTGGTGACCAGTTCCCAGGTGTGGGAGATGGGTTCTACGTCACTCTCGTACTGGGATATCGCACCACACAATACCAGCCGGGCACCCTCGGCCAGCTGCTGCATGACGGTGTTGAGCACTCCGCCACCGACATTGTCAAAAAACAGGTCCACGCCAGCCGGCGCCACCTCCGCCAATGCCGACGCCAGATCCGGCTGTGACTCACGGGAAATGGCAACGTCGTAGCCGACCTCATCGGTCAGCCATTGTGCCTTGGCCGCTGAACTGACCAGGCCTATGGTTTTGCAACCGGCGGCCTTCGCCAACTGGCCAACAATGGTACCTACCGCGCCTCCGGCGGCACTGACCACCAGCACGTCACCGGCCTTGGGCTGCCCAATCCGAAACAAGCCCAGCCAGGCGGTCATGCCCGTGGGACCCAGGGTCGACATGTAATCCTGCAGTGGAATGTCATCCGCACACTGAAGCGGGGCGCAGAGATCGGAACCATCCAGGAGGCTCATTTCCTCCCATGCGGTTCGGGCGTTCACCAGGGTGCCAACGGGGTAATCCGGGTGCCGGGACTCGACCACCTCGCCAAGGACAATACTCTGTACCGGCTCGTTCAGGGCCATTCCGGTCAGGTAATTGTCGCCAGCGCCCGCCGACATCCACTGCCGAAATCCGGCATCCAGGGAAAACACCCGGTTGCGGATCAAAAACCAGCCTTCGGGGACCTCCGGACGCGGCACTTCGACAATCTCAAAATCATCGGGGGTGATGGCGCCCTCGGGGTGTCTCGCCAAATTTACCGCTAACGGCATGCTGGACTCCCGGTGTTTTACACCCTTCTTATACTGGTTCGAGAATATGGCATAGGGCCATTTCAATAACAAACCGATTTGAATGTTTGTATTGAATCCTGAGTGGCCGGGGATTACCGTCGAACGACGAGGGCCGGCGAGTTAACCGGTGACGGCGTGCGAATACAGGTTTGAAGTTTTAGGAGGACCACCATGGGCAAGGGCAGCTGCTTGTGCGGCGACATCAGCTATCGATACGAGGCCAGCCAGTCGGCGACCGCCCTGCACTGCCATTGTCGGGACTGTCAAAAAGTCACCGGCTCCGGCAAAGCCACCATTGTCATGTTCCCGGAGGACGCGGTGGCCATTGAGGGCACGTTCAAGCAATACAGCTGCCTTGGCAGCGACGGCTCCCATGTCAATCGGGGCTTTTGCCCACGATGTGGCAGCCAGATGTTTACCCACGTCGATGAGATCCCCGGCATGCTGTTTATCAAGGCGGGCACCATGGAGGACTCCAGCTGGGTACAGGTAGCCTTGAACTGCTGGGAATCCACGGCATCCGTATGGTCGCCTGCTGACGACAGCGTGCCGGGGGTGGCAAAGAATCCGGCGCCCATGTGAGCGTAAGAAGATAAAACTGCCTTGGGCAAGCAACAACCACCAACGACCATCCACGGCATTTGTGGGTCCGGGATGCTGGCCTGATGACCGAGCCGCCGGCTCATCATGCCTACGGCGCCATATGTTCCTGTCGCCATTGCCCCATAAGCGTCGGCGGCCCAGAGATGGTGCGTTCAAATTATTGTGCTGTTGGCGGCACGGTTGCATGATCAAAAATAGAAAATTCAGGGGAGACCATGGCTATGGCATCAGGACTTGAAGGACAGGTAGCGATCGTTACCGGCGCAGGCGCTGGCATAGGACTGGCCTGCGCTGATCGACTGGCGCGATCCGGAACCGCAGTTTGCATTGCTGATATTGACGCCGAGGCAGCGACTGCGGCGGCCGGCATGCTGGAAAACGCCGGACACCGTTGTATCAGCATCACAGCCGATATCAGTGACAGCGACCAGGTGGCGGCGCTGTTCCAGCAAACCGCCGAGCGCCTGGGACCGGTCACGATCGCCGTTAACAATGCCGGCGTGGGTGCACCACTGACCCCCCTGGCCGAATCCGAGGAATCGGACTTCGATCGCGTTATGGCCATTAATCTCAAGGGCGTGTGGCTCTGTATGCGGGAGGCACTAAGGCACATGCAGCCTCAGGGCAAGGGCTGCATCATCAACATGGCCTCGGCGCTGAGCCTGACCACCTACCCCCATACCGGCCTCTACACGGCCAGCAAGCACGCCGTCGCGGGCCTGACCAAAAGCACCGCCGTCGAATACGGGGAGATGGGTATTCGAATCAATGCGATTTGCCCCGGGTTCATCTCGACCCCGCTGTTGCACAGTACCGTCAGCGATGACGTGGCAGAGCTTATGGCCGGCAAACATCCAATGAACCGTCTTGGGCGGCCCGAGGAAGTAGCGGATGCAGTGGCCTATCTGGCGTCAGATGCCGCCTCTTTTGTTACCGGCACGCTGCTCTCTGTTGACGGCGGGTGGACCGCAAGCTGAGCGGCCGGATACCGGTAGCCAAGCCGCTGCCGTTTCAATCCACGCTGACGGAAATCATGCCTTCCACCACCTGCACGTCATAGGTGGCCAACGGGACCCGGGTTAACTGACCCATAGGTTCTCCAGTGCGCAGATTAAAACGAACCCCGTGCAGGGGGCATGAAATGTGGCCGCGTCGGATGCGTCCTCCGTCCAGTAACTGCTGCTGGTGCGTACAGCGGTTGGCCACAGCGAAGACGTCTCCACCCGAGTGACACAGCAACACCTCACAGCCTTTGACCTCGACCATTTGACTGCTTTCCGGCGCCAGGGCCTGCAGTTCAAGTACAGGGATAAATTCGCTCATTCATTCGTGTCGGTTCTGGGTATGGCCACAAACCATAAGCACGGCGGACGCCAAACGCAACAAACAAACCAGCTTGCTTCTTTTTACCCGGGAGGCTAGCGTACCGGCAACATCACTGCCCAAGGGGAAGACATCGTGCAAGCCGTCACAAAACAACAATGGACCTTGAAGAGCCGGCCCGAGGGCATCCCTGACCGCAGCGAAATCGATATCGAGACCCGCACCATAGAAGACGTGCCACCAGAGCATCTGCTCATTGAGTGCCTTTATTTCTCACTGGACCCCGCCATTCGCGGCTGGATGTCCGAGACCCCGAGCTACCTCCCGCCCATCCCGATCGGCGATCCGGTGCGCTCGACAGTAGTGGGACGGGTCCAGCACAGCGAGGCCGACGGCTTCAACGTCGGTGATCTTGTGGTGGGTATGGGTGCCTGGGAAACCCATGGCGTGGTACCGGCCGCTTTTTTCACCGTCATCCCCCCCGATAGCCCGTTCCCGGCCCACTACTACCTGAGTGTGCTCGGTGCAGTTGGCCTTACCCCCTACTTCGGACTGCTGCGGGCGGGTAAGGCCACGGCGGGACAAACCCTTTTGATGAGTGCCGCCGCCGGTGCAGTGGGTTCACTGGGCGGACAGATTGGCAAGATCCTGGGTCAACGGGTGGTTGGCCTAGCGGGTACCGATGAGAAATGTCGCTGGGTGACCGAGGAGTTGGGCTTTGATGACTGCATCAACTACAAGACCTGCGGTGACATGGAAAACGCCATCCGAACTGCCTGTCCAGAGGGTGTAGACCTGTTTTTCGATAACGTTGGCGGTGAAACACTGGACGCGGCGCTGATGAACCTCAACAAGGACGCCACCATTGTGTTTTGCGGCAGCATCAGCAATTACAACGCCACGGAACCGACGCCAGGGCCCTACAACTGGTGGCAGGTACTGGCTCGCAGCGTCACGGTGCAGGGCTACCTTATCAGCGATTATGTCGCTGAATTCCCCGAAGGCCAGGCACAGATGGCCGAGTGGCTACAGGCCGGGCAACTGAAGTTCAAAGAACACATTGTCGAGGGTTTCGAGAACTGTCTTGACGCCTACAACCTGCTGTTCGAAGGCAAAAACGAGGGCAAATTGATGGTTAAGGTCTGACGCCCTGGCATGGGGGAGCTTTTGCGCCCCCGGCACCGGCATCGGTCGATGGCCTAAAGACTGGGCATCTCCCCCTCGGCCCCTTCGGCGTAATACTGTATGCAGCGGTGGGCATACTGGTTGCCGCTCTCGTTCCTGCCAAAGATAACGTCCGCCAGATGACCTGATTGCAGACCACGCTGGACCTGCAACCCAACCTGGTAATCCTCTTCATCAACCACCTGCATCAACCAGTCAGCCAGCTGCTCCAGTGCCAGCACCCCTTCTTAATCTACCGGCTTGGTGTGGTGGACAAACTGCAGCACGGTGGAGTTCTCATGGGGCCCGGGACCGGGGATCAACTGGGCGATTTGGGTGATTTCAGGGGCAACAAAAATCGACACATTGGGGAAAAACAGCCTGATGAAGTCGTAGCCGTTATTCTCGTGCTGCCAGAGCTCGTCGGCTGCCACCTCGCGCAGTTGACCTATGTCCTTGGAAGCGTAGCCAACCAGCATATGCGGGCCGTAAGCCTCATACGCCATGACATTGGTATAAGTGCGTGGAGCAATTGTTTCCGGGTGGGCCGCCTGGAAATGGTAGCCCTCAAGGTAACCGTCCAGCGCCACTTTCCAATTGGCGCCGTGGATGACCCGCTGTCCCACGTAGTGCCAGTCCTCAAAGTGCTTCTCCGCAACGTCGCTCATCATCTCACCCAGAAAGGCCCGGATATCACAATCCGACTGGGCGTCCAGGACCGCGAATATCAAGCCGCCCTCCTCGTGGCAGGGAAAGGACACGAGGTCCCGATCACCCCGGCAGTCCTCGCCAAATTTCACCACATCGGATACACCCCGAAGCTTGCCATCGGCACCATAGGTCCAGGCATGGTAAGGGCAGCTAAAGGTTTTTTTATTGCCGCAGGGGCGAGACTCCAGGGTCATACCCCGGTGGGTACAGACATTCATCAGCACCTTGGCCGAACCGTCCGCCTGCCGGCAGATCAGCAGGGGCGTTCCCAGCATATCCAGGGTCTTGAAATCACCTGACTCGGGTATTTCATGGGACAGGGCCACCAGTATAGGCAGGCTCTTGAAGATGCCATCCATCTCGCGCTGCCACACCTGGGGATCGGTATAACTGGCAGCCGGCACCCGCAGGGTATCCGCTGCATAATCGGTGGTGCCGCCCTCGACGTGATCAAGTAACCGGCCCACCATCTGGTTATAAAGCGCGTGCCTGTCCATTATCGACTCCAGCTGTTGTGCATCCATTGGCTTCGTTTCAGGGCACTCCGTATGCACTCAACCGGCGCGCCGCAACGTCTTCGAGGCTAGGATTCGCCTCAGAAAAAGTCAAGCTTGCTTGCTTTTTTACAGGTGCTTCCATAACCTGCTAGCACGCTGCTGAGGGCATGCTGAGGCAGCGATAATGACGGGCATTAGCCCGCGGCTGGAGCAGTGCGAGAGGGGGAATTATGGGCGACAGGCTCAATGGAAAAGTAGCGCTGATCACCGGCGGTACCAATGGCATTGGCAAGGCTACGGTCGAGGGCTTCATGGCTGAGGGCGCGGCGGGTGTCGTCTTTACGGGCAACAACGTCGAGGCGGGCCAGGCGATCGCCGAGGCCACCGGCGCCGACTTCATCCAGCATGCGGTTCAGGATATTCCCGGCTGGGCGGGCATAGAATCCCACCTCCGCGACAAATACGGTCGACTCGACATCGCATTTGCCAATGCCGGCACCAATACCGGTGACGGCAATGTTGAAGAGGTGTCCACCGAAGCCTGGCAGAACTTGCTCGATATCAACCTGACCGGGCCCATGCTGACCATTAAAACGGCCATCAAAATCATGCGGGACAATCCGGGGGACGTTGGCGGTTCCATCGTACTCAACAGCTCGATCAACGGCATCTTGGCCCTGGCTGGGGACGTCACCTACTCCACTACCAAGGGAGCCATGCGACTGCTGGCCAAATCAAGCGCCGTACACCTTGCCAAAGAGGGCACGGGCATCCGGGTCAACACCATTCACCCGGGTGTGATTGAGACACCGCTGATCGAGGGCGCCATCAACGGCGCGCCGGATCCCGACGCCGCGCGATCCATGCTTGAGGGTATTGCGCCCATGGGACGCCTGGGCCAGATGGAAGAAATAGTATCCCTGCTGGTCTATCTGGGCAGTGACGAATCCCGCTTCATGACCGGCTCTGAACTGGTCATCGATGGCGGCTCAACCGCCGGCCTGCCCGGGGTCTAAATCCGGCGCTGGCTGTCGACTGCGCGGTGACTACTCCCCGTGCAGAACCCGAAAACGGCGCAGGGAAAATCGCCACTCCCCGTCCACACGCACACACTCGTCTTCATACTCACCCCGGGGCTCGATCTGGGTTCCGTCCTGCATCACGGCAACTTCGCTGGTATAGCTGCGCATGGTGGCCCTGTCCCCAGTAACGGATATGTAGCCCGGGTGGGCCATCATGTTTACAAAAGGAAACAGTTCCATGGCCTGTAACCAGGCGGCAATGATGTTGTCCCTGCCGGTGATGCCCTCCATGTCCAAATGGGGCAGTTCCCAAACCGCGTCCTCCGCCCAGGTACTACCCCAAATGTCGGCATCACGCTGATTTACACCATCGCAATAGCGCTCGAGCAGGGCACGAATGGCCAGTTGATCCTCAAATGCTGTCACCTCACCTCCCCCGGGGCATCGCCCCCTGGCTAAACCGCCGGATTTACTGGTTGATCATGCCGCCGTCGACCACCAACTGGGTGCCGGTGATGTAGGAAGACAGATCACTGGCCAGGAACAATGCCGCATCCCCGATGGTCTTGGGAGGGCCCATGTAACCCATGGGAATTGCCGATGTCAGCGCCTCGTATTCATCGGTGTTTTCCGTTGCCGCCTGCTTGTTCATGTTGGTGGCAATCATCCCGGGGTGAATGGTATTGCAGCGGATGCCCTCGGGGGCAGTCTCTGCCGCCACGGCTTTGGTGAAGCCCAGCACGCCACCCTTACTGGCCGCATAGGCAGTTACGCCAATCACACCGACCAACGCCGCTACCGACGACATGTTTATGATCGACCCCTTGGTGCCGGTTTCACGCATCATGGCCACCGCCGACTGGGTACCCAGGAACACGCTGGTCATGTTAACCACCATTTGGCGGTTGTAATCCTCCAGGGTAATTTCCTCGAGCCGTTTCAAAACAGCGATACCGGCGTTGTTAACCAGGACATCAATGCGTCCATGGTCATCCCGGATTCTGCCCATGGTCGCCTGCCAGCCCTCGGGGTCGGTGACATCCTGTCGCCAACTGGTGGCGCGCCCTCCGGCACTGTTGATACTGTCCGCAGTAGCCATGGCACCGTCGGCATCCACATCCGTGGCAATCACTGTGGCACCCTCGGCGCCAAAACAATGGGCGATGGCATGACCGAGACCGGGATTGGAAGCGGCCCCCGTTACCAGACAAACTTTATCGTTCAACAATCCCATATTTTTCCTCTCCTCATCACAATCACCGCATAAGTCAGTTCAGATCAGCTGTCGGGACCCGGTATCTCCCCTGCCCTGATCATGGCCTCTTCCAATTCATGGGCCCTGGGGTTCCTGCGCAGGCAGAGACCGCCGTTTACCTGCAGGTTTTCGCCGGTCATGAAGCAATCATCACTCGCCAGAAACAGGGCGGCGGCGGCAATGTCATCGGAGGTGCCGTAGCGCCCCAATGGGTAACACTGACGAAAGGACTCGGCCAGGGCCGCACTCTGCAAGGCCTCCGCGGTCATGGGCGTATCGGTCAGGCCCGGGGATATGGTGTTGGCCCGAATGCCGCGACAACCGAATTCATTGGCAACCGTTCTGATAACGTGGTCTATCCCAGCCTTGGTACCCATATAGGCGGCATGGTTGTCCAACATGATCTTCGCGGTTGCCGAGGAAATCTGGATGATGGAACCCCGTTCCTGTCGGGACATTACCTCAACCAATCGCTGCAACCAGATAAAAGGGCCCTTGAACTGAAGGTCAACCATTCGATCCAGTTCTTCTGGGCTGGTGTCACAGAAGCTGGTCAGCAATCCCCAGCCCGTGGCGTTAATGGCAACGTCAATCGCACCGTGGCGCTCACAGATCTCGTCGATCATCTTGGTGATGGAAGATCGATCGCAGAAGTCGCAGGCCACCCAATCACCATCGATGGCCTCGGCGAGATCTGCAAGAACGTCGGTACGCCGACCAGAGACCACCACCTTGGCGCCCGCATCGGCAAAGCGCCGGGCCATAACCTGGCCCATATTGCCAGGCGAGCCAGCACCCACAATGGACACAACCTTACCGGCGCCCGCAAACCCTCCGAACATAGCTACTCCAACCCACTGTTATTTTTTTCCGAGGCCGCTAAAAACATTACAGCATGTTTTTTTAGCCAACAAGCTTTGCCTGGCCGTGCAGTCCGGGGGCTAGGACTCCAACTCGTAGATTTCCACCAACTGGTCTGTCACCAGGTCAATGATTCGTTCTGCTCGCTTCTTGCTGTTACTCGACCGGTAGGTGGTCGCCATACCGCGCATCACAAAATGGACCAGGTCATGGGCCGCCTGAAAAGACTTGATGGAACGCCATTGGGGGAACACGGTTTTGGCGGTGCTCAGGAACTGCCTCTCAAATTCCTTTTCGAATTCGCCGATAACCTCACCCAGTTCTTCATCCGTTCGCGCTGCGGACTGCAGTTCCTGATAGGCAACGAAGGTGGGCAGGTTGTGATACGCCCAGGCCGCTTTCACAGACCGGCGTATGTCCTCCCGGGTAATGTTCTCGGATATGTCGTTCGCCGTCATAAGCTCGCGATATTCGTCCAGCCGCCGCTCGTGCAGGTAGGCCACCACCGCCTTCATGACCTCGGCCCGGGCCGAGAAGTGGTGCATCATGGCACCACGGGACACACCAGCTTCCGCTGCAATCATGGCGGTGGTTGTTTTGGTGTAGCCCTCCCTGACAAAACAGCGCACCGCACCCTCCAGGATGGCTTTGCGTGTCAGGGCGCTCTTCTCTGCCTGCCAGCCATCCCCGGTTCTAACACCATTGCCAACGGCCTTTGCTTTGATGGTCTTTGCTTTCGCTTTTTTATCTACGCGCCGAGCAGTTGTGCCGCGCTGACTTTGCGAGGTTTCGGACATCGATCAGGGGGTCTCAGCTTGTATAGGGTGTCTTGTAGCACCAGAATCCTACAAACAACATTCAAACGCAATCGAAGTCTACGGGTTTCAAACAAACCTGCTTGCTTTTTTTTGGGGGCATTCCTAGTATCATTTTGAGCGGTGGGGCTGTGGGCAGATCTACCCTGCGCGGCAGTCAGCCCCGGCAAAGCACAAAGCGCCAAACAAGACGGGGACCACCACGCGGAGAACAATAAATGGCGGACCAGTTACCCCTTCATCCCGGCCTGTTCAGTTGGCCGAGCAAGCGTCCGGAGCTGCTGGGCAGCCGCTGCCTGGAATGTGGCGAGCATGCTTTTCCCAGCCAGGACAGCTGCCGTGCCTGCGGCAGCGAGCAGACAGAAATAGTGGGACTGGGGCACTCTGGAACCCTGTGGACGTGGACTGTCCAGAGTTTTATGCCCAAATCCCCCTACCTGACCGACGAAACCCCGGAAACCTTCCGTCCCTACGGTGTCGGCTACGTGGAACTACCCTGCGGCTTGAAGGTTGAGAGTCGACTGCGGGAAAACAGCCCTGATAGTCTGGCCATTGGACTGGACATGGAACTGGAAATTATTCCAGTGCGCTGCAATGACGAGGGGACCCAATTGATGACATTTCAATTCTGCGCTGCGGAGGTCTCATGACGGAAGTTGCCATTGTTGGATTGGGCATTCACCCCTTCGGCCGCAGCCCGGAGCTGACCGGACTGGAACAGGGAGCTGTCGCCGCAAGAGCTGCATTGGCGGATGCCGGCACGGATTTTAAAGCCATGCAGTTTGCCTTTGGCGGCAGCCAGGACGGTGGCAATGCCGACTCCCTGGTGAACCTGTTGGGATTGACCGGCCTACAGTTCACCAATATCTGGAACGGTTGTGCCACCGGAGGTAGCTCCCTTAATGCCGCCTACTCCGCAATCCGGTCCGGCCAATACGACATGGGTCTTGTGGTGGGTTTTGATAAGCACGCCCGGGGCGCATTCAACCCCCAACCCCGGGACTGGGGCCTGGACGACTGGTATGGCGAGACCGGCCTGATGCTGACGACCCAGTATTTCGCCATGAAAATACAGCGCTACATGCACGATCATGGCATCTCCCGTGACACCCTGGTCCGGGTAGCGGAGAAAGCCTTCCGAAATGGCTCGATCACTCCCACTGCCTGGCGCCAGACCGCACTCTCCTGGGAAGAGATAGAACATGCCCCGATGGTTAGTGAGCCCTTAAACAAGTACATGTTTTGCTCCCCTGCCGAGGGCGGCTGCGCCCTGGTGTTATGCCGGGCAGATATGGCTCAGCAATTCACCAGCAGGCCAGTGCTACTGAAAAGTGCGGTCGTCCGCTCCCGGCACTACGGCAGCTTTGAAGTCTTCAGCCCATCCCAGGCGCCCACGGTAGCGCCCTCCCCCACCGTCACCGCATCCCAGGCCGCGTTCGAATTTGCTGGCATTGGCCCGGAGGATGTCGATGTCGCCCAGTTGCAGGACACGGAGGTTGGCGCTGAAATAATGCACATGGCCGAAAACGGTTTCTGTGCCCACGGTGACCAGGAACACTGGCTGCGTGAGGGCGTCACGGAAATCAATGGTAGGTTGCCGGTGAATACCGATGGCGGCTGTCTTGCCAATGGTGAGCCCGTCGGAGCCTCAGGACTCCGTCAGGTTTATGAAATATGCCACCAACTACGGGGCTCAGCGGGCGCCCGTCAGGTACCCAATAATCCGAAGGTGGGTTATACCCACGTCTACGGCGCTCCAGGCATCAGTGGCGTCAACATTCTGGCAGTGTAAAGACAAACCCAGCAGCGTTAGCGCAGGCGGAGATAGCGATGAACAAGGCGGAAAAAAAACAGGGTGACGGTGGCCGCTTCGAGGGCACCACGTTTCAGGACCTCCTGGACCTGGAAAACGTCGAAGTACCCGAGTACCTGAGAATAAAGAGCAATCCGCACCTCGGGGATGAGGACCTGTCTGTCGACCGCTACATCAGCCAGGAATTCTTTGACCGGGAGCGAGACCATATGTGGTCCCGGGTGTGGCAAATGGTATGCCGGGAGGAAGATATTGCCGAGCCGGGGGACCACCACGTCTACAACATCATCGACAGCAGTGTCATTGTGACCCGCACCCCCTCGGGCAGCATCAAAGGCTATATCAACAGCTGCCTGCACCGCGGACGATGCCTGCGGGACGAGTCAGGCACCGTGAATGAATTCCGCTGCCCCTTCCACGGCGCCACCTGGAATCTGGACGGCGAATTCCAGGGCATCCCCTGCCAGTGGGATTTTGAGCATCTGGCGGATCGGGACATGTCCCTGCCGGAAGTGAAGACCGGCACCTGGGGCGGTTTTGTCTTCATCAATTTCGATCACGACTGCGAGCCCCTGGAAAGCTACATGGACGTTATGCCCGATCACTTCTCGCGCTTTCCGCTGCAGGATTATTTCAAAGGTGTGCACGTACAGCGGGTCATGAACTGCAACTGGAAGGTGGGTGCCGAGGCCTTTATGGAATCCTGGCACACGGTTGAGACCCACAAACAGATTCTCACTTTTACCGGGGATGAAAATTCCCAGTACGACACCTTTGGCGACAACGTCAGCCGCTCGGTGACCCCCATGGCAGTGCACAGCCCGCATCTGGAGAATATTTCCGACGAGGCCATCATCAGGGACATCCTGAAGTTGTCAGGGCGCATGGCCCTGGACAGTGATGAAGGTGTGGAAATGCCCGATGGCATCTCAGCACGGCGCTACGTGGCGGACATGAACCGGGAACTGTTTGAGGAAGCCTCGGGACAGGACCTCTCTGACGCCACCATGGCTGAACTGGAGGATGCGATCCTGTACAGCCTGTTCCCCAATTTCCAGGTCTGGATAGGCTATAACGGCAACATCGTCTATCGCTTCCTGCCCAACGGTAACGACCCCCACAGCTGTATCTTCGACGTCATGATCCTGCTCCGGTACCCCGAGGGTTCCCAGCGCCCCGATCCTGCCGCCTGTATCACACTGCCTGTAGAGGAACCCTTTTCCTCGGTTCCGGAACTGGGGGCCCTGGGCCCGGTCTTTGACCAGGACGATGCCAATTTGCCGGCGGTGCAACGCGGCATGCGCACCTCGCGCAAGGGCGCCGTTAGTCTGGCCAGCTATCAGGAAAGCCGTATACGGCATTTACACGCCACCCTGGATAAATACGTCGACAGCCCCTGAGGATCTTACCGATGAAGGAAGCGCGGACTGCGGGACGCATCAATGGCATTCTGGTGGCCAGCGGTGCCTGGCACGACATCGATTTTGCCCGTCTGGAAATCCTCAAACTACTGGCGGAATTTGATCGAGTTCGGATTCGGGTTTTTGAAGATTATGAAAACCTGGAGGCCCTCGCCGAGGCCGACTTCCTGGTCAGCTACACCTGCAATGTGGTGCCGTCTTTGGCGGCGCAGGAGGGTCTGCGTGACTGGGTCGAGAACGGTGGGCGCTGGTATGCACTGCACGGGACCAATGCCATCATCCGCTTGATGTCCGACGGTATTTTTGAGACCCCGGACTGGGCACCGCTGTTCGTTGATACCCTGGGCTCCATGTTCCGGTCCCATCCGCCTATAGAACCCTACACGGTATCGGTGGCTGACCCGCAGCACCCCCTGGTAGCAGGTCTTGACGATTTCCAGGCCACCGATGAACAGTACCTCATGCATACCTACGGCGACCTGAAGGTACTGCTGGAGACGGAATTCGGCGGCGAGGCGCCAGGGTTCCGGGACGACAACTGGCCCCAGGGCAAGCACCCCGTGTTTTATATCAAGGAGCAGGGGCAAGGCGCCGTCTTGTACCTGACCCTGGGCCACTGCCGCCATCACTATGATATGCAACCGCTGATGGACTACTGGCCTACCATTGAACGTTGTGCCTGGGACACGCCGGAGTTCTACGAACTGCTGCGACGGGGTCTGGCCTGGGCCATGGAGCCCGTGGAGCAGGCCAGCCTGGCTGCGGCTGCGGAGGCCCGGGAAAATGCCCCTGAAATTTAATCACCCTGCCCCGGTCCACGGTGCCAACCATCTGCCCGGCGTGGTAACCAAGTTCCCTGCATTGGTGGGCCTGGCTGTCCTCCTGTGCTTCTGCCTGTGGGGCGCCGCCGGCACCAGGGCCAGTGAACAAACCGGGGAAGCTGCGGCCGCCACGGAATACAGCCCGGTGGTGGCCCAGGGTCAACGACAGTTGCTGTGGGGCGACACCCACCTGCACTCGAACGTCTCCGCAGATGCCTTTACCCTCGGCTCTCGTATGGATCCGGCAACGGCTTACCGATTCGCCATGGGCCTGCCAGTGACCAATGAAGCCGGTCAGACCGTCCGGCTCCGTGCCCCCCTTGATTTTCTTGCGGTCACCGACCACGCCGAGTACCACGGCGTGTTCCCACTGGTGGAGCAAAGGGATCCTCGGCTGGCGGACTGGCCGCTGGGCCAACAGATGGGTGATTTAATGCACTCGGACCAGCCCGTGGAACTGGCCATGCTGTTTGCTGACGCCATCCAAAGCTCTGATCCCGCGCTGAGAACCCCGGGGCCGCTGGTCGAAAGCGCCTGGCGCGCCAGCATCGAAGCTGCAGATGCCGCCTATACGCCGGGAGTGTTCACCACCCTGATCGGTTACGAATGGACGTCCATGGTGACCGGGGACAACCTGCACCGAGTGGTGTTGTTCCGGGACGGCGCCCAGCGCGCCGGCCAGATCGTACCCTTCTCAGCCCAGGACAGCACCGATCCCGAGGCACTGTGGTCCGCGCTGGCCGACTACGAGTCCCTGACCGGCGGGCGCGCCATGGCGATACCCCACAACGGCAACCTCAGCAACGGTCGGATGTTCAGCCCCACCCGCAATGGCGGCCAGGCCTTCGATCTCCGGTATGCCCAGCAACGCCGGTACTGGGAGCCCCTGTATGAAATGACGCAGGTAAAGGGCGACGCTGAAACCCACCCGCTGCTGTCACCCGAGGACCCCTTTGCCGACTTTGAAACATGGGATGACGGCAATATCACGCTGACGGCGGAAAAAGCCCCTGAGATGCTGCCCTTCGAGTATGCACGCTCCGCACTGGCCCTGGGTCTGGCCCACCGCCAACAACTGGGCGTGAACCCCTTTGACTTCGGCGTGATCGGCTCCAGCGACATCCACACCGCAATGTCGACGGTGGAAGAGGACAATTATTTCGGGAAATTCCTGCACGACGGCCCGGCGCCGGGGCGGATTGAACTGAAAATGGCCGGGCAACTGCAACAAATATGGCGCATGGTGTCTGCCGGACTGGCCGCCGTGTGGGCGGAACAAAATACCCGTGAAGCTATCTTCGATGCCATGGCGCGTCGGGAAGTCTATGCCACCACCGGTAGCCGTATCCGGGTGCGAGTCTTCGGTGGCTGGGACTTTAATGAGAATGCCCTACAACAATCGGACTGGGCCGAACAGGGCTACCAGCAAGGCGTCCCCATGGGCGGCGTGCTGCCGCCAACTTCGGGGCCGAACGCCACACCCACCCTGATGGTGAAAACCCAGAAAGATCCCAATGCCGCCCACCTGGACCGGGTGCAGGTCATCAAAGGCTGGTTGGACAGCGACGGCAATCTACACGAAAAAATTTATGACCTGGCCGCCTCGGGAAAACGCAGCCGGCAGGGGCAAGCCGGCCTGTTCGAGCCGGTGCCGGATACCACCGATCTGACTCGCGGAACCTACAGCAACGCCTTTGGGGCAGCGCAACTGGAGGGCCTGTGGCGGGATCCGGATTTTGATGCTTCCCAACCCGCCTTCTACTATGTGCGGGTCTTGGAAATTCCCACCCCCCGTTGGACCACCTATGACGCTGTACGTTTCGGTGAACACCGGGCCGCCGAGGATGAGGGCAAGCTGCAGGAGCGAGCCTACACATCCGCCATCTGGTATTACCCGCCCGATGCAGGGGAATGAGCAGACCTGTCAGCAAGCCGGTAGTGCCAGGGCACAACAGAAATACACGTTTTAAAAACCGTCGCTGGCAAGCCGGCAACCGCTTACCAGGGGACTAAGGTTTCAAGCCTGCTGTTGAGGCTGTCACCCTCCCGGAGGTTTACTGGCCTGACCGCAGGTCGCCCGAGAACTACCCGCCGGGGGCCCTAGCTTGTGGCCAGTTCGGCCAGCAACGCCCCCTCGTCGACCTCATCGAGTTGCTCTGGCGCAAGAAACCTGTCGGCGTAAGATCGATATACCCCGGAGGTTATCAGCAATCCCACCAGGTCGGGGTCGAGGTGTTGCTCGCCCGCCATTTTGACCATGATGGCCAGGGCCACCGACAGGGGCTTGGCTTTTTTGTAAGGTCGGTCTGATGCGGTCAAGGCCTCCATAACGTCAGCCACCGCGAGCACACGGGCTGGTACCGAAAGCTGCTCGCCATCGAGGGACCGGGGATAACCCGTGCCGTCCAATTTTTCATGATGGCCACCGGCGTACTCGGGAATTCGGCTCAGGTCATCGGGCCAGGGCAGGGATTCAAGCATTTTGATGGTGGCAATAATATGTTCGTTGATAATGTAGCGGTCCTCTGACGTCAGGGTTCCGCGCTGCACCGAGAGATTGTAAATCTCCCCCAAATTCTGCTTGTACTCGCCGGGCCTCAGGGTGAAGCCCAATCCCTCGTAGCGAGATTCGGCCTGGGGATCATGGAACAAATGCTCGGGCCGGTCCGCCAACAAAGGTTCTTCGGCTGGGGTCTGACTCGGAAAGTTTGCCGCATGGAGTTCCTCGGCGGGGGACAGCCCCAGCCGGTTATCGAGGTAGCGCTGCCACGTCCTGCTCCCAATCTCGCGCAGGCGTGCCAGCCGCTGCTCATCCATGAATTCGCCGCCCACGTTACACTCGGCGACAAAGGCAAAGTCGGCCATCAGGTCGCTGCGCTGGGCCGAGAGCTCCTGCTCGAGGACAGCGGCAGTTTCGGGACGCCGCTGCAGCTTTTCCAGATAGTGAATATGGGCGTCCCTGAGCAGCACCTCGAAGCGCATGCGGATCTCGTGAATCCGGTTGTACTGGGCTTCCAGCTTGCTCCCTTTATCAACGATGTGCTCCGGCGTGGTGATCTTGCCGCAGTCATGCAGCCAGGCCGCCAACCGAAATTCCCGCCAGCTGTCCTCAGTGCGAAATTCAAAGTCTTCAAAAGCCGGGGCGACACTATCCGAAGCAGCCGATGCGAGGGCAATACCCAACTCGGGGACCCGCTCACAGTGTCCCGCCGTGTAGGGTGATTTCTGGTCAATCGCGTCGGCGATCAGTCGCACAATGCTGTCGTGGAGTTCCTGCTGCTGGCGCTGATAGCGCTGTATGTTTTCGGCCATGTTGACCAGGGACAGCGACAGCTTGCCCAACTCACTGATTCGGGTACTGACCGGCCTGACGGCGCCAAACATACGCTGTCTGATCTTATCCGTTTCTTCGGCAAGCGCCCGTATGGGTCTGACAAGCGTGCCCGCAGCCCAGAGGGCCACCACAGCACCCAGCATTAACACCAGTGCCGAGGCCATTACAATTCGCCGCAACTCAACAAATACGGGGGCGAGCACCTCGGCCTCACTTGCGCTGAGGACAATGGACCCCAGCGGTACTTCCTCATCGAAACTGGCCACGCGATCAATGAAGATGTAATAGCGCTCATCGCCGACCTGCTGGGTCGTCAGTTGCCCACTCTGGTTTGGATCGGCACTCATAGCCTTGAGCAGCTCAACCCTCGGGTCATCGTCACCCCCGGGTACATCGGCTGATCCCACCCCACCCTGCCAGCCGGCGAGGATTCCCCCTGCATCACTGACGAACAAAGCCAGGTAGGAATCGGGATAGATGCTTTGATCCAGACTCTTATCAAGGCTTGATAACAGGGTAATGGCGCCCGCGACGTAGCCATTCTCATTGGCACTGGTGAAGCTCACCGCCATCCTATCCACCATGGCCAGTCGGTAGGGCTCCGTGCGATGAACCTCCAGATGCGCTGCCCCCTGGAACCAGGGTCGCTCATTGGCCCGATACTCGGTTGGGGTTCGGGTGGATCGGGTAACCTCGAGATCGCGGTCGAGAAAGGCCTTTGAATCAACCCGACCCGATGGGCTATCAAATATCTTGTTGATTACGCAGCGCTCACCAGGCCTAGCCTGCCACTATTGGGCAATTCGAGGATCGGCCTCATTTTTTGAAACTTCGATGTAGTCGCCGTTGGGGTGGCCGATGAAGGCGCTGAAAATATGGTCGCCCTTGTGCAGCAATGCGGACATGCCGTCCACCAGTGGGTGCTCCACAGAATCACTCAGGGGGTGGCTGATGTCAGGATTGGCGGCAAGGGCCACCGCTATCTGCTCCCCCTCCCGCTCCAGCCGCATGGCACCCCGGGATACCCTGCGGCTAATTTCCTCGAACCGTTCTTCGGCCTCGGCCCTTCTGGCCCTCAACCCCACAGGCACAAGAACCGCTGCAACGACACCGGAGGTCAACACCACCACCAGCAGCACCATGCCAATTAAAATCAGCCGGATACCCAACATCAGTCGGGCTCGATCAAGGTCATGGCTGGGATTTTTGCAGTAGCAGTAACAACAGTGCCAGGGTAGCGGGATACGCCTCTCTCCAGACTGGCGCAGTCACTACGCCCTGACACCCTTACAACAAGCCTATCGCCGCGGGCCGTCAGGCCATGCATGGGCCGCTGCCAGCGCTGCAGGTCTGGGTCCCCAAGCCAGACCGACACACCGTGGCGCGGTCTAGCCTGCCTGCTTGGCCTTAAAAGCTTCATGGGCTGCACGCATGGGGGCCGCATCAAAATAGTAGGGTTTAATTTCACAGACCTTGCCATCACGGAACCGAAACATCTCACACAGGTGAGCAGGTTCCAGGCCGTCGGCAAACTCGAAATAAATGATGGTGACCACATGGTCGCCGCCGGCGGTGATGCCCAACCTCTGGACTCCCGTGACTTCCACCATTCCGAATACCTGGGCATAGAGATCACGCAGTGCGGTGATACCCGTATAGGTACCCGCCATCGGCGTGTCCTCCGCCTCGGTAATAAAGAAATCTTCGGTCAGCATGGTTTCGCAGGTATCAAAATCCCCCGCTGCAGAATGCTCGTAGAGCTTGTTAACGATGGCAATTTTTTCGTCGTCAGTCAGCATCTTGTTGCCTCTCCTAGTTCGAGAACCGGTCAATGATTTGCTTGCCCAGGGCCATCTGGTGGACCTCATCGGGACCATCAGCCTGGCGGCACCAGCGCGCGTAATTAAAGTTTTCCGCCATGGACCAGTCCTCGGTCAGCCCACCCGCGCCGTGCATCTGCATACAGCGATCGATGACTGTCTGAATCATCAGGGGTACCGACGTCTTGGTTGCCGCGATCATTGGGATGGCCGCCTTAACGCCCTCATTGTCGATGGTCCAGCAGGTTTTCTGCACCAGCAAACGGGCCATTTCTATTTCCGAGAAAGATTTTGAAATATTCTCCCGGACAGACTGGTGTTTGCTTAACGGTCGGCCGAAGGTCTGGCGCTGGGTGACCCGCTGGCAGGCGTGCTCAAGTGCGCGTTGGCCAGCACCAATAAGCCGCATGCAGTGATGCATCCGCCCCGGGGCGAGCCGGGTCTGAGCAATTTCAAAACCCCTGCCCTCACCAGCCAGAATATTCTCCAGCGGCACCCTGACGTCGTTGAAGATCACCTCGGCATGACCCAGGGGGGCATCGTCATAACCGAGCGTGGTCAGGGGCCTGACAATCTCGACGCCCGGCGTATCTTTGGGCACCAGTATCTGGCTTTGCTGTAAATGTCGGTTGCCGTTATCCGGGTCACTCTTACCCATCACGATAAGAATCTTGCAGCGATGGTAGGGCGCACCCGTGATAAACCATTTGCGGCCATTCAGTAGCCAACTGTCACCGTCTTTGCGAATGCTGAGTTGAACATTGGTGGCATCGCTGGATGCCACCTGGGGCTCGGTCATGGCGTAGGATGAACGTATCTCGCCTGCCAGCAACGGCGTCAACCATTGGGCTTTTTGGGCCTCGGTGCCGAAGTTCATGAACACCTCCATGTTACCGGTGTCCGGGGCGTTGCAATTGAACACTTCGGGAGACCAGATCACCCGACCCATAGCTTCCGCAAGGGGCGCATATTCGAGAAAGGTCAGGCCGCCGTGGTCACTGTACTCACTGTGATCCGGGGGCACGAACAGGTTCCACAGGCCCTCGGACGCCGCCTTGGCCTTCAACTCATCCATCAGGGGCAGTGGCGCAAAGCGATCCTCGGCGCTGGCCAGCGCCTGCTTGTACTCCTCTTCCCTGGGGTAGATATGTCGCTCCATGAAGGCCTGTAAGGCAGTCAGAAGCGTTTGTGATTTTGGTGTCACGGTATGCATATTGCCCTCGTCAATTACTCCCGGCAGGCGGCGAGCTATCGCCCTTTGGGTAAGGACCCAAAAACAACACCATCACCGCGGAAAGCAAAAATAGCCCCAAAGCGATCAGATAGCCTATGTCATAGCTCCCGGTCAGATCATAGGCCGACGCGAAGATCATGGGTGCGGTGCCCGAGCACACGGCCAGGGTGGCATAGAGAACCGAATAAATTTTGGCGTAATGGGCCAGCCCGAAGTAGCGAGCCGCCAGGAAGGCCATTAGATCGAGTTCGGCACCCGCCGCGAAGCCAATCATGAAGCTGGCCAGTAGCGCCACCTCCAAACTTTGCTCCCCGTGCAGTAGGAATACACCGATGGCCGGGACGGCAAGACAGATACCCGCGACGCCGGGAGCCCAAAAACGGTCCACCAGATAACCCACCACCACCCGTCCAATGATAATGGACAGCCCAAACACGCTTTGCACAGAGGCTGCCTGCTCGCGACTGAAACCATCGTCAGTCATCGAAGGCAGCAGATTGGGCCCTATGCCAGAGAAACCCTGATAGGCAAAGAGAATTGACAACAAGAGAATCCAGAAGCGATAGCCGCGCAGTGCCTCACCCAGGGTCACGCCATGATTTTGATGACTTGCGTTCTCCGCCAACAACGCTTCCTGGGATGCTTCGCTCAGTGGTCGAAAGAAGAAAAACAGCACGGGAAAGGCTAACACCAGGGGCACCAGCGCCAGACCCAGGTAGGCGCCGCGCCAACCAAACTCCCCTGTGAGCCAGACTGTGTAGTGCGGTGCAACGGATGCACACAGGCCGGTACCGGTGAGCGCCAGTCCCAGGGCCAGGCCCCGCCGCTTGAAAAAGCTGGTGGCAATGGCCCGGGTCCAGGTGACCGGAATCGTGCCTGCTCCCAGCAGCGCCATGAACCCGTAGGCCGCGAAGAGCATCCACAACTCACCTGCCATTTGTGAGGCGATGAGAAAGCCTAGGGACAAACCCACCATGGACGGCAGTGCCACACGTCGCGGACCGTAACGATCGTTGAACCAGCCAATGATGGGCGCCGTCAGTGCGCCCAGGCCGGAGCTGAATAATATGGCCGCCTGGAACTGAGCCCGGGACCAGCCGAACTCCTCCGTTACCGGAGTCAAAAGCGCCCCGATGGTGTAGTAAGGCAGCACGAAAGAACTGCTGACAATTCCGACACAGGTAGCGAGTATCAGAGGCCAGCGCTCGCCTATCTCCCCTCTGTTGCCCGCTGTTGCTCCCGTATTCATGACGCGCGCAGCAGGCGCTTGGCGTTGTCTGCCAGCTTTGGCCTGAGATCCGCGGCAAACCCGGAAGACAGGTCGTGTTGATCCCAACCGGCGAAGTTGGTGCCCAGCACCAACTGCTGGTCACCTACAAGACCCCTGAAGAAATCGAGCACCCGGTCGTCATGGACATGAATGTCAAACCACAGGGAAGCAAGGGCCTCTTCAAAGGCACCCTCATGGCGTAGATGATCGGGCACCCAGCTACGTTTTGTGCAGGCCCTGTTCAAGCGGCCAACGAGGGATGACACAGCGCCTCCCGCATGACTGATGCAGATATCCAGTGCAGGGTGACGGTGGGTAACACCGCCGTAGATCAGGCTGGCGACCGCGATGGTCTCCTGGGCCGCAAAGCCGGTGAGCAGATCAAGATCAAACTGGTTCAGGTTGGCATCCCCCGGGGGGCCATCAATGCCCGCGGGTGCCGGGTGCAGGAACAGGGGTATGTTCATATCCGTCAACAGACTGTAAAACCGGTCCAGGGAGGGATCATTCAGGGGCACACCCAAATCGGTACCCATGTAGGGCGCCATGAGTCCCAGATCCGCCACCGCACGGGTCAATTCCTCGCAGGCAGCACCCACATCCTGTATGGGTACGGCCGCGAACCCCGCCACCCTGTCCGGGTATTGGGCCACAAGGTCTGCGAGAGCATCGTTGTGGGCGCGACAGAACTCAACGGCCAGATCTGATCCAACGAAGTGAAGATAGGTCAGTGGATTGGGGGACAAAACCTGAAAATCGATTCCCGCCTGTTCCATGCGCGCAAGCCGCAGGGATAAGTCCATAAAGGGGCTGCCTTCATAGCGGACACCGTCGAGTCGGTAGCCGCCCACCCGGAACCAGGGTAAGTCGGGCTTATCGTAGCCAATTTCGGGGCCATGCTCTCCGGCTTTGCCCATCGATTGGGCCAGCACAACGTGGGCGTGAATATCGATGCAGCCCGCGGCAGCAGCTCCCCTGCGGGCAATCTGCAAGGGCGACAGTGACCCGTTCTCTTGGTGATCACCCGCAACCCGCGATCTGACCTCAGCCATGGAGCCGGCCTATTCCTCGGGCGCTATTTCGAGGGTCAAGCCGTTCATGGCATCGGTCAACTGAATCTGGCAACTCAGTCTGGACCGAACGTCATCGAAATGCTCAGAGTAGGTCAGCAGCAGGTCTTCAACCTGTTCCCGGGGGGGGATTCGATCCACCCATTCTTGACTGATGTAGACATGGCAGGTGGCACAGGAGGCACAACCACCGCAGGCCGCCTCTACTCCCTGGTCATTTTCGAACAACATCTGCATCAGGGTGTCATGGCCGGTGCCCCGCATCACGGTATTGGTTTCACCCTCCCGTGTTATCACTGTAATTTGCAATCCTTCAGACATCGGTCAATCACCTCCCCGGCTCACCGGGCGCATATAAAATTTGAACCACGGGTTATGGTGCGGCTGTGGCCAGCATAATTCAATCCAGAGGTGGTCGGGAAACCACTCCGTTCTGAGTCCACTTGGCAACACTCTGCCAGCTTAGCAACAGACAAACAATCTTGTTTGTTTGCAAGGGAACGCTTGCTATATTCTGCGACTTCCGCGCAGCTGGCGGCACTATCGACCAGCGTGCTGGGAATTAAAGCCATAGGCAGTCGGGTGCACAATGGCAGGAACCGGACATCGTAATACCACCCTTGCGGAACAGGCCCAACGCCTGGCCGCTGAGCGGCCTGATGACATCGCGATTCGCTTCTGCGATGGCGGGACACTGACCTACGCCCGAGCCTGGGAACGGGGTTGTGCCCTGGCCCAGGGGCTAAAGCAGCGGGGGCTCGAACAGGGGGACACCCTGAGCTTCCAACTCCCCAACGGACCCGAGGCGGTTATCGTAATGATGGCGGCGGCTATCGCGGGCCTGGTGGTGAATCCCATCGTGCCCATCTATCGGGAAAAAGAGACCCGCTACATCCTCCGGCATGCTGCGACCCGAGTTCTGTTCATACCCCTCTCCCTACGCGGCTTTGACTACCCCGCCATGGTGACAAACCTGCGCGCTGACTGCCCTGACCTGCAGCACGTTATCTGCACGGGCGGCACACCCCCTCCGGATGCGGGGTTTGAGGCCTTTGAGGATGTCATCGACTTGGGGTCAGCGACCAACATTACACCGGCCGCTGTTGATCCGGACGACACCAAAATCCTGCTTTACACCTCAGGCACCACCGGCGACCCGAAACAGGTTCGCCACAGCCATAACACCCTCGCCGCCGCCCTGGACAACGGAGTGCTGGGCTGGGCTCTGGACGAGCATGACCTGATGCTGATGCCCTCCCCGGTCACCCATATCACTGGCTACGTCAATGGCATGGAAATGCCTTTTTTCACCGCAACCAAATCTTTGCTCATGACCCAGTGGGATGTGGATCTGGCCATTGACCTGATTGAGACTTTTGGCGCCACCGCCTGTGTCAGCGCAACCCCCTTTCTGAAGGAACTGGTCGACAGTTGTCGAGCCAAAGGCAAGCATCTCCCCGGGTTCCGGCTGTTTGCATGTGGCGGAGCATCGGTGCCGCCCAGCCTGATTCAAGCCGCCTGGGACACTCTTGCGGACTGCCGGGCCGTCAGGGTCTACGGTTCCACCGAAGTACCCCTGGTGACCGTCGGTTATACCGCACCGGAGGAACGGCAGTTGGCCGCTGAGACCGACGGCAGGATATTCAACTACGACGTACGTATCGTTGACGACACGGACGTCGACGTGGAACCCGGGAAAGAGGGTGAAATCCTGGCTCGTGGCCCCGCCATGATGCTGGGCTATGGTGACGCAGAGCAGAACAGTCAGGCTTTCACCGCGGATGGTTATTTCAGGACGGGAGACATCGGCCGCATACACGGTGCCGATGGCATTGTCATTACCGATCGCAAGAAGGACATCATTATCCGTGGCGGCGAAAACATAGCGGCGCGAGAGGTTGAGGAAACCCTGCTGGCAAGCGAGTCCGTGGCCGAGGTGGCCGTAGTGGCGGTACCCCACCGGCGCCTGGGTGAAGGGGTGGCGGCCTGTATCGTGCCCAGTGCAGGTTGTGAGGTGACCATGGAAATGATGAACGAAACCCTGAAGTCCAGTGGCCTCGCCAAGCAGAAATGGCCGCAGCATATTTCGCGTTACGATACGCTGCCAAAGACGGCCTCGGGCAAAGTGCAGAAAGAAATATTGCGCCAGCAACTTCGCGACCAGGGAGTACAACTGTAATGTGGGCCAGCGAACAAAAACCCATCGAAGACGGCACCCCAGCAGAGGTAACCGTGGATAGCCACGAGGCTTTTCGGGACAGCGTAAGGACTTTTCTCGGCCAGGCGCTAACCCCTGAGCTCAAGCGAGCGGGAGAACTGACTACCTCGGTGTTTTCCGATTTCGAGGCCGCGCTCAAATGGCACAAAATACTGCACGCCCAGGGGTGGGTGGCGGCGGACTGGCCCGAGGAGTATGGCGGCCCGGGTTGGGATATTCACCAGCGCTATATTTTTCAGGAGGAGTGCAAGCTCGCCAACGCGCCCAGTCTGGTGATGATGGGTATACAGATGCTGGGCCCCATGCTCATGCACTACGGCACCGAGGAACAGAAAAACCACTACCTGCCCAGAATGTTGTCCGGTGAGGATATCTGGTGCCAGGGTTACTCGGAGCCGGGGGCAGGTTCAGATCTGGCCTCACTCAAAACCACTGCTGTTCGGGATGGCGACGACTACGTCGTATCTGGCACAAAAATCTGGACCAGCATGGCCCATCATGCCAACCAGATTTTCTGTTTGGTGCGCACCGATAAAACGGTTAAGCCCCAGGCCGGCATCAGCTTTTTGCTGGTGGACCTGCAAAGCCCGGGCATCACCATCACGCCCATCGTCAGTCTGGACGGCCAGGTTGAGCAGTGCCAGGTATTCTTTGATGACGTGAGGGTCCCGGTGGCGAACCTCGTGGGCGAGGAAAACGACGGCTGGTCGGTCGCCAAATTCCTGCTCGAGTTCGAACGCGGTGGCCACAACTTCACCATCGACGTGAAAAAGCAGCTGCGCAAAATCCATCACCAGGCCCAGCAGACCCCCTGGCAGGACGGCAGTCGCGCAGAGGATCCTGTATTTCAGCACCGGCTGGCAGAGGCGGAAATCGATGCCATGGCGCTGGAGCAGACCGAATTGAGAATCAAGGGGGCAGTGGCCACGGGAGGCAACCCCGGAGCGCTCTCGTCCCTGGTGAAAGTGGTGGGAACCGAGTTGGGGCAGCGACTCAACGAACTCGCCATGGACCTGGCAGGCCCCGCGGCAGGCCCCATGAATCTGGAGGCGCTGAACCCTGGCTTCGACGGCGATACCTGCGTGCCTGAGCACGCGCTGACCACCATGGCTGAATACATCAACAATCGCGCCTCCACCATCTATGGCGGCACCGCTGAAATCCAGCGCTCCATCATTGCCAAAAAGGTCCTGGGCCTGTGAGCAGAGTTAAGGCAATGGAGGCACCCCGGTGAACGACGAACAGCAGATGCTGCGGGATAGCGCCGAGCGCTATCTTCGGGACAACTACGATTTCGCTGCACGCCAGGCGATGGCCGATCAGGGTATCGGCATCGACGAACAGCATTGGCAGAATTTCGTGGCCATGGGATGGACGGCGATGTCGTTCACTGAGCAAGATGGCGGATTCGGTTTTGGACTGGCTGCGATTGGCCAATTAGCTGAACTGTTTGGCTACCACCTTGTTCGGGAACCGATGCTGGAATCGGCGCTGCTGGCCGGCGAGGTCATCGCTGCCGGTACTGAACAGGCCAAACAGTCTTTGCTGCCGGCCATCATGGATGGCAGCGCCCTGGCAACAATCCCCTACCCAACTGACACCGGCCCCGAATTATCGGAGCGGAACGGTCGCAGGACCGTTCGAGGGCGCCTGGAATACGTGCCATCCGGAGGTACCGCAACGCACCTGGTGACCCCTGCCAGCCACGGCAGCGCCCCGGCCTGGGTGATCGTCGACCTGCAAGCTCCGGGGGTCCAGCGACAAACATTTTTGACTCACGATGGCCGTCTCGGCGCCCACGTCACCCTGGATACGGATTTGGAGGACAGCGACCTGCTGCTCTCCGGCGATGACGCCCAGCAGATGCAAACCACGGTCTACCAACGCGCGATGTTGCTGGCTGCGGCGGAAGGTGTAGGAGCCATGCAGGGCGCGCTGGATCTAACCGTCGACTACACCCGGCAGCGACAACAGTTTGGCCAGCCCCTATCCGCCTTCCAGGCATTGCAGCATCGGATGGCTGATATGCTCATCCAGGTGGAACTGGCTCGCTCACTGGTGACTGCTGCCTGTGATGCCGTCGACGGCAACAGCGATCAGGCGCTGACACTGTCGCTGGCCGCCAAGGCGAAGGTGGACTCGGCCGCCCGCCGGGTGACCCAGGAAGCCATACAAATGCACGGAGGCATCGCGACCACCAATGAGTACCGTGTGGGCCATTATTTCAAACGCATGGCGCTACTGGAAAGTTGGCCCCAACACCGGGACCAAGTGATTGAAGCGTTCATCCAGGGCCGTCAGCCGGTAAACTGACCCAGCCCCCACAACACAGCAACGATAACAAACAGGAGCAAGGCTATGGATCTGGAACTCGCGGGAAAGGTGGCTCTGGTCACCGGCTCAACCAAAGGCATTGGACGCGGTATTGCCGAGCGACTGGCAGCAGAAGGCTGTCATGTCGGAATCTGTGCCCGCAACGAAGCTGAAGTCAATCAGGCCGTTGATGAACTGGGCGCCCATGGCGTGAAGGTGGCGGGAGCGGCGGTGGATGTTGCCAGTGCCGAATCAATGCAATCCTGGGTTGACCACTGTGCAGCCACCCTGGGCGGCATCGACATTTTCATCTCCAACGTGTCAGCCGGAGGCGCTGACGCCTCGGAGGACGGTTGGCGGGCCAATTTCGAGGTCGATATGCTGGCTACCTGGCGGGGAGTACAGCTCGCCGTGCCCCATCTGGAAAAGTCCTCGTCCGGCAGCATCGTGGTGATTTCCTCAACCGCGGCTTTGGAAGCATTCGCCGGCGCTGTGCCTTACGGGGCAGTCAAGGCAGCACTGCTCAACTATTCGGGCAACCTGGCCCAGGACCTGGCGCCCAAGGGCATTCGTGTTAATGCCGTCAGCCCAGGGCCCATATTTATTGACGGTGGCGCCTGGGACAACATCAAACAGGCGATGCCAGAAATCTATGAGGGCACGGTTGCCGCCATCCCCATGGGCCGCATGGGTAGCGCGGCAGAGGTTGCAGACGCTGTCGCTTTTCTTGCCAGCCCGCGCTCCAGCTTCACCACCGGCACCAACATGGTGCTGGACGGCGGCTTCACCAAGCGCCTGCAATTCTGAGGCGTCAACCCACGATCCCGGACAGCCACCCCGACATGGGATGGCCCGGGGTCAGAGTGCGGCCATCAGGTCATTGAGGTGCTCATGGAAGGCCTGCACCCGCCGCTCCTGGTCAGGCATCCAGAACCCCTGAAAACCCTCTGAAGCCAGTCCGGCCTGCTGCGATCTGGCAATGCTGAGGTCCTGGTCCGCCGTTGTCCCCAGGGTCTTCTCACCATAGGCAATGTGCTCGTGCTCCGCGTCCTGGACCGGCAGATCTGGCCCGCCGGCGGGGGAAGGCGTCATCTCCTGGCCCGCCACCCTGTTCACCAGCCACCAGTGATCAAAGTAGCAGCGGGCCGGGTCACTGGGATGGGGTCTGGGGCGCAATAGCTGCACACCGTCAGGTCCGACGGTGATCACGTTGTTGGGGAACAGGTTATAGATAACGTAGTCGGTCAGTTGGTAGTCGGAGCGATAGGCGTAGTGGGCAAAGCCCCGCTCAGCCCCGAGGTCGCGCTTTGAGCGCTGTATGGCAAGGCGCAGTTCTGACCAGGTGGCCCTGCCTTCGTAGTCATCACTGTTGACGTCCCAGGCCGCCGCCATACTTTTCAGTGGCTCACCAATCACCTCCGAACCGTACTGCTGGCTGGGCATGAAGGCCGGGAACCAGCCGCGGTTATGCCCCCCGGGAAACAGGTCAAATTGGCAATCCTGATAATCGGCGGCAATGTAGGGAATCAACTCTGGATGCAGCACCTTGACGTGATAGGCCTCATTGAAATTGTCGGTGATGATCTTCCAGTTGGCCTCGGCATCCGCCGTAATGTTCAGAACCCGCACCATGTCCCCGATGCGATGTGAGTCCAGCTCCCGGGTGATTTGCGCACCCAGGAACCCTTCCAGACTGGGGGCGTCGCAATTGAGGTTGTACCAGACCAGGCCGAAACGCTCCTCACAACGCACCTCCTTGAGTCGCGCTTTGCCACAGGGACTGTCGCGATAGTCTTCCTCATCGGGCACGGCAACCACAGTGCCCGCGCGATCGAATTGCCAGCCATGGTAAGGGCAGTGGAAACGCTCCACCGTCCCCTCCTCTGCCTCGGTAATGCGCGTGCCGCGATGGGGACAGACATTCAGAAAGCCGCGGACAGCGCCATCATCCTGGCGCACCAGCAGGACGGACTCATGCCCTATTTCGGCAGTCAGATAATCGCCGGGGTCGGGCATCTGGTAGGACACGCCACCGATGTTCCACACCTGTCGCCAGACCTGCCGCAGCTCCCGTTGCAGGTAGTGGGCACACGTGTAACGATCCGCGGTGACCGAGTCCCCACGCAGCTCGGGCTCCGGTTGTTTCGGTGGTTGGTTCAGGTCCCTGGGCAGGGTTACGGGCTCATGGGCTGTCATGGCTTGACCTCGGTCATTCATCGCGGCTGCTCCAGCGACAATGTAACGATGATAGTGAAAAAGACAACAACAGCCTCGCCCCCATCCCCGATCAGAAGCTCTTGCCTGCTTGCGGGCTGGACCGGGGTCTGACATGGGCATCATCAATTACGGCGCCGGACTGAAAGTACTGGTTGCCAGCAAGGGACATCCCTATGCCAGGGATGGTTTCAGCGACATGCTGGACAGCCTGCCGGGCATGGCCTGCACCGTCGTCGAACAACCCGCCAGCCAGGCCTTCATCGATCCGGAACTCGCCGCCGACTATGACGCGCTGCTGTTCTACGATATGCCCGGCGTCGACTTCAGCAGCCAGCCGCCGGAACTGGTCCCGCCACCGCCTGACCTGGTACGAAATTTCAATGCGCTGGTTGAGCGGGAAGTGGGGCTGGTATTTCTGCACCACGCCCTCGCCAGTTGGCCACTCTGGCCCGAGCTGGGGGAACTGATTGGCGGCCGTTTTTTTTACAATCCACAGATGTGCCGGGGAGAACAGGTCCTGGACTCGGGCTATCGACACGACATCGAGCAAACCTTCACCGTCGTCGCTCCCGAGCATCCGGTCATGGAGGGTCTGCCCGCCCGGTTCACGCTGACCGACGAGCCCTACCTCTGCCAGGTATTCGAAGATGACGTGCAACCGCTAATGACCAGTGACTATCGCTTTGACCGCAGCCACTTTTTTTCAGCCCAGCACGCGGTCACCGGCAAAATGTTCTGTAATGATGACTGGCACCACCCCGACGGCTCCTGCCTGGCGGGCTGGACCCGGGAAGCGGGCCGTTTAAGGGTCGTCTACCTGCAACCCGGGGACACCCCGGGAACCTTTGCCGACCATCACTACCGACAGCTGTTGGCCAATGCCATCCGCTGGGCGGCAAGGCGGTCCTGACCGCACTCCCAACACCAGAACTTGAGCAGCCTCAGGTGTCGTCGGGCTCCCCTACCCGCACCAGATTTTTGCCCATGGTGTGACCGCCCATCATGTTGCTGTAGGCGGCACCCGCACCGGGCAGCCCCTCAGTGATATTTTCGATGGCCTGGATACGACCTTCCCTGGCCCAATCCTCCAGCTGTGCAGAAGCAGCGGGTATGTCCTCCAGATAGCTGTACAACAGAAAGCCCTTGATCGTCAGTTGCCGTTCGATAACCTGCCATAGGTTGTAGAGGGGCGTTGGGTTGGCGCTGTTGTTGTAGTCGCTGATCATGCCGCAGCCGACGATGCGGCCACCCTCGGCCATGGCGGTCAATGCCGCATCGAGAAGTTGGCCGCCGACGTTATCAAAATAAACGTTCACGCCCTCGGGGCATGCCCTTGCCAGCGCCGCCGCCAGATCATCCTCCTGTCGGTAGTTGACCACGGCATCCACGTTCAGCTGCTGCAGCAGCCGACTTTTCTCGTCATTGCCAACGACTCCGACCACCCGGCAGCCATGCAGCTTAGCTATCTGGCAGGCCATACTGCCCGTCGCACCCGCAGCCGCACTGACCAGCACCGTGTCACCGGCCTGAATCTGACCGATACGATGCAGGCCCACAAATGCCGTGTGCCCCGACCCCCCCAAGGCTCCCCCATACCAGCTCAAAGGCAGCTTGGGATCAGGGATCAGTTTGCGCAGCAGCACCGTGTCAGCGTCACACAGGGAGTAGTCCTCCCAGTGCTGCAGGCCAAATACCAGGTCCCCGGGCTCGAACCCCGGCAGGCGGGAACTCTCAACCCTTGCAATACTGGGCCCGCGGATCACACCACCAATGGCTATCGGCTCGAAATAATTGGCGGTTCCGTCCAGCCAACTGCGTATCGCCGCCTCCAGTGACAGGTACAGATTGCGCACCCGCATCTGACCGGGGCCTGGCTCAGGTACTGTCCCCTCGACAAGGCGGAAATCTTCCGGCACCGGTACGCCCCGGGGATGTGCCGCCAGCACAATCTGTCGATTCAACATGTGGAGTCTCCGACGTTTCTTGGAAGACTGCATTGTTGTGCAGCCTGAATACTTTATAGTTAGCCGATGTAAGCCCTACCCTAACAATAAAAGCTGCGACAGAGCAGCGGGCGACGATCGGGGAGTTCCATATGATTCGGCGACGAACCACGCCATTGGCGTACACCAACGCGCTGTACAGCGCACTACTAATACTGGTGCTGGGTTCTGCGCATCCGGTCCTGGCTGCGGAGCAAGCGGCGACCCTGTCCTCCACCGATGAATTCCAGTCCGGCTCAGATTTCACCGATCGCAGCAAGCTTCCCGGAGCAGGCCTCTATCAAAAACACTGTGCCAGCTGTCACCTGGGTCAGGTGTACAAGGCGCCCCATCAGTCCTGGCTGGAGATGATGCCCCAGGGGGCGCTTTACCGGACCATGAGCGAGGGCATCATGGCACCCCAGGCAGCCAAACTCTCAAACAAGCAGCGCATCGCCATTATTGAGTACCTGACGTCCCGCCACTTCAAATCTTCAGCCACTGACCCCGAACTGACCTACTGCGACGCCGGGGGCGCGGGATTTGCTCCCTGGAACGAGGACGAAATCACGGGCTGGGGCCGGGACACCAGTCGGTTTGTGCCCGGGGATATCGCTGGAATGGACAGTGATGACCTGCCGAATCTCGAATTGAAGTGGAGCTTTGGCTACCCCGGCGCCATGCGTGCGAGATCGCAGCCCGTAGTGGCCATGGGCGCGGTTTATACTGGCAGTCAGGACGGCACCGTCTATGCCCTGGACCTGGAAACCGGCTGCGTGCGATGGGCCTTTGCGGCCAGCGCCGAGGTCCGCACCGGCATCGTGCTCGGTCAGCACGGCAGTGACCGCCCGCTGGCTTTTTTCGGGGACATCATTGCCAATCTCTACGCTGTCGATGCTCGCTCCGGGGAGTTGGTCTGGAAAATTAAGGCGGACGATCATCCCAGCGCCACCCTGACCGGAACGCCGGCCTTCCACGACGGCGTTCTTTACACGCCGGTATCGTCCCTGGAAGTGATTGCAGCGGCCGATCCGTCCTACCCCTGCTGCACCTTCAGAGGCAAAGTCATCGCCGTTGACGGTAGCAGCGGTACCCTGCGATGGGTGGCGCCCACCCTACCCCAGGTACCCCGTAAACACGGCGTGACCAGTGCGGGTACCGCCATTCTCTCCCCTTCTGGGGCGCCGGTCTGGTCCAGCCCGACGCTGGACCCCGAGAATAATCGAATGTTTTTCGGCAGCGGCGAAAATTATTCAACGCCGGCCGATGGCAACAGCGATGCCATTTTTGCGGTCCGGATGGATACCGGGGAGCGTTTGTGGGTACGCCAGGTGTTCGCCGGTGACGCCTGGAATGTCGCCTGCATGATGTCGGTCACACACCCGAACTGTCCTCCCGAGCAGGGACCTGATTACGACCAGGGATCCAGCCCGCTGCTGATCAAAGGGATGGACGGCGGCGATTTAATCATTGCTGGCCACAAGGACGGCAACATCGTCGCCTACGATGCGGAGACGGGCGCTGACCGGAAGTGGGTAACCAAGGTCGGCCGGGGTAGCATTCAGGGTGGCGTGCATTTCGGCATGGCCGCCGAGGGCGGCCGGATTTATGCTCCCATCAATGATATGAACGACACCCGCAACGGCGATTATCTGGACCCCGAGCTGGCGCGACCCGGGGTTCATGCCCTCAATGCGGATGACGGCTCGGTGCTCTGGAGTCACCTTCAGGAAAACCTCTGCGGGGACGAGCGTCCCCTGTGTGACCCGGGGGTTTCGGCGCCACTCACCGCCCTGCCGGATGCAGTCATCGCAGGCCATCTCGATGGCCACATCCGCGCTTACCACGGAGCCACGGGTGCGGTGCTGTGGGACTACGACACCGCCCGGCAATTTTCAACGATCAACGGCGTGCCCGCGTCGGGCGGCGGCATCAGTGGTGCCGGCGCGACAGTATCCGACGGCCACCTGGTGATCAACTCTGGCTACGGACTCTACTTTCACGAACCCGGTAACGCCCTGCTGGTCTTCGCTGTCCGCAGAGACGAGAGTATCGCCGCCACCCCCTGACGCCACCGTGGGCGTCACTATCGGATAGCGGTTCAGGGGCAGTTATCAGACCAGGGTCAGCCCGTGCTTGGCCAGTGGGAAGGAGCGTATCCTGCGCCCGCAGGCGGCGAAAATTGCGTTGGCAACCGCGGGGGCGATGGGTGCCGTAGCTTGCTCACCCACCCCGGTAGGCGGCTGCTCACTGGGCACGATATGTACTTCTATTTTTGGCATCTGGGAGATGCGCAGCGGCGTGTAGTCATGGAAGTTGCTCTGTTTCACACGCCCTGCCTCGTAATCAATGTTGCCCGTGGCCACGGCGCCAAGCCCAAGGGCAATTCCGCCCTGGATCTGGGCCTCGATATTCAACGGATTGACGGCAAAACCACAGTCCACAACGCAGACCACCCGATCCACTGAAAACTCACCGTTGTCATGAACGGTGACCTCAGCCGCCTGGGCCGTGGGGGTGACGGAATATACTCTGGCTGCCATACCCCAGCCCCGTCCCGCGCCCAGCGGTTGCTGCCACTGGGTTTTTTCCTTCAGCAGTTTCAGCACGGCCTGCATACGCGGATGGTTGCGGGTCAGGTGCAGCCTCAGGTCCAGAGGATCATGCCCCCCCATATGCGCCAATTCGTCGAGAAAACATTCGTAGGCGACGCCGGTGTGGGTTTGCCCCACGCAGCGCCACTCGTGGGGGCGGATGCCTACCTTTGGTGGATTGTGGGACTCTATCCGATGGTTGGGAATCGTGTAGGAGGTGCCGTAGGGAAACACGCCAAAGGGTTCCTGCAGGCAGCCATCCAAAGAGTAGATATCCATGCCATCGACCATGTAAGCGGGATCGTGCTTGGTGTCCTGCATGATCGACTGTCCGACCACGGTCTGGTGCCAGGCCAGGGGGTAGCCCTGGTCATCCACGGCACCCCGCATACGGTGTACAAACAGGGGCCGGTAGTGGCCGCCCCGCATGTCTTCCTCCCGGGACCACAGCACCTGTACGGGCACGGATTCGCCCTGAGCCGCCTGCACCGCATCCATGGTGTAGTCCGCTGTTTTGCTGGCTCGCCGACCAAAGGTACCCCCCATCAACGGCCGATGGATGACCACCTTGTCCTGGGGCACATCGAGGTATCTGGCGACAATCTCCTGATCGTTACTCTGGTACTGGGTTCCCGACCAGATCTCACAGCCACCCTCATAAACCCTGGCCGTCGCATTCATAGGCTCCATGGTGGCATGGGCCAAATAGGGCATCTCGTATGTCACTTCAAGCTTGTTGTCGGCCTGAGCCAATACATCGAGGCTGTCGCCAATATCCTCGGCCAACATGCCTGGGGTTTCCGCCAGCTGACGATATTCCCGATAAAACTGGGCGGCAGACAGGGCCGCGTTGGGCCCCTCATCCCAGTTGATTGCCAGGGCATCGCGACCCTTTTTTGCCGTCCAGTAGTCCCTGGCAAGAACCACTACCCCGGCATCAATCACTTTGGCCTTGATCACCCCCGGAATGGCCAGGGCCGCCGTGTCGTCATAGCTTTTGACTGTGCCGCCGTACACCGGACAACGGGCTACGGAACCGTAAAGCATACCGGGCAGCTTGATATCGATGCCAAA
>JAAXJC010000080.1:37742-48115 GCA_012270045.1 Luminiphilus sp.
ACCTGGGCGCCAGCGGTGCGCATGGGTACCCAACTCGCCGCGGTCGTCACGCTGCCGGCAGTCAGATACTCACCGAACAGGGGACTATAGTATTCGGGAGAGGTGGGCGCGCCCTCTACTTTAATACCCTGCCAGTCAGCATCGAGCTCTTCGGCCACCATCATATTGACCACCGTGTAGGCCCCGTTGCCAAACTCAGACACGTTCATCAGCACCGTGATCGTGTTGTCAGGGTCAATCCTGAGGAAGGCGTTTAACGGCATCCCCTCCTTTGCTTCCGCTACTGCCGGGGAATGGCGCAGCCCAAGATTCATACCCAACAACAGACTTGCCGCACCGGCACCGGAATGGGTAATAAACCGGCGCCGGGTCAAACCCCGCCCGGCCATCATGCGGTCACCTCGTCAGCAAGGGCTGCTGCGGCCTCATGGATTGCCTCGCGAATGCGCTGGTAGGTGCCACAGCGACAGACGTTCCCGGCCATGGCGGCGTCAATATCGGCGTCGGAGGGTTGGGGTTGCTCACCGAGCAGTGCCGTCGCCGTCATTATCTGGCCCGACTGGCAATAACCGCACTGGGCGACATCCCGGTTCAGCCAGGCCGCCTGCACGGCATGGAGGGTCTCCCCCCCTGCCAGCCCCTCGATAGTGGTGATGGCTTTGCCCACAGCACTGGCAGCCGTCACCGAACATGATCGGACCGCCTGCCCATCAATGTGGACGGTGCAGGCGCCACAGAGCGCAATACCGCAGCCGTATTTGGTGCCCGTAAGTTGCAGGTGATCCCGAAGCGCCCAGAGCAGGGGCATATCCGGCGCCACCTCCAGACGATGCTCAACACCATTGACTGTCAGTTTAATCATCAGTTGCTCCCCACTCCGGTTGCCCGAAGCTGCGTCCAATCAACCCTGTTGCCAAGCGGCGGCAATGACCCCTAGAGTACAAGTTTCCACAGTATAAGAAAGGGGTGGAAGCCACCAACAACCATGCCAGCAGCGGGCGGCGCCCGACACCGCCTCTGCGCAGACCAGGGTCCGACAATAGTTCCGGGCACCCGGTGGTGCTTCCCCCACAACCTGAGGAGTAGCTCTTGGCCCCCGCTGACACTGCAACCACTCTGATCTGTAACGGCAGCCTTATCGATGGCACAGGTGCGCCACCCCGGGACGCGGATGTATTGATTCGGGGCTCGCGCATTGAGGCGGTCGGTCCTGACCTGCTGGCATCGCTGCCTGAAACTGACGGCGTCCATGTAGTTGATGCAGCCGGCTGTACCGTCTTACCCGGCCTGATCGACGCCCACTGCCATATCACCTTTGACCAACCCTCCAGCAACGACGAACTGTTTTTCCATCGCCGCCATGGCCTGGCGACGCTGGTGGCCTCTGTCAACGCTCGCAAGGTCCTGCGGGCGGGCTTCACCAGCTTCTTTGACGCGGATGGCGTCTTTGAGGCTGGCGTCGACCTGCGGGACGCGATTGAGGGGGGCGTGGTTGAGGGGCCGCGAATGACCACCGGCGGCAATGTACTCATCAACTGCGTAGGGGGAACCGCAGCACGACTGCTGCCCGACTCCGGCACCCGGGGCTACGCCCGGATAGTGCACACCCCCGGTGAGATCGTCACAGAGATACACAAGCAGGTAAAACAGGGAGTCGATTGGATCAAGGTGCATGTCAGCGGCCAACCCATCCGGCCGGCACCCGGCTCCAGCTCTGGTGAAATCCAGCCCTGGAGCTATGACGAGTTGAAACTGGTCTGCGACACCGCCCATCAACTCGGTATTCCCGTGGTCGGCCACTGTCGGAATGCTTCCAGCACCCGGGACGCCGCCCTCGCGGGTTTCGACATGATCCTGCACGCAACCTACATGGACGATGCAGCATTGCAGGCTGTCATTGATCACAAGGTACCCCTGGTACCCACGTTTACTTTCCAGGCCAACCTGGCGGATTACGGCGAAGCCATAGGCTCCGAGCAACGGCTGCGAGACATGTTTCGGGCGGAAATCACGGACAGCACGGACGCCCTGAGACAGGCCTATGACGCCGGCGTGCCGCTGCTCACCGGCAGCGATAGCGGCTTCTCGCTGCCACCATATGGAGACTGGCATTACCGGGAACGGGAAGTGTATGTCGAGTACCTGGGGGTTTCGCCACTGGAAGCTATTCGTTGTGCCACCTCGGAAGGCGCGGTCGCCTTGCGCAGACCCGGGGAACTGGGCTGTCTGGCGCCGGGCTATCTGGCGGATGTGCTGGTCTTTCAGGGAGACCCCCTGGAGGACATCCGGGTACTGGGGGACAAAAACCGTTTCCAGCACATTATCAAGAACGGCCAGTTTGTGGATCTGGAGGCTGACATTCCAACCCAGTGGGACCTGCCCGGCTGGCGGGTGGGCGAATTTTCCAGCCAGGTATTGACCCGGGACCTGGTCAGGTCAATGGGAGGCGAACTACCTTGAAAACTCTGACTTTTGACTCCTTCCAGGACGCCGAGGCGGCACTGCGTCAGAACGATCTGAAACAGGCACTGTACGACGAGGGGGGTATTCTCATGGATAAGGTCCTGGTGACCCTCCATGGGGATGAACATCGCACCCGCCGCACGGTAGAAAGCCAGTTGTTCCGACGAAATTTTTTCCGGCATTACGAAAATGAGGTGTTCCCCAAATTACTCGCAGAGACCCTGAACCAATTCCTGCATGTTACGGAAACCGACCTCAAGGAATTGGGCTATCGGATCATGGTGCACCTGTCACTGGCCTTTGCCGGTATTGACCGCATAGACGGTTCAGTGGAGGAGGCAGACAGCCAGCACAGACTGCTCATACAACTGGGGCAGGCAGCCACCATCGGCCAGTATCAGGGAGATCGCACGGCAATCCTCAAGGAAATTGCCGACGCTCTGCATGAGTTTGAAACGCGTTTTTTCCAGCCCGCCAGATCCCGGCGAGAGGCACTGATCAGCGCGTTTCAAAAAGGTGAACTGGCAGAGACCGAACTGCCCCGGGATATCCTGACCATCTTGCTGATGAACACCGACAAGCTGGATATGCCCAACGAATTGATGGTCAGGGAGGTGGCGTTCTTTTACCTTGCGGCCTCCCATACCTCAGTCCATACGCTGGTGCATGCGTTTAACGAACTGTTTTATTGGTTCCAGGGCAATGAGGGTAGCGCCCTGGACCTTGCGGGCGACCCCGCCATGCTGCAGCGTTTTGTACTGGAGAGCATGCGGCTTCATCCCTCCAGTCCGGTGGCACTGCGCAAAGCCGAGCAGCCGGTGGCTGTTGGCGGCGCCGAGGCCAGCATCGGCGATCGGGTTGTCATTGACCTGCAAACAGCCAACCGTGATACCGGAGTGTTCGGCGATGATGCCGGAGCTTTCAATCCCTTCCGGGATCGGCCGCCCCGGATCAGCCCGGCGGGACTGTCCTTCGGCGGCGGCATGCACGTTTGCCTGGGCATGAACCTGGTGGCGGGTACCATCCTAAAACCCGGGCAAGCCATCGATCCGGATAATCACCAATTCGGCACGATTGCCCTGATTCTCGCCGAACTGCTGGGTCGCGGCGCACAACCCGATCCCCAGCGACCAGCAGAAAAAGTCGCCGCATCGGAACGGGATGTGTGGGCCAGCTATCCGATTGTCTTTGCCCCGGATACCTGAGACCCGTGCAGGACCCGACCCAGGTGACGGGCTTTGACAATGCACTCGCTGCGCTATGCGACCGGCGCTTGGTGCAGTCAATGTACGGTGAATGCGACATTCTGATGAAGGACGTGTTGTTGACCCTGCACGGTGAGCAGCACGCCCGGCGACGAGCTGTTGAACTCCAGTTGTTCCGCAAAGATTTTGCCCGTTATTACGAGCACGCGGTATTGCCCGATATCGTCGCGCACACGCTGGCGCCCTACCTGGAACAGGGAAGCGTTGATCTGCCCGATTTCGGAGCCAGGGTCACCCTGAATCTGAGCGCCCGAATTGCAGGCCTGGATATCAAACCTGTCACTGCCGCAACCGAAGATACCGAGCTTTTGCTCAGCATCGTCAGGAAGTTCGGTGAAGGCGCGACCCTGTTTCACTCCACCCGGGACAAGTCGGAAGTGAGGACTGAGGTCGCCCGGGCTTTAGCCGTCTTCAATGAGGTCTTTTTGCAACCCGCCTGGGAACGTCGACTGGCGCTGATCGAGGTCAGCGCAGCCACAGAGAACGAAGCAACCCTGCCCCGGGATATTCTCACGGTGTTACTGAGTCATCAGGCGGAACAGGGCTGGGACGACGCCCTGATTCGCAGGGAGGTAGCGTTCTTCATGCAAGCGGCCTCCCACAGTTCGGCCGCCGCCCTGGTCCATGCTTTTCATGAAATCACCAGTTGGTGTGGCAGCGACCCCGGGCGCAGGCAGCGCCTGATCGACGATCCCCTATTTTTGCAGCGCAGCGTACATGAGAGCCTGCGCCTGCACCCCGCCAGCCCTGTGGCCTGGCGGGTATCCGATTGCCCCTTCACCTTCAGTGACGGCAACAGTGTGGCTGCGGGTGATGCTGTGGTCGTAGCCTTACAGGATGCCAATCGGGACCCAACCGTCTTTGGTGCGGACGCCGACCACTTTGACCCCCATCGCAGGCTGCAGAATCGAACGGCACCCTACGGGCTGACCTTCGGGGTGGGGGTACATACCTGTTTTGGGCGGGACCTGGCCGGGGGGAGCCTGCCCGAACAACAGCCCAGTGAGGGACCACAGCATCTGGGTACGCTGACCCGTATATTGCACAAACTGTTCAGCAGTGGGGCGCAACCCGACCCAGATCATCCCCCTGAACGCGCCACCGATACCCTGCGCGCCAACTGGGCCCGCTACCCCATTCGCCTTGGAGTGCATTCGCCATGATGAAATCTGCAGTAGTTACCGGGGGCGCCGATGGTCTGGGTGCGGAAATCGCGACGCTTTTGGCAACCAACGGTTATCGGGTAGGCGTGCTGGATATTCGCGGCGACCTGGCCGAACAAACTGCTGCGGGCATGGAGAATGCCCAGGCGCTGGTCGCCGATGTAACCGCGGCGGATTCCGTAGAGCGGGCCCTGTCGCAGTTCGGGGTAACCCCTGACCTTTGGGTCAATAACGCCGGCATTGTGCGTTTCGGGGGTCTCGAATCCCAGAGCATCGAGGACTATGTCGATACGCTCAACGTCAACTTCCTGGGCAGCTGCCTGTGTGCACGGCTGGTTGCTCCGGGGATGCTTGAGCGGGGCTCCGGGCACATCATCAACCTGACATCCGTGAATGGCATACACCCGGCCCCCGGGGTGGGCCTGTACAGCGGCACCAAGGCCGGCATGGCGGTCATGACCCAGGCGATGGCGATCGAGTGGGGTCCCCGGGGAGTGCGTTGTAACGCCATCGCTCCAGGCTTCATAGATGCCGGCATGTCCAAACCCATCTACGCTGATCCAAAGGTACGGGAAAAACGCGGCGGTGGCGTGCCGTTGCGCCGGCTTGGCAGCGGCGATGACATCGCCAACGCCGTGCTTTTTCTCGATTCAGAGGCTGCCGGCTACATCAACGGCCACCAACTGGTCATCGACGGCGGTGTCGTCAACAGCGTCATGGCCCATCTGCCGAGGAATTAGCAACAGCGTGATCAGCAACCTCATTGTCAGTGGCGGCATCTTCCACGATTTCGAAGCGACTTCCGGGGCCCTGTCTGGACTGTTGCAAGAAGTGGGAATCCAGTCCCGGATAACGACCCATGTCGAGGATGGCCTGGCAACGCTGCAGTCCCAGCCCGTTCGAATGCTGACCATCAACGCCCTACGCTGGGAAATGGCGGGAGAAAAATATGACCCCTACCGGGAGCAGGAGGCGCTGACACTCTCAGAGGACAGCCAACAGGCCATTGCAGGGCGTTTGCGAAAGGGAGGTGCGCTGCTGGCCCTGCATACGGCCAGTATCTGTTTTTCAAACTGGCCGGAATGGTCAGCCATCTTGGGCGGGACCTGGCAGTGGGGCCGGTCCTGGCATCCGGCGCCGGGACCCGTCCGTGTTACCCCCAGTGCCCAGGGCCATGTTCGGGGCCTGCAAGCCTTCGAGGTCACCGACGAACTCTACACGGACCTGGTCGTCCAGCCCTCTGCCCAGGTGCTGTTAAGGGGCGAAGCCACTGAGGTCGAAGGCGAGCAGCCGGTACTTTGGGCTCACACCTGGGACCGGGGGCGGGTTGTGTACGACGCCCTTGGACATGATGTCAGATCCCTGAATGAACCCAACCACCGCCAGGCCCTGTTGCGCGCCGTTAACTGGGCCCTCGCGCCGCAACAGCAAGCCGAGGAGAAAGGAGTTATAGACCATGACCAGCGTTGAAGGACGATCCATCCTGATCACGGGGGGTGGCGGCGGCATTGGTTTCGGTGCCGCGCGTCATTTTGTCGAGCGCGGCGCCCGGGTCACGATCTGCGGTCGCCGGGAAGAAAAAATGGCTGAGGCCCAGGACGCTCTGGGACAGGCCTGCTGCGCCGTGCCCGGAGATATCACCAACGACGGGGACCGCAAACGTATCCTGGCCGCCGCGGTGGACCACGGGGACGGCCTGGACGCGCTGATCAACAATGCGGGCAATATGTATCGTGGCGCGATCTCGGAACTGCAGGAGCAGGAACTGGCTGACATTTTTAACAGCAACGTCATCGCCGCCATGCTGCTGACAGGACTGGCGGTACCCCATCTAGAGCAGCGGGGTGGCGCCGTACTGTTTGTCGGCTCTATTCACACACGACGTGCCTTTCCCGGCGTGTCCCCCTATGCAGCGACCAAGGGTGCCGTCCAGGCGCTGACCAAGGTGCTGGCAGCAGAATTGGGGGAGAAAAAAATTCGGGTTAACTGCGTATTGCCCGGGGCGGTGTACACGGAAATCAACCAGCGTGCCGGTTTATTTGACGATGAAACCGCCCTCTCCCGCCTGGAGTCCATGGCCTCGAGCCATGCCATGGGCCGGATCGGTGAAGTGGGCGAAATAGCGGAGGCCATGGAATACCTGATCACCGCAGAGTGGACCACTGGAGCGCTGCTGGATGTGGACGGCGGACTCGGACTGGGGCTGACCAGGGCCTGATAGGGGGCAAAGCACCACCGGTCGGAATTTGCGCTGCCGTTGCGGAACTCACCCTGTGCAGCAGCCTGCCGGAGGAATTGGCTCACTGCCCGACAACGACAGAAATGGGCCCTGAGGGATTCATGGCCTTGGCCAACGTGGCCGTATGTCCAGCTGGTGTTCGGGCGGCGTCCAACCGGGGACGCAGGATTCCTTGAGGCCAGGGAAAACACGGAAAATAAGGCGAAAACCAACCTTAAAACACTGCTTGACTTGTAGTTATGCCCTGCTAATGTCCGGACAATAAGGGATTAACAATAACCAATATCCCAGCCGCCCCCGCTGCCTTTTGGGGCCAGTTATGCCATACACTAAAACAGAAAAGAGGCTAGCCACCATGAACCGTCCCGAATTTCATTTTTTGAAGTCCACCCTCGCAGTGGTCATTCCCTCCCTTATGGCTGTATCTGCGCCATTGGCAAACGCCCAGAGGGAAATTGCCACCGGTATTGAAGAAGTGGTCGTGACCGCGCAAAAACGGGAGGAGAATCTGCAGGAAGTGCCACTGGCGGTGACCGCCCTGGACGCTGCGGCGCTCGATAGAACCTTCGCACGGGACCTGCTGGATATCACCGGTAAGGCCCCCAATCTCATTGTTGACCCGGTACTGGGCAACGGCACTGCAGCCATTTCCATTCGCGGGATGCAGCTGAACGACGTTGAAAAATCCTTCGACCCTGCGGTCGCGGTCTACCTTGACGGTGTCTACCTCGCCACCACCACCGGCGCCCTACTGCAGGTATGGGATGCCGAGGCGGTAGAGGTGCTGAGGGGGCCCCAAGGTACCCTGTTCGGGCGCAACACCATTGGCGGTCTGGTACACATCCGGCGAGCCAAACCCACCGGGGAGCTGGGCGGTCGCGTCACCGGCACCTTTGGCAGCTACCGTCGTACCGACGTCAACGCTTCGCTGAACCTGCCGGCCATGTTCAATGACACCCTCAGCCTCAAGGGCACGGTGATGTACCGGGACGGCGGCGGTTATTTTGAAAATACCACCCGGGATGCACGGGAAGGCGATACCGACTTCCACGGCTTCACGCTCTCGGCCCTGTGGGAGCCCTCGGAGGATTTCAGCGCCTGGCTGACCTATGACTACCTCCGTGACGACACCCCGACGCGTCCAGTGACCTCGCTTACCCAGGCCGGCGAAGTATTCAATGCCTTTTGCGGCCTGGACCCGGCCCTGTGCGGTAACCTGCCCCAGGATGCCGATGCCAATCGCAGGCCAACCACGACGCTGGAGCAGCGCGCCTATATCCATACCGACGCCCTGACCCTGAACGCTACCTGGGATTTGAACGAAGACCACTCCCTGCACGCGGTGGTGGGCTGGCGAGACTCTGACGAAGACGCCATACAGGAATTCGACGGCCTGGGCAGCGATGCTGGTTTCTTCCCCTTTGATGGCGATTTTTTCTGGACCCAGCGCCCCCAGGAGCTGGAGCAGACAAGCGTTGAACTGCGCTGGCAGGGAGACTGGTCTGACAGCCGTGTGCGCACGGTGGCCGGTGTCTACTATATGGAGTCGGAGTACAGCCTGGACCAGAAAACCAATTCATCGGCGTTCTTTGGGGTCCCGGGAGCACCGGGTACCGTAGTGATCTCCTCCCAGCCCCAGTTTGAGCAGGAGATGGAGAGCTATGCGGTGTTTGGACAGATCGACTGGGATCTCACCGACCGCATCACCGTCAGCGCCGGCGCACGCTACATCAATGAGGAAAAATGGGCCTGCGGCAATCAGCGACTTGAGCTGACGGGTGTGGGCGTCATCACGACCACCAGTTACGGCTCTACCACGTCGGCACTCTGCAACCCAAGCGATCCTTTTTACTCCAACATCGGCACGGATCCGGTGACTGGACAGAGCTACGCTGTCACAGGAGAAGAAAGCTGGAGCGAGGTCACACCCAGACTGGCGGTTACCTACGGCCTGGATAATGGCATCGTATTTGCCAGCTATACTGCCGGTTTCCGCTCAGGCGGCTTCAACGGCCGGGCCACGACAGCCACAACCCTGGGTCCCTATGAGCCCGAGGAAGTCGACTCCATTGAACTGGGGGCCAAGACCCAGTGGATGAACGACCGACTGCAGTTGAACGCTACTGTTTTCTTCACCGACTACAAGCAGAAGCAGGAAGACGTGGTATTCCCCGATCCGGTAGCGGTAACACAGACCCTGGTACAAAACGCGGCTGACGCGACACTGAATGGTCTGGAACTGGAGCTAGTCGCTGTGCCGATTGACGGACTCACCCTGTCCGCGACCTACGGCTACCTCGACGCCAGCTACGACGACTGGACCGTGCCCGACCCCTTCCTGAGCACGCCGGACAACATCGTGCCCATAGACCAGTCCGGTTTCGAACTGCGTCGTGCGCCCGAGCAGACCCTGTACCTTGATGCCCTGTATGAGATGAAGGTAGGGGCTGGCAGCGTTCTGGTATTCAATGCCAACTACCTCTGGCGGGACGACTACTGGGTATCTGCGCGGACCAACAATACCCAACCCGGCAGGCCCGGATTGAACGAGGCCTTCGGCATTCTGGACGCCTCCATCAGCTGGGAGACGGAGAACTTCCGCGCCTCGATCTTCGGCAAGAACCTGACCGAAGAAGACTACTGGCTGCACGTGCTCGACGTCGGAGCCAATGTGGTTGCCAGCGGCCCGACCAATCCCACTCCGGTTTACGTACCGGGCCTGTGGACCTTTGGCACCATCAACAACGATGCCATCTTTGGTGTGGAGCTTGACTACCGTTTCTGACATACCCCGCCCATAACGGACTGGAGCCGAGCTCGGAAGGAAATGAGAGCTCGGCTGATGCCGGACGAAGTGGTTTATTGGTGACCTACAGGAAACTCTGCCCAGTGGTAACCAGGCCGCGTTACCTGCTCAACGCTGGACGCGGAGTCGGTGAAACCCAGTCCCCTGTTCGAATTGCGCTCTATACCGCAATCCCTTGGTGCAGGCGGCTATCCGGCGCTGTGCAAATCACGGGTTGAGTACCACCGAGGCAATCTTTACCTACTGGTCAAGCACCGAATTTTCTCCCTCATCGCCAACTCGGGCTCCCTGAGATCCGACCAGCGTGTTGCTGGTGCCGCTGGTCAGTAGGATATCCAGTAGCGTGGTCGTGGTGAGCTCAAACACGTTACCGCTGATAATATTGTCCACTGCTGGGGCGGAACCTTCGTTGGTACCAATGTAGATACCCACCTCTG
>JAAXJC010000034.1 GCA_012270045.1 Luminiphilus sp.
ATACCAATCAGCGGCCCGCCCAGGACAGGAACGAAACAAATTTCAGGAGGCAGTACGATGATTGTCGGTATCCCCAAGGAAATCAAAAATCACGAGTACCGAATTGGCATGACTCCCGCGGGTGTGCGGGAACTGGTCAGCCGGGGCCATCAGGTCTGGGTAGAAAATAACGGTGGTGCGGGCATTGGTTTTGACAACGCCAGTTACGAGGCGGCCGGGGCGCATATCGTCGCCAGTGCCGAGGAAATCTTTGCCAACGCAGAACTGGTTATCAAGGTCAAAGAACCCCAGCCCAACGAGTGCCGGATGTTGCGGCCGGGCCAGATTCTTTTCACCTACCTGCATCTCGCCCCCGACCCGGAGCAGGCTGCCCTGTTACTGGCTTCCGGGGTCTCGGCGATTGCTTATGAAACGGTGACCAGCCCCCGGGGCGGACTGCCCCTGCTGGCGCCCATGAGCGAGGTCGCGGGCCGGATGTCGATCCAGGCGGGCGCGCACCACCTTGAAAAAGCCCAGGGTGGTAACGGTATGTTGCTGGGTGGCGTGCCGGGTGTTGAGCCCGCTCGTGTTGTCGTACTGGGGGGAGGAGTCGTGGGTACCCAGGCCGCCAAGATGGCGGCGGGCCTGGGTGCCCAGGTCACCATCCTCGACCGCTCCATACCCCGACTGCAACAGTTGGATGACATCTTTCAGGGCAGGGCCGTTGGTATCTACTCCACCCAGGACGCGGTTGAGCAACACGTTCTCGAGGCCGACCTTGTTGTGGGCGCGGTGCTGATCCCCGGTGCGTCTGCTCCCAAATTGGTCACCCGTGATCACGTTGCGGCCATGAAGCCGGGCTCGGTATTGGTAGACGTAGCCATTGACCAGGGCGGCTGCTTCGAGACCTCAAAGGCTACGACCCATCAGGACCCCACCTACGTGGTGGATGATGTGATCCACTATTGTGTTGCCAACATGCCCGGCGGTGTGGCGCGCACCTCGACCATGGCCTTGACCAACGCGACATTGCCCTATGCCCTGCAACTGGCGGATCGTGGTTTGGCGGCGCTGCAGGATGATGAGCACCTGCGTAATGGGCTTAATGTCCATGCCGGTCAGATCACTCACGAGGCCGTCGGCCAGGCCCTCAAGCGCGAGTGGCTGTCCGCGGAGAACGCCCTCAGTCCCATGATGATGAGTGCCTGACCGCTAGAGGGCGATCCACCAGTGGGTGACGGAAGCGGAATTGGCCCGTTGAGCCCTCAGCGGCTCTGCCGGGCCTTGAATTCCCGGCGTCGCTGGTGCAGTAGGGGTTCCGTGTAGCCGCTGGGTTGCTTGGTGCCCAGAAAGACCAGATCGCAGGCGGCCTGGAAGGCAACGCTGCCCTCCAGGTCTCCCGCCATGGGTATGTAGCTGGGATCACTTGCGTTCTGGTCGTCCACCACGCCGGCCATGCGTTCCAGGGTCGACCGCACCTGCTGTTCAGTGACCACGCCGTGGCGGATCCAGTTGGCGAGGTGCTGGCTGGAGATGCGCAGGGTGGCCCGGTCTTCCATCAGCCCGATATTGTCGATATCCGGCACCTTGGAACAGCCCACGCCCTGGTCGATCCAGCGCACCACATAACCGAGGATGCCCTGGGCGTTGTTGTCCAACTCCCGCTGGATGTCGTGTTCGTCCAGGCCCCCGGCGCCAGCAAGTGGAATCTGCAATATCTCGTCGACAGTGCGGCGGGGCTTGCCCAGCAGTCCGGCCTGTACCGCCATTACATCCACGCTGTGGTAGTGGCAGGCGTGCAGTGTGGCTGCCGTCGGCGAGGGTACCCAGGCACAGTTGGCCCCGCTTTTGGGGTGGCCTATCTTGGTCTCGAGCATATCCGCCATGCGATCCGGCATGGCCCACATACCTTTGCCAATCTGGGCGTGGCCCTGCAGGCCGCAGCCCAGTCCCACATCGACATTCCAATCTTCGTAGGCGTTGATCCAGGTCTCGCCCTTCATGGCGCTCTTGGCGGTTACTGCACCGGCCTCCATGCTGGTGTGGATTTCGTCACCGGTTCGATCCAGGAAGCCCGTGTTGATAAAGACCACTCGTTCCCTGGCCCGGTTGATACATTCCGCCAGATTAAGGGTGGTGCGACGCTCCTCATCCATGATGCCAATCTTGAGGGTGTTTGGGCTCAACCCAAGAATCTGCTCGACACGGGCGAACACTTCCACTGCGAAACTGACCTCGTCGGGTCCGTGCATTTTGGGCTTTACGATGTACACGCTGCCTTTTCGGGAGTTGCGCAGGGGACCCTTGCCGCGCAGGTCATGCAGCGCACAGGCGGCGGTGAGCAGGGCGTCCATTATGCCCTCGGGGATCTCCCGGCCATCGGCAGTAAGCACCGCGTCGTTGGTCATCAGGTGTCCGACATTGCGCACAAAGAGCAGGCTGCGTCCGGGCAGTGAGAAGCCGCTGCCATCGGGGGCCGTGAACTGCCGATCCGGATTCAGGGTGCGAGTCTGGCTGCTGCCCCCCTTGCGGAAGGTTTCTGCCAGATCGCCCTTCATCAGGCCCAGCCAGTTTCGGTAGACCACGACCTTGTCCTCGGCGTCCACTGCCGCTACCGAATCCTCACAGTCCTGGATGGTGGTCAGGGCCGACTCAAGGCAGACATCCTTGACGCCGGCCGGGTCGGTTTTGCCCACGGGATGGGCGGGGTCAATCTGGATTTCAACGTGCAGACCGTTGTGCTTGAGCAGGATTGAACGGGGCGATGAAGCCTCGCCGGTATAGCCGACCCACTGCTGGCCGTCGGCCAGGCCCGCGACGCTGCCCTCCTGCGGCGGAGTCTCCAACTGCCCGGCTCCGGGTCGGTAGCCCGTGGCGTCGGCGTGGCGGCCAGCCTCGAGCACAAAATGCTCGTCCAGGAAGCGCCGGGCCCAGTCGATAACCCGCTGGCCCCGGACCGGGTTATAGGCCCCCACCCGTTCTGCTCCTCCGTCCTCGGCTATGACATCGGTGCCGTAGAGCGCGTCGTAGAGACTGCCCCAGCGGGCATTGGCGGCATTGAGGGCAAAGCGGGCGTTCATGACGGGCACCACCAACTGGGGCCCCGCCACGGCCGCCACCTCGTCATCGACGTTGGCTGTGCTTACCTCGACTCGGTCCGGTGGGGGCAGGAGGTAGCCTATTTCTTCCAGGTAGCTCTTATAGGCAGCGGCATCGAAAGCATCGCCGGCATGCTCCCGGTGCCAGCTATCAATACTGGCCTGCAGGGTCTCACGAATGGCCAGGAGTTCCTCGTTTCGGCCCATGAACGCGGATAAAAGCTGGGCCAGCCCCTGCCAGAAGGTCTCGCTATCGACTCCGGTCCCGGGCAGGATATCCTGCTCGACCAGGGTATGGAGTCGGCTGTCGACGCCTAGTCCGGCACATTGGATACGTTCCGTCATATCAGGTATTTCCTGTTACAGATTTTGATGGGCTGGCGCGATTTACCCAAATATTAATCGTGTGGGTAGGGCCATGGAGTCAGCCCACCCAGAGTCACGCTATTGTGGTGCATGGGGCGGTATAAATACTAGAAATGGTTTCTATAAAGGGTATTTAGCTGGCCAATATTGTTCACAGCCCAAATTCTGTGTGCCTGTCTCTCCTCAGTCAGCCAGCTCCCGGGCGACCCCGGTAATCATCTGCCTAGCCCAGCGGTGGGCGGGGTTGTGCTGCAGCAACGGGCTCCAGGCCATCTTGAGTTCCAGGGGCGGGACCTCAAACGGAACCTCCCGCACCACCACCCGAGGATTGTCCCGCTGTAAGCGGGTAGCCCGGGCGGGCAGGGTGACAATCAGGTCGTTCTCCTCCGCCAGGGTCATGGCGGCCTGGTAATGTCGGGTGAACACCCGGATGCGACGTTGCTCACCCAACTGGGCCAGGGCCGAATCAACCCAGCCCAGGCGCTGCACGTCATCCGGATTCACTCCCACACCCACACCCATACCGGTTTTGCTGACCCAGATGTGGTCCGCCGCCAGGTAAGCGGGCAGATCGAAGTTTTTGAGAATAGGATTGTCCTTGCTCATCAGGCAGATGAAGGGGTCTGTCCACAGGGTCACCTGGTGGAAGGACTGGGGCATCTGGTCGAAGCGATTGATGACCAGGTCAATCTTGCCCCGCTCGACATCGAGAAAACTGACATCCGATGGCGTCATCACATCGAGGGTCAGACCCGGTGCCTGTTCCCGCAGCCTTTGCAGGACCCTGGGGAACAGGGTGGACTCGGCATAGTCCGAGGCCATAACCCGGATAACATGGTTGGCAACGCCCGGATCGAAATCTGACGTCGGCTGGATGGCCCGCTCCACCCCGGCCAGCACCTCCCTGATCAACGGCTCCAGTTCCTTCCCTCTGGCAGTCGGGGACATGCCGTCCGAGGTCCTCACCAGCAATGGGTCCTGAAAAAGGTCCCGCAGTCTTCGCAGGCCATTGCTCATTGCGGGTTGGGACAGGCCCAGTTGATTGGCGGCCTGGGTTACGTTGCGCTCCCGCAACAAGACATCGAGATAGACCAGTAAATTCAGGTCAATTCGGTTAAGATCCTTCACAGCCTATTTCCCTGGCGAATGACGCCTTAAGATACCATCCGTGCCGTGAATTGTAGCCGGTCGCCTCCGATGGCGCCTTTGGTTATTGTTGCCAGCCCGGTTCGCTCTAACTCTGACGGAGGTTTTATGTACACCGCTCCCCTGGATGACATGCAGTTCCTGATCGACGATGTCATCGATGTCTCGCGCACCCTGGGCTCACTGCAGCGATTTGCCGAGGTGGGCGTCGGCCCCGAACTGACCACCGCGGTCCTGGACGAGGCGGGCAAGCTGGGCAGTGATGTGGTCGCACCCCTGCGTCGGGTGGGAGATGCCCACCCGGCCCGCTGTGAGGACGGCAAGGTCTCCATCCCCCCGGGTTACGGGGAAGCCATAAGGGAACTGGGTGCCGGTGGCTGGGTCGGGATATCAGCAGATGCGGATGCGGGCGGCCAGGGCCTGCCTGAGATATACGGGACCGCGGCTTCCGAGATCTGGAACGGTGCGGACATGGCCTTTGCTTTGGAGCCTTTTTTGAGCTCCGGTGCGGCGCTGGCGATCAAGGCCCACGCCAGTGAGGAGCTCAAGGCAACGTATCTGGCCAAAATCAACTCGGGCGAGTGGTCCGGCACCATGAATCTGACCGAGTCTGGAGCGGGGTCGGACCTAGGGCCGGTAAAAACCCGAGCCGAGCGCGAGGGCGATCATTACCGGATTTTTGGTCAGAAAATCTACATCACCTGGGGTGACCACGACGCCACCGAGAATATCGTCCATCTGGTGTTGGCCAGGCTGCCCGATGCGCCGGCGGGCAGCAAGGGTATCTCCCTCTTTATCGTGCCCAAATACCTGGTGAATCCCGATGGCAGCCTGGGGGCGCGCAACGACGCCTATCCGGTTTCCACCGAGCACAAACTGGGCATCCATGGCAGCCCTACCTGTGTCATGGCTTATGGGGACAACGACGGTGCCATCGGCTACCTCGTGGGAGAGGAGAACAACGGCCTGGCCTGTATGTTCACCATGATGAACGAAGCCCGCCTGAAAGTGGGGCTGCAGGGTATTGGTGCTTCCGAAGGCGCTTACCAAAAGGCCGTGGCCTATGCCCGGGAGCGGGTGCAGGGTGGCGTCGCCATCATTGAACACGCCGACGTTAAGCGCATGCTGACCACGATGCGGGCGCTGATAGAGGCTATGCGCGCCCTGGCGTATACCGAGGCGGTCACCATGGACCTGGCCCACTATGGCGAGGGGGAAGCCCGGAACGAGAACCGTCGTCGCATCGACCTGATGATCCCGGTTATCAAGGGTTGGTGTACCGAGGTAGGTGTTGAACTGACGTCACTGGGTGTGCAGGTCCATGGGGGCATGGGGTTTGTTGAGGAAACCGGAGCAGCCCAGTACCTCCGGGACGTCCGGATTACGCCCATTTACGAGGGTACCAATGGCATACAGGCGGCGGATTTATTGAACCGCAAACTGGCGCGCGATGGCGGTGCCGCCATGGAGGCGATGCAGAGCGAGATCAGCGCCGTTATTGCGGAGCTCGACAGCGCCCCGCTGGCGTCACTACAGGCTTTGGGTCGCGCACTGGCCAGTGCACTGGCGGATCATGTCACCACAACCCAGGTACTGCTGGAGCAAATGGGCACCGACCGCTTCAACGCCATGGGCGGCGCTTTCGATTACATGATGCAGACCGGTTATCTGTTCGGCGGATGGCAATTGGCCCGGTCAGCCCTGATTGCTTCCCAACAACCAGCGGATAGTCCACGGGCTGATTTCTGCCGGCGCAAAGTCGCCACGGCCGAATTTTACGGCGCCCGCATTTTGCCGAGGTGCAAAGCCCACGCCGGTACCATTATGGACGGCGCGACCACCCTGTCGGATTTCCAACTCGACTGGCTCTAAATTGCAGATGGCCAATATCGTATTCACTACCCCTGATCTGTCCGATGCCTATCCGGCAGCGAATGCGCTGCCGTACCAATTTCTATGCTTCGGTGCTCTGGAATGCTTCGCCGGGCCAGCGGCGACCATTAAGTGCTTCGAGGATAATTCCCGGGTTGCCGAGGCGGTGGCTGAGCCCGGCGCCGGTCGTGTCCTGGTCGTCGACGGCGGCGGCTCCCTGGGCAGGTCGCTGTTGGGCGACAACCTCGCGGCCAAGGCCATGGGCAACCAGTGGGCCGGTGTAATTGTGCTCGGTGCCATCCGCGATGTGGAGATTATCGACACCATGGCCATTGGCGTACGGGCGCTGGGCGTAGTGCCGGTAAAGACCCAAAAACAGGGCCTTGGACATCGGGACGTAAAACTTTGCCTCAACGGGGTGGAACTGGTGCCCGGGGACTGGATTTACGCGGATCGAAACGGTGTGCTGGGGACCACCGAGGCAGTGCACACCTAAGCCCGGGTACAGCAGCCGTGTACACGGAGTCGTTCAGCTCTCCAGGCGCATGGACAGGTCCAACGGCGCCACTGTTTTTGTCAACGCCCCGATGGAGATGAAATCAACGCCCGTCTCCGCGACACGCCGCAGGTTGTGCAGACCAATATTGCCAGATGCCTCCAGTTCCGACCGGTCCGCGTTCAAGGCTACGGCCTCACGCAAGACTTCCAGGTCGAAGTTGTCCAACATAATGCGGTCTGCACCGGCGTCTATCGCCTGCTGCATCTCCGGTAGGTTTTCAACTTCAACTTCCACCGGTTTGCCGGGCGCCAGTTCTCGGGCCCGGGCAATGGCCGGTGCGATGCCGCCGCAGGCCTCTATGTGATTTTCTTTGATCAGGAATGCGTCAAACAGCCCGATGCGGTGGTTGTGGCAGCCTCCACAGGCCACAGCGTATTTTTGTGCCTGCCGGAGACCGGGAACGGTTTTGCGGGTATCCAGCAGTCGGGCACCGGTGCCTGCCACTTCACTGGCATATCGCCCGGCCAGGGATGCCGTGCCCGACAACAGTTGCAGGAAATTGAGAGCTGCCCGCTCCCCGGTCAGGATGGCGCGGGCATTGCCCGCGACTGTGAACAGCAAATCATCGGCGGCCAGTGGATCGCCGTCCTGCCGGTGCCAGGTGATCTCCAGTTGCGGGTCAAGTGCGCGAAAAACGCCGTCGACGAATTGGGTGCCACATAAGATACCGGCTTCCCGGGTGATCACCCGGGCCCGCTTCTCGCAGTCAGGGCTGATCAGTCCGGCAGTGATGTCGCCGGTCCCCACGTCTTCCTTAAGTGCCAGAGCGACAAGCTCTGTGATGTATTCTGAGCTGGGCATCAATATTCCCGTTTCTCTCTGGATCAGATGATCCGCTTAATTGCTATGGGCTAATATGACTCGGTGACAATGAATCCTGATGACTGGGTGATGACCAGCGGCTGGCTCAAGGGAGCCCGTCGGGTGCCATCCCCCAACTGTAACCAGCGTCCCGGGGATATGGCACCCGAGCTGATTGTATTGCACAACATTTCATTGCCTCCGGGGGAGTTCGGGGGTGGGCATATTGAGTCCCTTTTTACCAACACCCTTGACCCCGATCTGCATCCCTATTTCGCCAGTATCGCGCATCTACAGGTATCGGCGCACTTTTTGCTGCGCAGGAATGGTGAGATCGTGCAGTTCGTTGCAACCGACCAACGCGCCTGGCACGCGGGGGAGTCGAGTTGGTGTGAGCGTTCCAATTGCAATGACTTTTCCATTGGTATTGAACTGGAGGGGACCGATACCCAACCCTATACCGAGGCCCAGTACCAGCGGCTGCAGCAGCTGATAAGGGCGCTGCGAGCAACATACACCAGCCTCGAGGGAGGTGATATTGTTGGCCACAGTGATATTGCCCCCGGGCGCAAAACAGACCCCGGTGCCAGCTTTGACTGGCACTACCTTGCAGAGTTACTCGATAGTGAAGACGTTTGATCGCCGTGTAGATATCGAAGGCCACGCTGGTCGGTCCCGGGTTGTCAGGCCCTCAAGGGCAGCGAGCTGGCGGAGTGGTGTGCGATGACTTATATCGCTTTCCTTGCCGCCACATTGCTTTATTTTTCGGTGGGTCCGGGCGGGCCACTGCACAACGACCGATGGTTTCATGCCCTGCGGGGACGGGTGGACGCCCTGGAGCCCGATTTCTGGATGGGTTTTGTCTTGCTGGTCGTGGTGCCCTGTGCGGCAGGTGCGCTGGTTTCCGGCCGGCTGCAGGCGCTGGTTGGCGACGCTGCTGTTCTGTTGCTGGGGGCAGCGGCGCTCTTTTTCAGCCTGGGACGGCAGGACTGGGCGGCATTGCTCAATCGCTTTAAAGCGAGGGCCGTCGCCGGGGATCTGGAGGGTGCCGTGCTGACCCTGGAGGCCGCAGGCAGTGGCCCGATCAAGGCCGATGATCCTGATTCTGCTGTTGATGCCAGCCTGCGGATACTGCTGTTTGAGGGCTTCCAGCGCTGGTTTCCCCCGGTACTGTATTTTTTGTTGTTGGGCCCCGTTGCCGCTGTCGGCTACCGCTTGATCGTGATGGGTAGCAATGATCGGCAGGTGCCCCTGGGTTCTCTTCGGCATTTCCTCGATTGGTTGCCGTCCCGGGTGCTGCTGCTCACCTTTGGCATTGTCGGCAATTTCGAAGCGATCAGGCCCGTGCTTGCAGAGCGAAGTTTTGATGCCGATATCGCGACGGATGAACTCTTGTTAGAGGCGCTTGAAGTCGCCATGCCCGCGCAGACAGGCGAGGTGGGCGACCGTGCGGAGCAGCTTCGTCAGGGCTTGCAGTCGGCGCTGGTTGTTTGGGTGCTGGTGGCCTCGATTCTGGTCATCATCTCCTGAAGTTGTGACGCAAATCACAATTCGATGAACGGGGCTCCCCGGAAGATCGCGCCGGCACGTTAGTCTGAGCGGCCCGCAGACGTTTCGGTGGCTGTGATGGTAGAGGAGTTTCTCACCCAACCCGCGCTTCGAACCTGTGGCGAGTCTGATCGGGGAGATTCCCCCGTGTTACGCCTCACCCTTGTCTTCCACCCCGATCTCCGGCGAATTGGGCATTGGCTGGACCTGTGCCCATGGGACCCCGAGCGTCCCGACCTTTTGCCCAGGGAAATTTCCCTGGGCAGGTACACGCCCGTATTCAGTGATGGCAGGCCCATAGAGGAGCAGCACACCAGCCGTTTGGCGCTGAAGGCCATACCGGGATTGCCACGACAACCCGGTGCCCATGCCAGTCTGCGCCTTGAAGCCGATGATCATGCGGACGTTCGCATCGGACCTAGCGGCCACAGGGCATTCATTGCCGACCACGACGCCCTGCAACAGGGTGTGCCCATTCGAATGGCCCACGCCGTGGTGCTGGTGCTGCGCTGGATTGCCGACAGTGGATCGACGGGGGACGAGACGGAGCAGTTGGCTGGCCTGCTGCCGGGTTCTTCACCGGAGCTCATGAAACTTAGGCGGGATATTGCCGTCGTTGCTGCGACCCCATTGGCTGTTCTGATTTTGGGAGAATCCGGTGTCGGTAAGGAGTGGCTTGCGCGGGCGGTTCACGCCTGCAGTGGCCGCTCCCGACAGCCCATGGTTGCGGTCAACCTGGCCGCCGTTCCCGTCGACTTGGCGGCCGCTGAGTTGTTTGGCAGCGTCCGGGGCGCGTTTACCGGGGCCCGTGACCGTCCCGGCGCATTCCAGCGAGCCCATGGCGGAACCCTGTTCCTCGATGAAATTGCCGATGCTCCCGTAGCGGTTCAGGTCCAGTTGTTGCGAGCCCTGGAGCAGGGCGAGATTCAGGTGCTGGGCGGCGACGCGGCCCGGGTCGATGTCCGGGTGATTGCCGCCACCGACCAGTCTGTTGGCGAGGAGCGCGGCTTTCGCGCCGCACTACGGCACCGCCTGGCGGGATACACACTGTATTTGCCACCCCTGAGGCATCGCCCCGAGGACATTGCTCCACAGACTATGGCCATGATTGATGACCAGGTTTCGGTTAGGGCAGAAGTAAATCCCCGGCTATCACAGGAGCAGCCGGCGGTGGCCGCCCATTGGGCCCGCTTTTTCTTCGATGCTGTATCCCGGGACTGGCCCGGCAACAGTAGGGATCTCCGGCACGCGGTGACGCTGCTGGCGGCGGGTCCCGACGCCCCCCTTATGCTGGCGCCCCACGGAACAGAGGTGGAAACTCCAGGGCCCGACCCTCGTATTTCCGAGGAGCACCTGGAGCGTGTTCACGAGGCCCATGACTATGAGGTCAGTGCCACGGCGGCAGCCCTGGGGCTGTCTCGGCAGGCATTATACCGACGGCTACAGCTACACCCCCGTTGTGTCCTGGCGGAGGACTTGACTGATGCCCAGGTCATGCTGGCGCTGGAAAAGGTAGGCTCGCTGAAGGATGCAGCCCGGGCGCTGCGCGTGTCCCAGCATGCCCTTCGTCCCCGATTGCGCCGTCTGGGCCTGCTCTGACCGTGGTGGTGTCGCGCTCATCGCCCGGAACGCGTGACCACCCCGAGCTTCCTGAGAACCTGCAATGCCTCGAATTTCTGGGTTCCGGAGGCCAGGGCGAGGTGTGGCTGGCGAAAGATTCACTGCTGGACCGAAAAGTCATCTGTAAGCGCATCGATCAACGCTTTGCCCGGCGGGCGGATTGGCGATCCACTCTTGTTGCCCTGGCTGACGCGGCATTGAAGAGCAGGACCATCCCCCAGCTATTTGGCGTGCAGACAGTGGGTGACAGTTGTTGGCTGATTCAGGAATTTGTCCAGGGAACGACGCTGGAAATGGCGCTTCAGGATCGGCCAACCCGCCTCGGTGACCGCTCCATCCTTCTGGTCGCCATGGACTTGCTGGCAGCTGCGGTTGCACTCAGAGCGGTGGGACTTGTCCATGGTGACATTAATCCAGCCAACGTGTTGATTGATGCAACGGGTAGGGCGCGGGTCATCGATTTCAACTGCGCTGCGCTGATTGGCGAAAAACTTCTGGGAGTGGGCGTCCCTGGATTCCGTCGACCGGATGCTGGACCGTCACCGTCGGCAGACCCGTTGGATGACGCTTTTGCCATCGGCTGCCTCATTTTCTGGCTGTTGGGACTGCCCCTGCCCAACAGCATCCGGGGTTTGGAGGGTCATCTGCTGGTATCCGCCGCCCCGTGTCCAAAGAGCCCGAGTCGATTGGAAGCTCTGTTGTGGCGCACCGCCCGCGATCTGACGGTGGGGGTCTCGGCATGTACCGGGTCGCTCGAGGCACATCTGGCCCGGCTGCGCCACGAGGCGAGGTTGCTGCCCACCGATGCGCGAGATGATCTGGTCGAAAGGCAAGCACCAGGATCGGGGGGGATTGCGCCTTTAATGCCTTGGGCTGCTCGGTCTTCGGGCACATCCAGGGAGCCCCAGATTGTCCCCGGACATGGGAAACAGCAGCAGTTTTCCGCTTCCATTGCTCCGAGCGGGGAGCTCCGTGTGGGCCAGCGCAAGCCGTTGCTAATGTTGGTCCTTGTGTTAGGGCTGGCAGGCCTTGCAGCCGCCTTGCCCTGGCGATCCGCGCCCCCTACCGTCATTGCTGCCCCGGCCCAAATTGCCGCCAACACGATATTACCCCCCAACTTCAGCATGGACTGGCTTGCCAGCGAGCTCAGGCGGGCTCTATCAGCGGCGAACGCGGGGGCGTTGCCTCATAGGGCGGGGGTTCACCTGGGG
>JAAXJC010000095.1 GCA_012270045.1 Luminiphilus sp.
CCCCACGCCAAATACTGGGGCTGGGCAAGCTTACAGTTAACACATGGCGCAGCAAACCAACGCAGATGATAATACCCTCGCAGACAGTGATTTTGAGGAAATGGTGCTGAAGGGGCTGATGGACCTGCTTGCTGCACGGGCCAACCTCAAGAACGAACTGCGTATGAGCGCCACCCTGATCCGTCAGGCCGAAAATAACCCACTCAAATTTGCGGCCAACGTGGCCGCTGCAAAAGTACTCTTTACCGAGGCTTCAAAAAATAATGCCTACCTGTCACGGACAGAGGCTGTGACGCAGGCAATGTCGGAAATACAGGAACACCAGATGGCGCTGCTTATTGGGATGCGCGCCGCCTTTAATCAATTGCTCAAAACCTTCTCCCCTGAAAATTTCGAAGATAAACAGGGCGCGGGTATCGGGAAAATTGTATCTTCCCCAGAAAAGAAAGCTTGGGTAGCGTACAAGAAGTTTTACACGGACAGAGTGACTCAATCGGACGACCCGTTTCAGGACCTCTTTTCCGTGGCGCTGTCCAAGGCCTACCTGTCGGCTTTGGACAGTGACTGAGCAACAATAACCTACGAGCTGGCATCGGAAACAGCCTTACGAGGATCGCATTTGTGACAGACAAAGGTCGGGTAGTATGGACCGAGGGTATGTTCCTTCGACCCCAGCATTTCCAGCAGCAAACACGCTACTTCGAGAACTATGTAGAGTCGCGAGTACGCTCCATCAGCGACTTCAGTTGGGGGTTGACCCAGTTCGAGTTTGATCAGGAGCTGATGCTGCAGGGAAAACTGTCTATTGCCAACGCAGCGGGAATACTGCCCGACGGCACGCCCTTTGCCATACCTGAGCGGGATGCACCTCCGCCCATCATTGAAATTGGCAGTGACATCAAGAATCAGGTGGTTTTCCTGAGTCTTCCGGAGCGCCGCTCTGGCATCTCTGAAATGCATTTGAGTAACAGCGATGCGATCAGCCAGGGGCGCCTGGTCAGCAGCGAAACAACACTCATTGATACTGCCTCCGTCGACCCCTCTGAGGCCCCCATCCACACATCGTCGCTGATGCTCAGCTTGCGCCTGCAAAGCCAGCCTCTAGAGGGTTACACCCGTATCCCGGTTTGCAAGATCGTCGAGGTTCGAACGGACAAAAGCCTGCTGCTCGATGAAAGCTTCATACCCACCGTAATGAATCTGGAGGCTTCCAAGGTTCTCACCGCGCTGATCAGTGAAGTCCGAGGGCTGTTGCTACATCGGGCCGACGCGCTTCGTGGCCGGGTTGGCAGTTCAGGGCAGGGAGGCAGTGGTGAAATCTCTGACTTCCTGTTTTTGCAACTGGTGAACCGATCACTGCCCCTGATGGCCCACTACGATGAACTGAAGAAATGCCACCCAGAGCGGCTCTACTCGGACCTCCTGCAACTCGCAGGAGAAATGGCGACCTTCAGCCAGAGCAGCAGGCAGGTGCCCGAATTCGGTAGCTATGACCACACAACACTGACAGAAAGTTTTGAGCCGGTCGTTGCCGCCCTTCGGCAAAGCCTGTCGATGGTATTGGAACAGACGGCCATTCAGATTCCTCTGCAGGAACGTCGCTACGGCATCATCGTAGGTACGGTGAGCGATGCGTCACTACTGGACAGCGCCAACTTTGTCCTCGCGGTCAGTGCTGCCATGGATCTGGATGTACTCAGGCAGCGCTTCCCCAGCCAGGCGAAAGTGGGCTCGGTGGAAAATATCCGCCAACTGGTCAACGTGCAGTTGCCCGGCATCAAGCTCAGGCCACTGCCCGTGGCGCCCAGGCAGGTCCCCTACCACACGGGTCACGTTTACTTTGAGCTGGATAAGTCGGGCGACCTCTGGAAAGACCTGAAATCCTCGGGCGGTCTGGCCATGCATATCGGCGGTGAGTTTCCGGAATTGAAAATGGAACTGTGGGCGGTGAGGTACTGAGACATGAACGATGACTTTGACCCCTTTGCAGCACCCGGTGGCGACAAGACTGTTCTCCGTCCCAACCCTGGGGGCCGGAACACGCCCTCCGCCCCGGCGCCCAGCGCACCCCAGTCCAACCCGGTAGCTACTCCCCAGAGCCAACCCCGGGCAGCACAACAGGCGGGCAACTTCTCTGGGAAGTTTTTAGCCGGCAGTTCGCTGAATCCGCTGGTTGATGCGGCAGCCGAGGCATTGAGAGCCGGGGGCCTGATCCGCAATACCATCGCCAACAACGACGTTGAGGCACTGAGAAGCCAGTTGCTGGGGATGATCAAAGCTTATGAAGCCGCCGGGAACCAGGCCGGCTACGATGCGCAGATCGTGCTTACTGGCCGCTATTTGCTGTGTACGTTTCTCGACGAGGCAGTCATGTCCACGCCCTGGGGAGCGCAGAGCCAGTGGACGCAGCAGACGCTGCTGAGCACATGCCACAATGAAACCTGGGGCGGCGAGAAGTTTTTTCAGATCATCGAACACCACGTCACCCGCAGCGAGTCCGTGGATCTCATTGAACTGGCAGCCAGCTGCCTGCTCCTGGGCTTCGTTGGACAATACGCCGTAAGGCCAAATGGCCAGCAGGAGGTCGATCAGATTATCGACCGGCTGTACTCCGTGATAGCTCAGATAAAGGGCGAATTTGAGCGGGATTTGTCCCCCAGTTGGCGAGGCAGCCAGCAGGAGAAAAAAGGGCTGATTGAACTCACCCCCAAGTGGGTCATCCTCGCGATAACAGGCGCTCTTTTATTGCTTGCCTACACCGGGTTTCGACTTACGCTGGGTTACCAGACCATGCCAGTCAAAGAGGAAGTGAGGGGACTGGTCAGTACGATCGCTGCCGGCAATAACGTCGAATCAGAATAAATGGATAGTACAACTTGCCAGTGAGGCGCTGAAAATGAAACTGTTGTTAGCGGCAATGAAATTTCTGGGATTTATTTGCCTCTGTGCGCTCATTTGGTTCGCCGGGCCGCTGTTTGCCTTCGCCGGCTTCAAACCCCTGGGTCCCGTCTCGGTAAGACTGGGGCTGATCGGCGTTATCGTTGTGATCTGGGCGGCGAGAAAGCTCTATAAACGGTTCCAGATTGCCAGGGCAAACAAGCAGCTCTCCGATGAAATAACGACCAAAACAGAGGTCGAGACCAGCGCCGCGGATGCCGACGTCGCCACGCTGTCACACAACCTGTCCGAAGCGCTGAAAACGCTGAAAAGCAAGGCCGGTGCCGGCCTGTATGAGCTTCCCTGGTACATCATCATTGGCGCTCCCGGAGCGGGCAAAACAACCGCCCTGGCCAGCTCGGGCCTGCGCTTCCCCATGGCCGAGCAGTCCGATTCGGCGTCCATACAAGGTGTAGGGGGCACCAGAAATTGCGATTGGTGGTTTGCTGAGGAAGCAATTTTCCTGGACACGGCCGGCCGCTACACCACACAGGACAGCGACGCTGAAGTGGACAATACCGCCTGGCTCAGCTTCCTCAAAATGCTGCGCAAAGGCAGGAGTAGACGCCCCATAAACGGCGTTGTTCTGACCATCAGCACCAGCAGCCTGCTGGAACCCAGTCCCGGTGTCCGTGACCGGCTGCTGCATGCCCTGAGGCAGCGGCTTCAGGAACTCCAGGCGCAGTTGGGAGTCAATCCGCCGGTTTATCTTATGGTTACCAAAACCGACTTACTGCAGGGTTTCCAGGAGTTCTTTGAAGATCTGGGCCAGCGGGAGCGCCAGCAGGTATTTGGGTTTACCCTTGATGCAGGGAGCAACGAATCTCTGCAGGTAATCCCACAGAAATTCAGGGCGCTGCTTGCAAGCATCAACAATCGGGTGCTTTGGCGCATGCGATCTGAACGGGACAGGCGCCACAACAATGCCATATTCGCCTTCCCCCAACAGCTTGCAACGCTGGCCGCTCCTCTGGATGACTTTTGCCAAGCGCTGTTTGCATCTTCCCGATACGAATCGACGCCGCTGTTGAGGGGCGTCTATTTCACCAGTGGTACCCAGGAGGGTACCCCCATAGACCGGCTGGTGGGCAGTTACGCCAGAAGCCTCTCGGTTCAGGAATCGGTCAGCCGCGGACAGGCCCGCAGCTTTTTTGTGCATGATGTCATTCGCTCGGTAATGCTCCCGGAAAGCGAACTGGTAGGTACCAACAAAAAGCTCGAGCGGAGGCAACGCTGGCTACAGCGAGGGGTCATCACTGCCGCGGCAGCCAGCATTGTTGTTGGATTGGGACTGTGGGGCACCAGCTATGCCCGCAACAATGCGTTTGTTGCCGAGTATCAGGGCAAGATCAGTGAATATAAGGCGCTGCGGGACAAAACAGGTGGACCGGTTGGCCTCGACGGACTGCTCGAGAGACTGGATACGGCGGCGTCACCGCTGCGTTTTGTGCAGGAAAAAAATACCGACACACCCCTGACCATGCGCATGGGCCTGTACCAGGGTTGGGCACTTGAGGAAGAAGCGCAGGCTCTGTACCAAGCGGAGCTGGAAAAATTTCTCCTACCCACCATGCAATATCTGATAGCGCAAACTCTGGCGAAGCCCGACAACGATCCGCAACTGTTGTATGAGGCACTCAAAACCTATTTGATGCTGTCCCAACCCGACAAGCGCGACCCGCAACTGATAAGAACCTGGATGGGCTACGAATGGCAGCAACTTTTGCCTGAGGAGCCCAGAAAGAGGGGCCGGCTGCAAGATCACGTCAATGCCATCACCGATCAGGAGTTTCGACCGGTTGCGGCGGATGAAGCTTTGGTATTGCGCGCACGGACGACGCTGGAGCAGTCCTCCATATCCTCCCTACTCTATGCCCGCATCAAACAGGATCACGACTTTGCTGGCGAGCAACCAGTGTCACTGCTCGAGGCCGCCGGCCCGTATGGCAAAGAAATATTCAGCGTCTCCAGTGATGCCGCGCCGCCCTCGGTCAACACCCTGTTTACCCGGGACGGCTATAACGACAAATTCTTACCCCAGTTGGAGGCGGTGGGCACGCTCGCTGCAGACGAAAACTGGGTGATGAATAATCAGGCAAAGCAACTCACCGAAGAGGAAATCAACGAGATCCAGGAAGAAATCCGGGACCTTTACTTTACCGAGTACATCCAGACCTGGGACCACGTACTGGGCAGAATCAGCATTGGCGGCTTTGAAAATCTTGGGGTAGCCACGCGCAGGCTTAAGATGCTGTCCGGGGAAAGTTCTCCGCTGGTAGTACTGACCCAGAGGGTCTTTGAGGAGACCTCACTGGCCACCGGTGCCAAGGTTCTGGACAGCGGCGTGGCCAGTAGTTCAGTAATAGCCGGAGCGGCTGACAGGCTGGGCAAGATGCTGGGAGCCCAGCAGCAGGACCAACTGGTGGATCAGTTGATGGGACCGGAACACGTGGTCGACAAGCACTTCGAAGGCCTGCACCAGTTTTTCAAGGTCAATGACGCTTCTACGACACCTGCCAAAGACACGCAGGCACTCATCAACGGCATTTATAAGGAGTTTGATCTTGTATCCAGTGGGCTGCTTAATAATGCCGATGAACGCATGAGCGCCCTGTTCGACTCTGATGAAATCCTGCAGCTGCAACTTCAGGCGCGAAACAGCGCGCCACCGCTGAATCGCTGGCTCACCGAAATAGCCAGTAACAGCCGAGGTGCGGTGTTCGGCGAACTGAGAGAAGGCATCAACCGGGCTTGGTCATCTGAGGTGGCGGGCTTTTGCAGGCAGGCAGCAACGGGTCGTTATCCGTTCAGTCGAGACAGTAGTCGGGAAATCACATTGAATGATTTCGCAAGACTGTTTGGGCCGAACGGGCTGATTGCCAACTTCCAGAGAGAGCACCTGGGCAATTTTATTGCCAGCAAGGGACGTCGGTGGAGTTGGCAGAAATTCCCCGGCATGGATGAGTCCTTTTCCACTGCTGCCCTGACGCAATTGCGCAGGGCGGACCGAATCCGGCGGGCATTCTTTGGCTCAGGGGGCAAGGATCCCAGTATCAGTTTTGGCCTGACGCCGGTTTATCTTGATGCCAATGTACGTCGAATAAGCATTGAAATTGATCAAGCGGCATTCCAGTACCGCCATGGACCGGCCAGGGTCTTCCCAGTTACCTGGCCAGCGGATACGGGTGTTGAATCATCCCTCAGATTTGAGTTCCAGGATGACAGCGGGGAAGCTATTGCGAGAACAATTCGCGGACAATGGAGTTTGTTCCGTTTCCTCGATGAAACACGACGGGAAATGGTTACCTCCGAAACCACCAACTTCACCCTGGAGTACAAGGGCAGGAAGACCGTGTGGCAGCTGAAGTCACAGGGCATCGAGAATCCCTTTGGCGATGACGTTTTTGCCAACTTCTCCTGCATCGGGAGCTTTTGATTCTGTGACTGTCGAGACCGCGACGGGCGCCTACGGCAAACTCCCGTTTCACGGGGATTTTGTCACCCGGGACCTGCCCCCCGATTTCATAAGGCAATGGGACGAATGGCTCCAGAGGGCACTTCAGGCCAGCAAGGATGCCATGCAGACCCATTGGCATGATACGTTTCTTACCAGCCCTATCTGGCGCTTCGTCATTGCTCCCGGGATCGTGGGTGACTCCTGCTGGATGGGCTGCATGTCACCAAGCTCGGACAGTGTGGGGCGAATATTCCCCGTGACCTTCGCCAGAGAATATCCCCAGGAGACCAACCCGTTCTTGCTGGCCATGCTTTCAGAAGCGTGGATGCAGGGGGTTGAAAAGGAAATTCTTGCGATTTTTGATGCTGAGGAGGGATCAGTCGACACGATTCTGGATCGGGTTAATGCCCTTGAGCCCCCCGACATTGGCGGCACCATTCCCAGGAGCAGTGAGCTGGGCTTCGGAGAGAGCTGGTGTTACAAGGGTTTTGGCGGACCGGGCGGCTATTTCACGGCCCACCTGTCTGACCAGATGCTCAGTCATCAACTGGGAACTTATGCCATGTGGTGGGGCCTGGGCTCCCAGGCTTTGGAGCCGTCGGTGCTGTTGACCCGTCAACTGCCTGACGCCCACCAGTTCATTGCGATGTTGACCGGTGCCTGGACAGATCAGGGCTGGTATACGATCGACCGAACCGATGCCTTCTAATACAAACACAAAGCCCGTAATCAATGACTTTGCGGCATGCCACACGGGAGTAGTGCGAAGTCATAACGAGGACGCCGTGCTCAGCCTGTCCGAGCAGGGGTTGTGGGCGGTTGCGGATGGCATGGGGGGACACGATCGTGGTGACTATGCCAGCCAACTCGTGATTTCTTCCCTGCTGGACATGACGCTATCTCCCGAAGCGCCACTCGATACCCAGATTGCCAGTATTCACCGGATACTGCAGCAGAGCAGTCAGCGACTGGTCGATATCGCCCAAGAAATTTCCCATGACACCATCATCGGTACGACTGTCGTTGTGGCAGTGCTGAGGGCCAATCAGTTGGGCTGCTTTTGGGCTGGCGACAGCAGAGCCTACCGATTGAGGGGATCAACCCTGGCGCAACTGACCACCGACCATACGGTAGCGAACGAACTGATGCGGGAGCAGGGACTGTCACCCGATGAAGCACATGGCGTGCAGGGTGCCGAAGCACTGACCACTGCGGTAGGTGCCTCGGTTTTCGCGCCGCAGGTCATATACGAAGAGCTGCATCCTGGCGATCGAATCTGTCTGTGCTCTGACGGCTTGAATAAGATGGTCCCAGACTGGGAAATTGAATCCGTGCTTAATGCTCGGCAAAGCGCAGAGGACGCGGTACAACAGTTGCTGGGGCTCTGTTTGGCCCGGCAGGCCACAGACAACGTCAGCATTATTGTCGTGGATTACGGATAACACTCAGCCCGGTATCAGCCGTCATAAAGCCCTGTCAGGGCTTCCGCAGTTAAACAGTTGGTCCCATCCGCTGGGCAACCAATAGCTGCCCTGACACGCCGGCGCCGCCCTCCTGACGCAACGTCTCACTTGACACTGACAGCACAGTAAACCCCGTCTCTATCAGCACAGTCTGGGCATAGTCAGGGCAATGGCTGTAACGACCATGGGCGTTCAACCGATAAGCCTGATCGGCGGCAGGGTCACTTAGATGCTCCAGGGTGAAAATCATCGTGCCGCCGTGTCTAAGTGCACCAAAAGCAGCAGAAACCACCTGTTCAAGTTTGCCGAAGTAGCAGAGGGTATCCGCCGAGACGATGAGGTCAAACTGATGCGAGTGGGCTGACAGGTAGCCTGTCAGCTCCGCAACTTCCAGCTGATCGTACTCACCACGGCCCCGGGCTTTATCAATCATTCTTGGAGACAGATCCACGCCCGCCATGTAGCGAGCTATTGGACGCAGCAGCGGACCACACAGGCCCGTCCCACAGCCGGCATCAAGGACATCGAGCTCTGCGGTTACAGACCTGAATCTGGCCTTTATGACACTACCGATCAGCTCGGGGGCTCTATACCCAAGACCATCCAGGACCGTATCAAAGGTATCGGCAAAAGAATCGAACGTTGCTGCAACATAATCATCCGATGCCCGTGGCGGCGTATCTCTGCCAGTAGCGGCAGCTACCATATGACGTGCAATGGGATTATCGGGGTCCTGCACCAGCCACCGTCTGTATACTTCAGTCGCATCATCGGGCCGACCCACTTTTAACAGCAGGCGGCTCAGATGGCTGTAGGCGCTAGCCAGCCCGGGTTGCAGGGTAATGGCGGTGCGGTAACTTTCAATGGCCTCTGTAAGCCTGCCCAATTTCCTCTGCGCTGCACCAAGATTCATATGCGCCGAGGCGTGACCGGGTGAGAGTGTAATCGCCTTATTGAGAGCCGCTAAAGCCTCATTGGCAGCACCCAAGTGGAGCTGGGCTGCTCCCAAATTACTCAAAGCATCAACATGCTGCGGATTGACAGCCAGGCTTTTTTGATAGGCTACAACCGCATCCTCGGTACGGCCTGACTCCCGGTAAATATTGCCCAGGTTGTTGAATAGCTCTGCATCTGGCGGCCGAGAAGAGATCGCCCTGGTGAGGTGTGCGATTCCATCCGCACTTCTACCCTGCTGATGAAGCAGAATGCCCTTGTAATGCAGAGCCTCTGGCTGGTCGGGGTTTTGCTCCAGTATCCGGTTATAGGCCGCTTCCGCGTCCTCAAGCAAACCAGCTTGGTGGGCTTGCTTTGCGGACTCCATCTGGCTGGCCACCCACTCCTGCCGCCCCCGACGTTTCCGCTTCTGTGCCGTCTCGGCCCGACGAGCTTGTCTGTTCATAACTGTCCCGCCAACTCGAACGACGACTGCGAACCCAGTTCAAGGCCTGCCGATGTTATTTTTGGAAAACACCCGGGCGGGCCCATTACCACCGCCCAAGCATCGCCATCATTTTCGACGCCAGTCCAGGTCCTTCGGACCCTTGGGCAGATCCCTGATACCCAGTAGGGAACTGATAGCCCGCTTGTTATGGGCATCACACTGTCCGACGAGGGTTACATGTTTACCCCGCATTCCGGGGATGAAGAGTTGATATGAATCCATACCGCCCAGAACGGCATCACCGGCCTGGGGGTCGTACCCTGCCTTTTTCATGCCGGCGAGTCGCAGATCATTTTTATCGGTCCAATAAGCCGGATTTTTCGCTTCCACCAGATTCATGGGCGCGAATTTGCCCCACAGTGCTTTCACCGGGCTGTTCAATCTAATAATTTGCAGATTATCCAACGTGTTCCAGTTGATTTTCACGCAACTGGCAACTCGCACATACACATGCAGGGGAACACCATTGAGTGCGGCCTCTTCCACCGACCGCTTGAGATCACCGGTTTGCTGCCTGAACGGTTTTCTCGCGCACCACCACTCAGACAAACCCTGATCGCCTCCGCCTACAGCATTCTGCGAAAGCTTCCACAGTTCCATGCCCGCGGGTAACAAGTAGGGGCCCTCGATACCACCCTTGTTAAAGCCGCCACCTGTGGCCTGCTGGTAACCCTGCCATTGGGCAGCACCACCGCGCTTATAAGCCATATTGATATAGGGGTGCTTGAACCATTCATCGTTAACGGCCTGCATCGCAAGAATCTCCCAGTCAGCTGCCTTCTTGATGATACGCGACCCCTGGGACTGCCTCCAGAATCTCGAGGAGCGCTCAGTGGCTACTGACCCCTGCAGTAATGGAGCAATAACGGCGGATATCAAATAGCCCTGGCTCGCTTACGCTCGCAGACGTGTGGAGTAGAACCAAACCTTTAACTTGTCAGCCATGCTCTGTTGATAGACGCCCTTGGCGTGGTCCATCCCCGGGATTTCAACACGGGATTTCGCAATCAGTTTGCCCGCTGTATGTACCACCGGCTTAATGGCCACTTTGAGTCGCTGAGCCTCCAACTGCCAGTTCTCCCGGCCCATGTTGTCGATGTCAAAATCCATTACGGTGGAATCGTCCATGGTCGCAATGTAGTAGCAGCCCAGTATGGGAGACTTTTCGAACAAAGTGAGATCCAGTTTGCCCGCCTTCAGTAATTCGTTACCAGCTTTCATTTGCTTGTAGTCCCGAACCACATCAACCAGTGTATTTAACAGTTGCGCGAGACTCTCCAGCGCACCCGCCACCTGTCCGGTAGCAGCGCCTGCATCGGCTGCGAGACCCGCCGTCTTCACTACAAACGCAGCGGTATGAATACTTGCAGCCGCGGTTTTTCGTTCTATTTCTCTCTCCATCAAGGCAAGCACGGAGAGCAGTGCCGCAGACGGATCTCCTGTCCTAATGGACACACTCCTGGACTCCAGATCCATAGTGGCACGGATACCGTTAGCAACCTGAACCCACTCCTTAACGGCATTAGCACCTGATGTCACTGCACCGATCAACGGTGCTTGATTTTTTGCGAATTCAGCCGCTTCAGCGCCGAACACTTTTTTAATCAGGTCGTTGGCTTCTGCTGTTGGCAGGTTCCCGGTAATTCCATCGATTATGGTAAGGATATTTTTTCGGGTGCTTTCTACGGTGTCGTAATGCCCTTTCAGACCTTTCGCAGTCTTCAGCCGTGCTTCGAGTTTATGCTTTGCGGAATCGGATTTAGCCTTGTGCACCCCTGTAAAACTGGATTTCCACTTTAGCTTTTTTCCCTCAAACAATTTCTGCTTCGCGAGGCGCTGCTCTTTCTTAATAAACTCTTTGGCAAGCTGGTCATCCCTTTCTTGGCCCGCGTTGGCGTAACTGACCTCGGATCCCAGAATACCAAGCTCCTTATAGAGCGCCTCCACAACACCATCCTTGTTTCGGACGCTGGTGTGCCAGTCCTTGCCTTTTTTATTGTGTGCTTTGATCCATTCAATGAGCGCTTTCTTCGCAGCGGGTTCGTGCCTGATGCGGATAGCTTCATCAAGTTCCTTAAGCGCGGTACTGCGCCGAGCGGTCCTTGAGAAGGTGCGACGACGCCATTCGTCATAGGAAATAGTAATCGGCATTCCATTGCCCTCCGGAATTAGTTTGAGCTTGGACTATGCCATAAACGCCAAAATATTCTGCGGAAATGTGCCGAAATCACCGCCCGAATCATTGGATGTCGTGCCTTAGTGGCCTCATCCCGCAGTGTGTCCGTTGCAAGTAAACTCGAACACAGCCCTACAACGGACAGTTGCACACCGGCTGAACCGGTAGCTCACTAAGTGCTGACCCGATACGGGGATAACCCTCCGGTCTGATTCCATTGCGGGTGCAAAAAGTCCTATCGCTGCTTGAGATGACAGAATCCGCGTACCGTGCGATTCTTTCGCAGACGATAACGACAACCCGGTGTGCCATGTACAAGGTAAAGTTCTTGAGAGAAAAAATTTCCGTGACCTGGGAAGACCTGGGCAGCTACAACAGCGAGTTGATGGCCCTGAATGCCGCCAAGGCAGTGGTCAAGGAGTACCACGGCGTCAAAGTGGAGGACCCCGACGGGGTGTGTATCTGGTCGGCTTGATCAAGCCAGCGCACCCGCTGGTGACCAAACCAACCGGATCTACCTAAGGCCCAGCATAGCCTGCGTTGATAAACCAAGCCCGATGGGCCGTAGTCACCACCTCAGGCCACCATCGACCTCAAACACCCGCCCGGAGATGTAGTCGTTTTC
>JAAXJC010000066.1 GCA_012270045.1 Luminiphilus sp.
CGTATTCAGGATGCAGTCCCCCGCTGTGCAACAGTCTTGGCAGGGATAACAGGACAATGCCCACTAGGGTGACGACCACCCCGGCAGCGATCACTAACTTTTTCAACTTACCCCCTGAAGGTGAAAACAAGCCATCCGATACGCCCCCAACTATTGACATATAAAGTGCCAAAATAAAGCAAGGAAAGCAAGCTGCACCCGCCGCAGGGCGGATGGGGTAGATGTTGACGTCCTTTGAGACAAAGTAAGCATAGAATCGACGGGTCAGAGGGTTCTTGAACGTATCAACCAAATGGGAATCAGAGATCCTGCCCCTTGATCTTTCCCCTTACTCTTCAATTGGATCGCAATATGACGTTATTCACTCAGCTCCTTTCCACCGTGTGCCTCGTCCTCGCGTGCGGTTACGAAAGCGAACTCGTTTTAAAGCAACCTCAATCCAAAATCCTCTCTGCCTACCACGGGCTTGACGCCCTCCCTGCAGGGGCGAATGTGCTTTGCCCCATTGCTGTTGAGGGCGAAGACGGAATGCCCGTGGTATTCAGCGTGCAAATTGATTCGAATAGCGTGATGGCGGAGGCATTCCAGGTGGAAACGGCATCAGGAGAAATGGTAACGCCCATCTGTGCAACTCTTGCTCCAGCACTCGAACTGCAGGAGCAGCGTACCGTTTTACTTGCTGGCGCTTTCGGCACTCGTAATGCTCCGCCGCTCGCCGTGGAAGTGGTTGGTGCTCTGGAGGATTTAAATGGTCAGTCGCTTCAAGGAGAACGGTTCACCAACATCACGCCGCTCGAGGCAGGCCCAAGCCTGGTGTTAGCTGAGCGATTTGAAGTTGATGCGCCAGGGATTGTAGGGGAATGTCCAGCCGCCACGCTGCAAGTCGTGCAAATTACTTGGGAAGGTGGCGTATCTGGCCCAATGGGTTCCAGACTGGGGGAACCTCAGCGTCTTGGTGTATCCGTGCTCCTTCAAGACGGCCAGACCGTTACCCCTATCGCGCTAGCGGATGATGACCCGGATAATCATGTACTGGTCTGTTTGGACATGGCAACTGCAGCTGTTTCCGTTACCGCGGCACCAGGACTTTTCCACGACCCGGGTGACGACCCCAATCCTGAGACAAGCATCGATGTGGATGAGGGTTAACGGGGCACATACTGTTTTTTCTTTTTCGCGATGACGCAAGAGAGCCAAAATGCGGCGGCGCTCCATTGTGCCTAGCCGCGCAACAGTCTACTCTCAGGAAAAATCGGGTGGGGGCAATAATAATGACCGCATCACCGGCGACCCACAGCGCGTCAGAGGCGCGTTTCTTTTTCATCATGGCGTGCATCATGGGGACGGTATCGATTGGTGGTTTCGCCCTCATGGCCTTCATGGGCGTGTCGAGCTTCGCCCGACCCTGGTTTTATCACGCCCACGCTGCGGTCTTTATCAGTTGGACGCTACTTTACGTCGCCCAAAATTCGCTGGTACTAATGGGCAACATTCCCTTGCATCGGCGCATGGGTCTGGGGGCCACAGTGCTTATCCCATTGAAGGATGCGTTCGGGATTGGCCTGACCGTCATGTCGTTGCAGGTCACCGGTGGGCCGCCTTTTTTCAGGCAGGCTGAGTTTCTGGTGGTCAATATTCTTCATATTGGAGCTTTTGCGTTGCTCGCGATTTGGGCGTTGCGCCGTCGCCGGGATACGGATTGGCATCGAAGGCTGATGTTTGGTGCCATGGCCACGGTCGGAGGCCCGGGACTGGCCCGGCTGCTGCCTCTGCCGATGACAATTCCCTATACCTTTTATGTGGTTTTCCTTGCCGCCATGATTTTTCCTATCATCGGCATGATCGCTGACAGCCGAATACGGGGAAGTGTGCACCCTGCATGGCGCTGGACGCTGATCATTCCTCTGGTCGCCGTTCTGGCTGGAGAAGCCTTGAGCACTCTCCCGGCTATTGAGAATTGGACCGCGGATTGGGTGGCGGGCACACCGGGGGGAGAGCGACCCGCCGGACCATTCATGCCCCCTGGGATGTGATCAGCCCCCGATGAGATACCTTCCTGCTTCGATGACTGACGTAGGTTTCAGTGGTGTGGGACCACGGCGGGCTTGTCTGTTCCTGCCAAAGATTTACCCGCTAGAAGACGGGCACCGGCGTCCAGATGAAGTTGAGGGCAATCCACTCGCCCTGGAGGCGCGCCTTGCCCTCGTACTCCTTGATGTAGCGCAGTGACATGTTGAAACGAGGCGTGAACCAGTAAGCCGCCTCCACGCCGATTGCATGCACTTCGCCCTTGGCATTGGGGTCCAGGCCCAGCCCGGTCAGCATAGGCCGTTTATCTTGTTCAACTTGCCACTGGCTGTAACCTGAAATACCCACTTCAAATCGTTGGCTCAGGTACTGGCTGTAGCCGTACTCGACGGATACATGGTCCCCCGGCGTGATGTCGGTATCTTCCTGTTCGCCATGAAATTCGTAGGTGACAGCAAACTCCAGGGCTGAGGCCCGCGCCTCGTCCAGGTACCAGTACGCCGAACTCTGGAGCTGGCCGGTCCAAAATCCCAAACCAACGCTGTCGCCGTCTTCCGCGTCGTACTTACCCGTGGGCAGGTGTGCCCCGGCGCCCAAGGCAATGTCATAGCGGTCACCCTGCCACCCCAGCCAAATCGGCTGGACATAGGTATCACCAAGGCCGATGGCGTCATCGTCGGCCTTGCCGACCTGATCCAAGATCGACAACTGGGCTGACACGGAGCTTTTGCCAAGGGTGGGCGCTATATAAAAGGCGTAGGTCGCACCCAGAATCTTTTTGGAAGTGGACCAGAGAAAAACCGGCGCAATTGCCAGCACATCCACATCGGTATCCAGTTTGACCTGACCGCCCTCGGACTCAAAGTTCAGGCGCTTGTTGCCGTCGCCATCGACATAGCGATCCGCCGAGTAATACGCGTTGTACTGGGCATAAAAGAAACCGGGTACGGGCGGCACGGCCAGATCCCGAATACTCACCACACCGGGCGCGTAGTGCCCCATCTCCCGGGCCTGGGTAACGGATACGTTGCCGATCAACGCAATCGTGACGATGCTCGCGACACTAGTTTTCACGGGATACTCCTTTGCAAAGATAACTCTCGCCGCCCTCATTAACAGGCCCAGCCAGCGGATAAGCCCGTGGAGACGCCGAATTAAGCAAGACTGATGTCATATCCTGCGCCCTCTATGTGGCGCTCTATTTAAATAGTGAGTTTCGTTGTTAAACTTTTGTTGAAGATGGTAGGTGTGCTCCCTTATAAGATCAAGGGGCTTTAGCAGATCATCGCCCCCAACATGGCGAGCGCAGGCGCGGGTGACCGCGTTACCAATAGCACGCCCGCCCTATTCCATAAGGGCCAGCGGGCCATTGCTGCCGCCACCGACCTGAGCGCTGCCGGAACAGTCGCCGCTTTTCGATAGAAAGGATTCCAGGCCAACAGCACCCCTCAGGCAAGGCTGTCAAGAAAGCCACAGGGCACGGGCGGTCGCGCGCTTGGTCAGGATTGATCAGATAAGAAAAGTATGCCCATCGCCGCAAACTGGATTTACGGGTCAAGCAATGGAAATTTCGGCGGTGCGGCAGGTGCATTCACCAGAATAAGCGAGGGCCTCTGCTCTCGTTAGGACCTTAATTCGTCCTGCAGCCTATGCCACTTTTCTGGCCGCAGCGGCCCTGTCCAAATCATAGGTCGCCTGGAGGTTCATCCAAAGCTTTGGCGACGTCCCAAGCGCATCCGCGAGGTCCAATGCCGCATCGGCTGTAATGCCCCGCTTTCCTCGAATCAATTCGTTGAGTCGTGCCTTGGTCCAACCAATTTTTCGCGCGAACGCAGCCTGGCTCATGCCCTGGGGCTCGAGAAACTCTTCCAGCAGCATTTCGCCCGGGTGAAACGGATTTTTCGGTTTTCTGTCCACGGCCTTCACCTACCTGTGATAGTCCACTATCTGTACATCGTGTGACTGTCCACCAATCCAGCGGAAGACCAGTCGCCATTGATCGTTGATGCGGATCGAGTGAAACCCCTTCAACTTTCCTTTCAGAGCCTCAAGTCGATTGGCCGGAGGGACTCTCAGATCCTGCAGGTCCGCCGCATCGTGCAGGTAGAGAAGTTTTCTCCTGGAGATTCTGCGAAGTTCATTGGGGAACGATCTGGTCGATTTGCTCTTCCTGTCATAGAAGAGATCTTCGGCGAGTGCATTCCCAAAGGACTCGATCATGTTCCTATGTTATCGTAATCCGATAACGATAACAAGGGCGCCTGTCCCAAGGACTTGCGCGATCATAATCTGTGGGCGGCTTGCCGGATCCGCGGTTGGCCTCAGTGGGGCCAGTAAATGTACTCGTCACCGTCCTCGAAGGGTTGCGAGAGATCCTTGTCTACGGCAATCGCCATCTCTGCGACCGAGGGATACAGCGGTGGCCGCGCCGTGCGGTGGTGCTCCTCCAGCAGCCCGCGCAGCTCATCGACTTTATCAGGGCGGGTATCAGCCAGGTTGAACTGCTCCGTGGGATCGGCGGCCAGGTCGAACAGCCACACCGCATCCGGCCGCGCCGTCACCTGCAGTTTCCAATCGCCGTGGCGCACCACACGGTAATGGCCGCTTTGCCAAAACAAGGTCTGCCGCTGCCAGTCCTGCTCGCCACCGGGTCGGGTCAGGGGCAGGACATTGACACCGTCGATGACGCGATCTTCCGGTAAAGCAGCGCCGGCGGCCGAGGCCAGTGTCGGCATGGCATCAATGTGTGCCACAGGGACGTCGGATACCGTCCCGGGCGCAATTTGGGCCGGCCATTTCACAAACAGGGGGACCCGGATACCGCCTTCAAACTGGGTTATCTTCCAGCCCCGGAACGGGCTGTTCACATCGGGTAAGCCAATGTAGCCGGCCCCGCCGTTATCGCTGGTGAACATGATCACGGTGTTGTCGGCCTGGCCGGTGCGTTCCAGAGCCGCAACCACCCGCCCTACGCTGCGGTCCAGCGCCCGCACCATGGCCGCATAAACCCGCAGCCGGTGGGGCTGGATATCCCCCACGGCCTCGTAATCTTCCCGGGTCGCCTGCAAGGGCGTGTGCACCCCCCAGTGGGCCAGGTACAGGAAATAGGGCCGGTGCTGATTACCCTCAATAATTTTGATGCTCTCATCGGTCCAGTAATCGGTCAGGTAGCCGCCGGGACGAAAACGCTCGCCGCCGCTACTGTTGAAACTGGTCGCGTAACTCATCCCCGCCCAGAGGAACTGATCAATGGGATCAAAGGGCACCTTGGCGTTGACCACGTTGGGATCGTCCTCGGGCAGGAACAGGCCGCTCTCCATCAACAGGCTCTGGTCAAAACCCTGCTCATGGGCCGCCATGCCGTTACGCCGCCCCAGGTGCCATTTGCCAATGTGGAAGGTCGCGTAGCCGGCGTCTTTCAGAATCTCTGCCAGGGTGCGCTCGGAGGGCAGCAGGCCCTGGTCTTCATAGGGCATCCGGGCTTCATCCACGGCCGCGTCAAAATACCCCGGGGGCAGATTGCTGGGGATGGATTCCCGCACCATGTTGACGATACGCGCCATGCCCGGCGGGGTGGGTGTGAATTCGAAGCCGGTGCGGGTCGGATAGCGCCCGGTCATCAACATCGCCCTGGAAGGCGCGCAGGTGCCCGCCCCGGAATAGGACTGGTTGAACACCGCACCCGCGGCAGCCAGCTCATCAATGTGGGGGGTTGGCACCCGCCCATCCGCCACACCGCCGCCGAAGGTGGAGATGTCGTTGTAGCCCAGGTCATCGGCGACGATCAAAATAATATTGGGGGGACGCTCCTCCCCGGGCTGCAGGGGCGCATCGGGACCCATCGACCAGCTCACCTCCCGGAACGGTGCCACCGGCACCGCGTCGGTTCGATATTTCGCCAAAGCCAGCACCAGTGCCACCCGATTGACATAGGCAAGCCCCGCGAGCACCAGCACAAGGGCAAGGACAACCAGCACAGCTCTTTTGATGGACACCATGGCGTTTCCGATTCTGTATTTATTGGCAGTTAATGTGCCATTTTTTAAGGTGCCGCGAAACCCTGGGGTTAACGATCAAACCAAAACCGATGCGAGGAACACAAAGCGTCCCGATTCACCACCCAGGCATCAGGGCTATACCCCTATCACCCCTCGCAACAGGGCAATCACCTCTTCCGCCGCGGGCGTGAGGGACACACCTCGCTGGGTGATGATACCCACCGACCGGGAAATGGCGGGCTGCAGCAAGGGGATGAAGCGCAGTGAAGAATACCCCTCCTCGAACGCCAGGCGCGGCAGGGTCGTGTAGGCCGTCCCGGTCTCCAACATGGCCACGATGGAAATCATCTCCGAGATATAAACACGGCTGTCCGACAGCAGGTCAGCCGCCGGCGTGCCCTCCAACAACCGGGATGTGCCGTTGCGAATCAGGGTCTGACCGCGCAGGTCGGGCCAGCGCAGGCTGTTGGCATCGGCGAGGGGGTGGGTGTGATGACAGACCACCCCCACCTCGTCTTCCAACAGCGGCTCGAAGTCCAGATCGCTGCTGTCGCCCCACAGTGCACTGACCCCAAATTCAACCTCCCCGGTGCGGACCATGTCCGCCACCACTTCACTGGGGCCATCGTGCAGCACCACCTCCAGCCCCGGATGCTGGCGCAGGAAGTGGTTGAGCACCTTGGGCATGTAACGCCGGGCCACCGAGGGCGCGGTCACCACCTCCACCCGTCCGGTGCGGCGATGAACGATATCGTCCAGGTCCTGGGCCACCCGGTCGTGGACACCCAGCAGCTCCCGAAACCGGGGCACACACAGCGCCCCGAAGGGTGTCAGGCGGGTGTTACCCGACTTTTCAAAAATCGCGCTGCCCAGGCGCTGTTCCAGTTCCCTGATGCCCAGGGAAAGGGCCGGTTGGGTGCGGTGCAGCAGTTTCGCAGCCCCCTTGAAGCCGCCACTGTCGACCACCGCCAGAACGTAACGGAGCTGCTGGAGTTTGAGGGGCACCATAATAAGTTTCTCTAATCAGAAAATTGATTTATTTAATTTTTCTAATCTTTGGCGGGAGCGTAGCATATTCGGCTGAACCTCTGACTATGCCCTTACTTTGCAGGAGAGACCCATGCCCGACTCCCACGGCCTATATATCGACGGTGCCTGGGTGGACACACCCGACACCGTGCCCAACATCAACCCCTCGGACACCGGGGACGTCTTGGGCCAGTTTGCCCAGGGCAGCGCCGCCCACGTTGAAGATGCGATCAATGCCGCCAACCGTGCCGTCGCCGAATGGGGCCAGTCACCCCTGGAGACCCGATACCAAGTACTCATGGCCATCGGTAACGAATTGATTGAGCGCAGCGGGGAACTGGGGGAACTGCTCGCCCGGGAAGAGGGAAAAACCCGGGCCGAGGGCGTCGGCGAGGTGTACCGGTCGGGGCAGTTTTTCCACTATTTTGCGGCAGAGGTACACCGGCAGATCGACGACCGTGCCGACTCAGTGCGTCCTGGCATCGAAATAGAAACCCGGCGCGAGCCGGTGGGGGTAGTGGCAATCATCAGCCCCTGGAATTTCCCCATGGCCACTGCCGTATGGAAGATCGCGCCGGCCCTGGCGTTCGGTAATTCGGTGATCTTCAAACCCGCCAATCTGGTCCCGGCAAGCGCCTGGGCCCTGACGGAAATTATCTCGCGTCAGGCGGCCCTGCCCGCCGGCACCTTTAACCTGGTGATGGGCTCCGGCGGCGCGGTGGGCAACGCGCTCATCCACAGTGATCGCATCCACGCGGTCAGCTTCACGGGCTCCCTGCCTGTGGGCCGCCAGGTCGCCTCTGCCACCGCAGCCAACCTGGTGAAATGCCAGCTGGAGATGGGCTCCAAGAATGCCCTGATCGTGGCCGCGGACGCGGACCTGGACGTGGCGGTGAACGCCGCTTTTGTCGGGGCCTACAGTGGCACCGGCCAAAAGTGTACCGCCTCATCCCGACTGATCGTCGACGCCTCGTTACACGACGCCTTCGTAGAACGGTTACTGGCGAAGCTGTCGGCTACCCGGGTGGGACACGCCCTGGAGGACGGCGTGGATATGGGGCCGGTGGCCTCACTGGAACAACTGGAGGCGAACCTCGCCTGGGTACAGGCAGGCCGGGACGCCGGGGCTGAACTGGCCTTCGGGGGTGAGCGACTGGAACTGGCCACCCCTGGCTTTTACATGTCACCGGCGCTCTTTACGGGTACGGATAACGCCATGGCCATCAACCGGGAAGAGCTGTTTGCACCCATTGCCTGCGTCATCAAGGCCGACGGCTATGAGGATGCCCTGGGCATTTTGAATGACACCGAGTTCGGTCTCACCGCGGGCATTATCACCCGGTCACTGGCGACCGCCACCGACTTCAAAAAACGCGCAGTCAGTGGTTGCGTCATGGTCAATCTGCCCACCGCAGGAACCGACTACCATGTGCCCTTTGGCGGGCGTAAAAACTCCAGTTTTGGCCCCAGGGAACAGGGCCAGTACGCCCGGGAGTTCTACACCACCGTCAAAACGACCTATATTCAGCCCTGAGCGGGAGAGCCATGCCTATGAATCCTGACTGGACTGTCATCGATGGCCTGCAATACTCGGCCTGGTCCCGGGAAATCTTCGAGCAAATGCGCGCGGGCGGCCTCAATGCCGTGCACGTGACCGTTGCCTATCACGAAAATACCCGGGAAACCCTGACCCGACTGGGAGAGTGGAACGCGCGCTTTGAGGCCTTCCCCGATCTGATACGACCGGTCTTTGAACCCGGCGATATCCAACGGGCCAAGGCCGAGGGCCGCATCGGAATCATTTTCGGCGCCCAGAACTGCTCACCCATTGAGGATGAAATCCGGCTGGTCGAGGTGATGCGTCGGCTGGGCCTGATGATCATGCAACTCACCTACAACAACCAGAGCCTGCTGGCCTGCGGCTGTTACGAGGCGGAGGACAGTGGACTCACCCGGTTTGGCAAGCAGGTGGTGCGGGAAATGAATCGAGTGGGCATGGTCATCGATATGTCCCACAGCGCCGAGCGTTCGACCCTGGAGGCCATAGACCACTCTGAACAGCCGGTCATCATCTCCCACGCCAATCCCAGTCACTTCCATCCGGCGCTGCGCAACAAGTCGGATAAAGTCATCGACGCCATCGCCGCCAATGAGGGTCTGCTGGGATTTTCCCTGTACCCCTTTCACCTGAAGAATGGCCCCCAATGCACCCTGGACGACTTCTGCGACATGGTCGCCTGGACCGCCGATCGCATGGGCATTGATCGCATTGGCATGGGCTCAGACCTCTGCCAGAGCCAGCCCCAAAGTGTGCTGGAGTGGATGCGCAATGGCCGCTGGTCAAAAGCGATGGATTACGGCGAGGGCAACTCGAACAATGCCGGCTGGCCCGACGCCTTGACCTGGTTTGGCAACAGCAGCGATTTTCCCGGGATTGCCGACGCCCTGGGCAAACGAGGCTTCTCCGATGAAGAGGTGGGCAAGATCATGGGCGGCAACTGGGTCGATGTCCTGAACCGGGTCGCCCGGCCCCACAACGAGGCGCCAGCGTCGGTCGAGGACGCTGCATGAATGAAGCGGCCCGCCAAGCCGCACGGGTTCTGCCCGCCCTGCGTTCCCCCGGTCTGGTCATGGATCTGGAACGCCTGGGCACCCTGATGCCCAGCCGGCTCAGCTTCGCCCGCAGCCTGATACGGCAGATGGCGCGGCAGCGCTGGCACATCACCCGCAGTCACTTTGAACTGGACGCCGGGGGTTTTGGCGAGGTGATCTATCGCCTGCAAACCCCCAACGGCCGCTACCACGTGGTCATTTTTTCCCGACATCTGGAGGATGAGCGTCGCACGGACCGGGGCATCGCCGAGGCCTGGGATGTCACCTTTGGTCTGATCGAGGGGGATGTGGACCACTCCCTGTTTACCACCCTGGCGGAAAATGTGCCGCTGCAGGAGGCGGGACGCCAGCACCCCAGGTTACTGGTCATCTCCCGGGCGAATAAAAGCCTGCGCAATTTCGATACCTTCGTGCAGGCACTGTCAGCCGGGCAACAGCCACCGGTGGATGCCATCCGGGAAGTGGGCTACCTGTATCGAACCACCGCTGTCTACGGCAACGGCAAATTCGGTATCGCCGACTACGGTCGCCTGCAGGACAACCCGGATTTCCAGCATCCGTTCTCGGCCCAGATGGCAGCGGTCTATGTCCTGCGGCAATTCTCCATCGAACAGGTGGAGCACCTCGCCCAACAGGCGGCACCGCAAACGGCGGTGGCCCTGGGTGAGGAACTGCAGCGCTATTTAGGCATCGGCAATTCAACCGGTCTGGGCATGGCGCCCTTTCTGATCCGCCACCCCCAGCTGATCAACCAGTGGATCAGTGCCCGGGAACAGGCGCTGGCCCTGGCCAAAGCCCAGGTCCCCACCGAGGCCAGTCGAGAGCGGCTGCTGGCGCTGTGCCAGCGGGCGCGGCAGTACCTGGCGGAAACCGAGGTCGAGGACGCCGACCAGGCGGCCAGCAACAAGGTGGTGGTGGACGAACTGGACGATAACCTGCCCTGGCTGGAACAGGTGGCCCTGACCGATAACCTGTGGCAACAGCTGACCGATTGGTCTGAGGCGGCCCAGTCGGTGGCAACCCAGGAACTGCTCAACACCCTGCTGATCGAGCTTTATCCCGAGGTCGTGGACCCCCTGGAAGATGGAATGGCGGTACAGGAGAAACTTGACCTGGTGCCCGACATGCCGCTGGTTCAGCTCAAGCAAATTATCGAAACCCAGTTTGACTGGGCGTTGCAGGAGGACTTCACCGCACCCGAGGCCTGTCACTGGTTCTGGTACAACTCGGTGGAAAAGGAAGAGCCCCGACTCGGTGTTCGGGCCACTGACCCGGGGGTTGCCAAGGAGTTGCCACTGGCCATAGCGCCCCGGGTGCAAAAGGTACACGGCGCCCTGGCGACGTTTTTGGAAGAGAACCCACAGGCACTGTCCATCGATTTCCTGCTGGCGGAACCTGCTCATATGGAATGCGTGCGTCGCATCCAGACCATGGCCGCCACCCAATACGGCGAAATCCGGGCCAACCTCTGGCACCGTGACATGAAACCCATGCACCTGCTGCGCACCAAGCTGTCGTTCCTGGGCGCCAACCGCTTCGATCCCCGTGGCGACCGCTGGGTCCGGGTCACCTTTTTCCAGGGTGCACCGCTGATCGCTGAGTTGAACAGCGAACCTGCGGATCTAATGACCTTTGACGACTGGAGCTACGCCCTCGCTCCGACCTGCCCCGGCACCGGGGAACCTGAACCGGCATGAGGCGCGGGCCATGAAAGTCTCCTTTAACGAGTTGCAGGCTCTGTCCCGCAAGGCCTTCATGGGCATTGGTTTTGCCGAGGGCCATGCCGACGATGCCGCCGATATGGTCACCTGGATGGAGAGCTACGATCTTGACGGCTTGAAGGCACTGAGCCTGGCGCTGGACCATCTGATCAATAACGACCCGGAAGCTCATCCCGAGATCCTGTATCAGGATGGCGATCTGGCCGTCATCGACGGCCATAACCTGAGCGTGCTGCGGGTGGGCAACCTGGCCCTGGAACTGGCCTTTGCCAAGGCCCGTTCCAGGGGCTTCTCGGTCATGAAAATACGCCGCTGCCGGCAGCGACAACTGATCATGGGCTATCTGGCACGCCTGGCCGGGCGGGGCATGAACGTCACCGCCTTCTGGCGCAACGCCCAGGAACCCCTGACCGAACAGGTTATTGGCTTCCGGGCCAATTCCGCGGTGCCCTCCATCCGGGTGTATGCGGTGGAGGACATTCCCGAAGAAAACGAGCGCAACGACGGTATTACCCTGGTGATGGCGAACCACGTGGACCTGCTGCCCACCATGCGTTCCGACTACCGCTATGACCTGCTGGCCAAGCACGAGGAATCCGACCTGCTGGCCGCCCGGGAGCGCGCCCTCAGCACCGGCATCGAGGTCGATCCCCGACTTACGCACAACCACAAGGAACTGCCCCACGCCAACATGGTCCA
>JAAXJC010000099.1 GCA_012270045.1 Luminiphilus sp.
CTGCCCACCCAGACATCATGAAACAATCTCAGACAACACCCGCCTACGCAACTATCCCCAGACCCCTCAGAACACTCTCATAAAGGCCGAAGACCGAAAAGTGTACCGGGACAAAAACGACGTGGTGCTGGATGCAAGTTACGAGACCCGCTTCCCCCTGTTCTGGATCGTTGACGGCGTCATGGTCTTCGATGACCTCGTGTTCCGGAAGCCTGTGGATTGAGTCCTCCCTCTGGCTCCGTCGCCCTTGCAAACCTGCAGGGAAAATTGGGTTATCAATTTAACGATCAGCAATTATTGGCCCTTGCCCTGACCCATCGCAGCGCCGGCAAGCGCAATAACGAGCGGTTGGAGTTCCTCGGGGACTCGCTGGTAAATCACGTGGTGGCGCTGCAACTCTACGACCGCTTTCCGGAAGCCTCGGAGGGTCAACTCACCCGACTCCGCTCGAGGTTGGTTCGAGGCTCCTTTCTGGCGGGTATTGGCCGAGACTTTGATCTGGCGGAGTGTCTGGTGCTCGGCGCCGGTGAGCGGAAAAGTGGCGGCCGTAACAAAGAGAGCGTGTTGGCCGATGCCGTCGAGGCCATCGCCGGCGCTGTTTTGCTGGATGCCGGGGAACAGCGAGCCATGAACGTGGTGGCAGCGTGGTTTGCCGAGGCTCTGGGTAGCCTGCAGCCGGTTGGTGATAAAGACAACAAAACCTTGCTGCAGGAGTGGCAGCAGGCACGCAACGCGGGCCTGCCGCGCTATGAGGTAGTGACGGTAACGGGCCCGGACCATCAGCAGGAATTTGAGGTGGCCTGTCACGCGGAGGGCCTGACGCAGCCGTGTACGGGGCGTGGGTCGAGTAGGCGGCACGCAGAGCAGCAGGCCGCCGCAACAGCACTGGCAGTATTACGCAATGACTGAGTCCGTGCAGCGCTGTGGTTACGCCGCGATTGTTGGCCGCCCCAACGTGGGCAAATCGACCTTGCTCAACTATTTGCTGGGCCAAAAAATCAGTATCACCTCACGTAAGCCCCAGACCACGCGTCATCAGGTAATGGGGATTCTTACAGACGACTCGGATCAGGTGGTCTTCGTGGATACCCCGGGTATACACAGGGACCAGGGTAAGGCCATCAATCGCTACATGAACCGGGCTGCCAGCAGCGCCCTGGCTGATGTGGACGTGGTGTTATTTGTGGTGGATCGCGACCGGTGGACAACTGAGGACGATCTGGTGATGCAGCATCTGGAGCACACCACAGCGCCAGTGGCTCTGGTGATCAACAAAATCGACAGGCTGGAGGACCCCGGGGTGCTACTGCCCTGGGCGGCATCCATACAGGGTTCACGTCCATTCGATGCCATTTTTCCTATCTCAGCCCTGCGGCAGTCGAATCTGGCCAATTTGGCTGGATACATCAGGGACAAGATGCCCAATGCCCCCCATTTTTTCCCCGAGGACCAGATTACCGACCGATCCGAGCGCTTTTTGGCAGCCGAGTTGGTCAGGGAAAAAATAGTGCGGCAGTTGGGTGACGAGATTCCCTACACCACTGCTGTTGAGATTGAAGGATTTAAACGGGACGGTCGCATACTGCGCATAGATGCCCTGATCTACGTGGAACGCCAGGGCCAAAAGAAAATCTTGATTGGCAAGGATGGTGCCCGCTTGCGCTCTATCGGCACGGAAGCCAGAAAAGACATGGAGCAGGCGTTTGACAGCAAGGTGATGCTGAAGTTGTGGGTGAAAGTGAAGTCGGGCTGGTCCGACGACGAGCGCGCCCTGCGCAGTCTTGGCTTTGAGCCGCGAAGTTGATCAATGAGCGAAGCGCTGGAACCGGCGTGGTTGTTGCACCGGCGCGAGTACGGTGATGGCGGCTTCCTTGCTGATTTCATGGGCCTGCGCTCGGGCCGCTTCTCTGCCGTGGTACGCGGTGCCCGGCGCAAAGCCCGCGGGGGCAGCCACGTAGGCGTGCTGCGACCCTTCCTGCCCTTGCTGGTGGCACAGGCGGGGCGGGGAGAGTTGAAGACCCTGCGCAGGATTGAAGCAAGCCAGGCGGCGATCGAGTTGACCGGGGAACGAGTGTTCAGCGGCTTGTACCTCAACGAGTTGCTGGTGCGGCTGTTACCCCGCTTCGAGCCCCTGCCCAGACTGTTCGCCGAATATGGAGAGACGCTAGCTTGCCTGGAGGGTAATGAGGATGTGGAACGAGGACTGCGCTACTTTGAGCTGACCTTGTTGACCGAACTTGGGTATGGCATTCGCTTCGACATGGATGCCGACAACGATGCCGTGGAGGCTTCCCATCACTATCGTTATGACCCCGAGCGCGGGTTCCTGCCCTGCGTGTTCGCGCCCGAGACAGGCCATGACCCGGAGGTGCTTCAGGGGGAGCAACTTTTGAACATCGCCGATTGGTTGTTCGGGGGCGATGGGCTTGCGGCGGGCAACAGCAGGATCATAAAGTTTGTCACCCGACGTGCGCTGCAGCAGCAGTTGGGCGAGCGGACCCTGAACAGCCGGGAATTGTTGATGGCTTTCAGAAATGGCGCCGAGACGGGCGATTTATCGGATGGGGTCAAGTGATCCGGCCGGGCTGAGTGGGTATACTCGCGGCCCGATGAGGTAAGCATGAAAGACTCTGAAATTCATTACCCGACCGTAGAAAGCGTCATTGGTGAGACGCCGTTGGTCCGGCTGCAGCGACTGCCGGGGGAGACCAGCAACCGGGTGTTGTGCAAGCTGGAGGGCAACAACCCCGCGGGCTCGGTAAAAGATCGCCCCGCGATGAGCATGATTGCAGAAGCTGAACAACGGGGCGACATCGCGCCCGGTGATACCCTGATTGAGGCCACCAGTGGCAATACCGGGATTGCACTGGCGATGGCCGCCGCCATTCGCGGTTATCGTCTGATCCTGATTATGCCTCGGCACATGAGCAATGAACGCAAACAGGCGATGGCCGCCTATGGGGCTGAACTGCTTGAGGTGACCCAGGACGAGGGAATGGAAGGCGCCAGGGATCTCGCGCTGGCCATGGAGCAACGGGGCGATGGCAAGGTGCTGAACCAGTTTGGCAATCCCGACAACCCCTTGGCCCACTACCGCGGCACCGGGCCGGAGATATGGCGCCAAACACAGGGCACCGTCTCCCATTTCGTCAGTTCCATGGGTACAACCGGCACCATTATGGGTGTATCGGCCTATCTCAAGGAGCGTAACCCCGATATCCAGATTATTGGCTTGCAGCCCCTGGAGGGATCACAGATTCCCGGCATCCGGCGTTGGCCCGAAGCCTATCGCCCCAGCATTTTCGACGCGGCCCGGGTGGACCGGGTCATTGATATATCACAGCAAGCCTCGGAGGAGATGATGCGCCGATTGGCCAGGGAGGAAGGCATATTTGCCGGTGTATCCTCGGGTGGGTCGGTGTCCGCAGCGTTGCAGATCAGCCGGGAAGTGGAGGGCGCCACCATTGTCGCTATTGTGTGTGACCGTGGTGACCGTTACCTCTCCACGGGTGTTTATGGTGCCTGAGGATGGTTAAGGTACGAGCGCTGCCCGAGGCGGCTGCCCTGGACAGGGAGGGTCTGGCCCAATGGTTTGCTGATCTTCCCACCCCCCTTCAACCCTCCGACCGGGAGCGATTGCTGACGGCCTGTCATCTGTTGGGGGATAGGGGCGACAGTGAGAACCGTAGCACCCTTGATTGGGCGGGGGAGGCGGAGCCCCTGACTGTGGGGCTGGAGATCGTTCAAATCCTGGCCGAGCTGCGCCTCGGCAGTGATGCACTGCTCGCCGGCCTCCTGTACCGGTCTGTACGCCAGCAGGCGGTTGATGTGGAGACGGTTCGCAGTGAATTTGGAGGGCAGGTGGCCGGCCTGCTCGACGGCGTGTTGCGCATGGCGGCGGTCAGCGACCTGACGGACACTAGCGATGCGCCGGTGCTGGGGCAATCCATGGCCCCGAACATGAACATTCGCCGCATGCTGATCGCCATGGTCGATGACGTGCGGGTGGCACTCATCAAGCTCGCCGAACGCACCGTCGCCATGCGGGTGCTCAAGGGTGCCGACGATGCCCACCAGCAGCGCATCGCGGGTGAAGTGTTCAACGTCTATGCCCCGTTGGCCCATCGCCTGGGTATTGGTCACCTGAAGTGGGAGCTTGAAGACCTGTCCTTCCGCTATACCAATGGCGAGGCCTACCACCGGATTGCGAGCTTGCTGGATGGTCGACGCCGGGATCGAGATCGATTTATCGCCCGGGTCAGAGGAGAGCTGTCAGATGCCCTTGATCAGGCAGGTCTCAAATTCGAAATAACCGGACGTGCCAAACACATCTACAGCATCTGGCGAAAAATGCAGCGCAAGGGGATTGGCTTTTCCCAGGTACATGACATCCGGGCGGTGAGGATTCTGGTGCAGGATGTGGCCGCCTGCTACCAAACATTGGGGGTGGTTCATGGTATGTGGCGCAACATACCCAACGAGTTCGACGACTATATAGCCAGCCCCAAGGAAAACGGCTACCGCTCCTTGCACACGGCTGTGATCGGTCCCGAAGGCAAGATACTGGAGGTGCAGATACGCACTGAAGAAATGCACGAGGAGGCGGAACTAGGGGTGTGTGCACACTGGCGCTACAAGGGCAGTGACAGCCAGGGGGCAGGTCCCGATACCTACGAACAAAAACTGAGTTGGTTGCGCCAGGTCCTCGAGTGGCATGAAACCGTGGGCGACGAGGACATGGTTGCCGAGCAATTCAGCTTTGAGTCGGCCCAGGACCGGGTCTATGTGTTCACCCCCAAGGGTGATGTGGTCAGCCTGGTACAGGGCGCGACGCCCCTGGATTTTGCCTACCACGTACATACCGAGGTGGGTCACCGCTGCCGTGGTGCCCGGGTGAACGGTAAGCTGGTACCCCTGACCTACACGCTGCGTACCGGCGAGCGGGTAGAGATTCTGACTGCCAGCAGCGCCCATCCGAGAAGGGACTGGCTGATGTCCTCCTCCGGGTATCTGAGAACCTCCCGGGCCCGCTCCCGGGTCCAGCAGTGGTTCAAGCTTCAGAACCGGGAGGACAACGTATCCGCCGGGCGGGAACTGGTGGAGCGGGAGTGCTCACGCCTTGCACTCACGTCCCTGGACTACAAGGCCATGGCCAGTGAATTGGCACAAAAAACAGTCGACGACATGTTCGCAGCGGTGGGTGCGGGTGAATTGACATCCAAACAGGTGCTGCGTGTGGCGCGAACGGTGACACATACGGGGGACAGTGAGCAGCCCGAATGGATTATCCACCCCGAGCGACCTGCCAGCACGGGTGCCATTCAGGTGGATGGCGTCGGCAATCTGCTGACCCAGTTTGCCCGTTGCTGCATGCCGGTACCCGGGGACAGCATAGAAGGCTATATCACCCGGTCCCGGGGCGTGACAGTGCACCGCTCGGATTGTGCTCGCCTGCTGGCTTTGCACAGCGAGCACCCGGATCGAATCATTGCCGTTGACTGGGGCGTCGCGGAGGCGGATCGATTCCCGGTTGATATCGAACTGACTGCCTACGACCGTCAGGGTCTGCTCGCCGACGTTACCTCGGTTATGGCGAGAGCTTCGGTGAACGTGACAGCAATCAATACCCTGAGTAATCCAGATGACAACACCGCCCATATGCGATTGCGGGCGGAAGTAGCTTCGATCGATCTGTTGATGGAGGTTCTGGAAAAGCTCAATCAGCTCGATAACGTCATGCTGGCCCGAAGGATTGTGTTGCAATGAGTGACGCACAACCCCCCGGGTCCCAGCAACACTATTCGATGGCAGACCTGTTGCGCATCATGCAGCGCCTGCGTGACCCCGAATCGGGATGTCCCTGGGATCTCAAGCAGGACTTCGCCAGCATTGTTCCCTATACCCTTGAAGAGTGTTACGAACTCGCTGATGCGATTGGGCAGAATGATTTGCCCCACATCGCCGATGAGTTGGGAGACGTGTTGTTCCAGGTGGTGTTTTACAGCCAGTTGGGCAGTGAACAGGGAGCCTTCGACTTTTCCTCAGTGGTCGACGGCATTGCTCGAAAATTGCTGAGACGTCACCCCCACGTTTTTGCCGACGGTGCGGTTGAGGGTCGGGTAAGCCAAACCGTTACAACAGCGCAGGTCAAGGAGCGATGGGAGGCCATCAAACAGGAAGAGCGTGCCGAACGCGCTGGCACCGAGGGCGGGATTCTCGACGATGTGCCTAATGCGTTGCCCGCCCTTTCCCGTGCTCAAAAGCTGCAAAAACGCGCCGCCGGTGTCGGCTTTGACTGGCCAGATGCCGAAGGCGTGATAGCCAAGCTGGAGGAAGAGCTGGCTGAACTAAAATCAGCTCTGGACGCCGGCAGTTCCGATGCTACGGCGGAAGAGCTGGGGGATGTATTGTTCACTGTGGTCAATATGACCAGGCGCTGTGGCCTGGATGCCGAGGCCGTATTGAGACAGGCCAACCAAAAATTTGAAACCCGGTTCCAGCACATGGAGAGGGCAGCCCTGGAAGCTGGCAGCGGTCTTGCGCAGGAGTCCCTGCAGCAGTTGGAGCAGCGCTGGCAGGCGGCCAAATCCGACGATTAGCGCTTGTAACCTCATACCAGTCTGTGTAATTTTGGCGCTCCCGCCGGTGGGCCGGGACGACGGTCGTGGGGGGCGGTCGTTTTGCGTTTTAGACAGTGTGTTCAACAACAAGGAAAGTCCCCATGCGAATTATTCTCCTCGGCGCCCCGGGGGCCGGAAAGGGCACTCAAGCACAGTTCCTTTGTGAGCAGTTCGGCATTCCCCAGATCTCCACCGGCGATATGCTGCGTGCAGCCGTGGCTGAAGGCAGCGAGCTGGGACTACAGGCCAAGAGCATTATGGACAGTGGTGGCCTGGTTTCGGACGAGCTGATCATCAACCTGGTGAAAGCGCGACTGCAGCAACCCGACTGCGAGGCGGGATGCTTGTTTGATGGTTTCCCTCGCACGATTCCCCAGGCACAGGCAATGGTCGATGCGAACATCGCCGTGGACCATGTCATAGAGATAGCCGTCGACGATGAAGAAATCGTGGGTCGCTTGAGTGGTCGTCGCGTCCATCCTGCCAGTGGTCGTATCTACCATGTCGTTCACAATCCCCCGGTGGAAGATGGCAAAGACGATGCGACAGGGGAGCCTTTGATGCAGCGGGATGATGACCAGGAAGAGACGGTGCGCAAGCGACTCTCGGTGTATCAGCAACAAACCCGACCCCTGGTCGATTTTTATCGTGAGCTCGATGGTCCTCGCTACCATCGCATCGATGGTGTCGGTAGTGTCGAGGACATTTCTGCGGCGATAAAAAATACCTTATTAAGCTGAGTTTTTTGGGTGGCAATGCTTGTCATTAAAAATAAACATTGATAGGTTGCAACCGTAACACCCACAACCACGCTGGAGATTGGAATGGCAGCAGCAAAAAAGGCATCCGCCAAGAAAAAAGCAGCAGCAAAGAAGGCACCCGCCAAGAAAAAAGCAGTAGCGAAAAAGGCACCCGCCAAGAAAAAGGCGGCAGCTAAAAAAGCGCCTGCTAAAAAGAAAGCAGTAGCGAAGAAGGCGCCGGCGAAGAAAAAGGCTGCAGCTAAAAAGGCACCTGCCAAGAAGAAGGCGCCTGCCAAGAAGAAAGCTGCGGCTAAAAAAGCCAAAAAGAAGTAATTCCAGCGTTGTAGCAAAGCCGGCCCACGCCGGCTTTTTTGCAGGTACCGTAGGGTAGTTCCCTTACCCAGCGCTGCTGGTTTCGCTTCTCAAATCGCTTAGGTAATCGATGTCGCGGCCCATCGAGGCGGCTTCTACCCCGCTAAATTCTGGCTGTTTAAAGAGCGCTCCCAGTGAGCGCTCTTTGTTTTCCAGGAGCTGTTCTACCCGGGGTCTGGCCCCACGTCGCAACAGGCAGCAGGCGGTATGCCTGCCGGACTCCGACGCATATACCCCGAGCAAACTGTTATCCATAGCCTCAAACATGTGGTCCAGCCACCCGGCGGGTAGGCTTTGCTGGTCACATGGGATCACCGCTAAAAATTCCGTCTCGGTACCCGCCAGCAGCGCCGCGATACCCATTAAAGGTCCCAGCCCGGGTTGGCTATCGCAGAACACACGGTCGGCGAGCATCGAATAAAACCAGGGGTTGTCATGGCAGCAAACTATGACCTCGGCGAACATCGCTCGATTTTGGGACACCGTTCGTTCAACCAGGGTCTGCCCCGAGCCGACCAACAGGCCCTTGTCACGGTAGCCGACGCGCCTGCCAGAGCCACCGGCGAGAATCCCCAGTGTGAACTCTGAACGCTGTAACAAGGTGTTCGGCTGTGAGATCATTGCAGGATTCTCCCACGGATAACGCGCCGTTTTCCATGTCGGCTCTGCTTGCATTAGATACCTCGACGGACGTGTGCTCTGTCGCCTGTTCGCTGTCAGATCAACTCAAGGAACATACACGGTTGTTGCCCCGTGCCCACAATCGCCATGTGCTGGTGATGCTGGAGGAAGTCCTGGAAGGTCGCTCGCTATCTGATTTCGATGCCATTGTGTGCGGTGTCGGCCCAGGTTCTTTCACCGGTATCCGCGTGGCTGTTGGCGTTGCCCAGGGGCTGGCCTGGTCGTTGAGCCTGCCGGTGATTCCTTTCTGCTCATTGATGTCCCAGGCCCTGTCAGGGGTGGCGGGACGGCAGGAGCAATTCAAGCATGTCCTCAGCGTGACCCAGGCCCAGGGCGACCTGGTCTACGCCCGCCTGTTCCGTTGTGATGATGCCGGTTTACATCCCGAGGGCGATCCGTTGCTGGGTCAGCCGGCAGCGCTTGTCGCTCGCCTGTCACAGCAGGTCCAGGGCTCACTGGCTATCCTGGGCGATGCTGCCGAGGCTTTCATTGACCATACGGTTGTGAGGCCAGTCTATGTCTGTTCGGAAACTCGTCCCAACGGGGCAGCAATGCTCGATTGGGTGCGTGACCACGCCGCAGCTTTTCCGAAGATGGCGCCCGAGTTGCTAACCCCATGTTATGTCCAGACCGATATCGGCTGGAAGAAAATTTCGGAGCAGCCCCGACGTGCATGACTGGTGGCAGATCGTCCTGTTGGCCCTGATACAGGGGCTTAGCGAATTCCTGCCGGTGTCGAGTTCTGCGCACCTGGTATTACCGGCGCAGTTGTTCGGTTGGGTGGACCAGGGTTTGCAGTTTGATGTGGCGGTACACATGGGGACGCTGATTGCGGTACTGGTGTATTTCCGTGATGACCTGGTCGGCTTGCTCACCGGCCTTCTCCCTGGCCGCGTTGCAGGGCAGCCGGCGGAGGCTGAAATATGGAAATTTGCGGTCGCTACCGTGCCCGCGGTGCTGGCGGGTTTATTGCTCAATGACATCATTGCCAATGAGCTGAGAGGGCTGTCGGTCATCGCGACCACGACCCTGGTCTTTGGTCTGTTTCTGGGGGTGGCGGCGTGGCAATCCCGGGCACGGGATTCACATGCCATCCAGAGCATCAGTTGGCGGGATGCGCTGTTGATTGGCCTCGCCCAGGCCCTGGCCCTGGTGCCCGGTGTGTCGCGTTCGGGTGTTACCATCACCGCCGCGTTGATGTTGGGTTACAACGCCGGGACCGCGGCCAGATTCTCTTTTTTACTGTCGATCCCAATTATCCTGGGCGCGATGGTCTTCATGTCGGCGGCATGGTTGGGCGGTGAATCCCAGACGGTGCCCCTTTTGCAATTATTGGTGGCGATGGTAGTGGCGGGTGCGAGCGCCTATGCCACTATTGCGTTGTTCCTGGGCCTGCTGGATCGCATCGGCCTGATGCCCTTTGTGATCTATCGACTGGTCCTGGGGGGTGCGCTGTTGCTGGTTATCTTTCTGGCCTGAGCTTTGGAGAGTCCAATGTCACAAGTCTGCGATGATTTAATAGCCTTTCTGGACGAGGCCGCGTCTCCGTTCCATGCGGTCTCGGGATTGGCCCGGCGCCTGGAACAAGCGGGTTTCCAGCACCTGCAGCGGCTGGACGAAACCGCCTTTGAGCCCGGCGCGGGCTACTTCGTCACCGCCAATGACAGCTCCATCATTGCCTTTCGTGCCGGCAGCGCCAGACCCGAGGATGGCCTGCGCATGATAGGCGCCCATACCGACAGCCCCAATTTGTCGGTCAAGCCCCATCCTGTAAAAACACGTTCCGGGGTAGTGCAATTGGGTGTTGATGTGTACGGCGGTGCTCTGCTCAACCCCTGGTTCGACCGGGACCTGTCCCTGGCGGGTCGGGTGTCCTTTGTGGATGCCGACGGCAATCTGCAATCCCGCCTTGTGGATTTTCGCCGGCCCGTTGCTTTCATCCCCAGTCTTGCCATCCATCTGGACCGCGAGGCCAACAAGAACCGCAGCATCAATCCCCAGACCGATATCCTGCCCATCCTCTCTGGTGTGTCAGAGGGTGACAGTGAGGGCATGGACTTTAGCGACCTGTTGGCGCAACAACTGCGGCAGCAATATGAGGACTGCGAGTCCGCCAGGGTGCTGGACTTTGAGCTGTCGCTCTATGATTGCCAGGGGGCCCGGCGGGTCGGTTTGGACCAGGCGTTTCTGGCTTCCGCCCGTCTCGACAATTTGCTGAGTTGCCACGCCGGCCTCATGGCGCTGCTGGCCGCGGATTCGGCCCACTGGTCCCTGCTGGTCTGTAACGATCACGAGGAAGTCGGCAGTGCCAGCGCCGTAGGTGCACAGGGGCCCATGTTGATGGACGTGTTGGATGCCATCGCCGGCTCTGCCCCGATAAGCCGGCGCCTGCGAGAACAGTCACTGATGCTCAGTGTGGACAACGCCCACGCGGTACATCCCAATTTCGCTGATCGCCATGATGATGCCCACGGCCCGGTGCTGAATCGGGGGCCGGTGGTGAAAATCAATCGGAATCAGCGCTATGCCACGTCCGGGGAGGGGTCGGCACTGATGCGGTTGTTGGCGGAGCGCGCCGGTGTGCCGTTGCAACATTTTGTGGTTCGTACGGACTTGGGTTGCGGTAGTACCATTGGCCCGATCACGGCTGCCGAGACCGGTATACCCACGGTTGATTTGGGGGTGCCCACCCTGGGTATGCACTCCATTCGTGAACTCGCCGGCTGTGCAGACGTCGATCACCTGTCGGGTCTGTTGACCGCTTTCTATAACCGCGTCGCCTGACGCCACTTCGGGAACTGACCATGAGCAACAAAAGGGTGCTGACCGGCATCACCACCACCGGAACCCCCCATCTCGGCAACTACGTCGGCGCCATTCGTCCCGCGGTGGCCGCCTCCAAAGAGCCGGATGTTGATGCCTACCTCTTCCTCGCCGATTACCATGCCCTGATCAAGTGTCACGAACCGGCCCAGGTCGCCCAGTCCAGTCTCGAGATCGCGGCCTGCTGGCTGGCCTCCGGATTGGACCCGGACCGGTCACACTTCTATCGGCAGTCGGATATCCCCGAGGTGACCGAGCTGACCTGGATTCTCAACTGCAGTGCGGCCAAGGGACTGATGAACCGTGCCCATGCCTACAAGGCTGCCGTGCAGGCCAATGATGAGGCCGGAGAGGATCCGGATTTTGCCATCACCATGGGCCTGTTTTCCTACCCGGTACTGATGGCAGCGGATATTCTGATTTTCAACGCCCACGATGTGCCCGTTGGCCGTGACCAGATACAGCACGTGGAAATGGCCAGGGATATTGCCCAACGGTTCAACCACAACTTTGCCGAGGTCTTTACCTTACCCCGCGCGGTGGTGGGAGAGCATGTGGCGGTACTCAGGGGGCTGGACGGCCGAAAGATGAGCAAGAGCTACGGCAACACCATTCCCCTCTTCGGCACGCCGAAACAGCTGCAGAAAAGCATCAACAAGATCAAGACCAACCTGTTGGAGCCTGGGGCACCCAAAGATCCCGCCGAGACTACGGTGTTCCAGATTTGGGCTGCCTTTGCCGACGACCAGGAACGTGAGCGCA
>JAAXJC010000164.1 GCA_012270045.1 Luminiphilus sp.
TGGGGGCGTTACGGATTCGACGACGGTAACGAAACCTGCGGTGCATGCCGTGATGACAGCGAATCACGTTAATCCAAAGCTGTAACGTAATAGTTGCCAACGACGACAACTACGCTCTAGCGGCTTAAACCCCGCTAGCGGTCTAAAGCAAGGTGCCAGTACCGCGCTTGTGACTGTCATATAGAACTGGATCGCAGTGGCTGATGTCTCGGCTGTCACGGTTAAATTTTTCGAGACTCGCGGTCAACGTCCTGACCGTTGGGCTGTTGTCCGTTAAATCAATTAACGGAAACTAAGCATGTAGAGCCAAAGGCAGAGTGCTGGCGGACGCGGGTTCAACTCCCGCCGCCTCCACCAAAACAAAAGGGTCACCCATCGGGTGGCCCTTTTCGTTTCGGCGAATGCGGGAACTGAACCCTCGCCCTTGGCAAACGAACGCCCTGCACATCCCTAGGCAGCCCCAGCTTGGCGTTAGGTTTTCTGAGGCTCAGACGGCCTAACGGCTTCCAAACATCCGGTCCGCGCCAACACATCATTCAATGGCTGGTGCTCCGCTACCGATGAATACTTTCTTCGCAACTCAGCCAGTGTCACCGCCTGATACTTGAAGGTCTTCTGCCGAAACAGCTGGCCGTTCATGGTGAGCGTCGTCTCCCTCTCGCCGGCATTCCAGGCCGCTTCATTCGCCACCATCCAGGGCAGGAAGCGGGTCGCTATGTCCCCTGACAGTATCGGCTCCAGGGTCGGCAGCAGCTGCTCCAAGGGAGCGAAATCTCCCTCAACCGAGGGCGACTGCATGCGTTTCAGATAAGCCAGTAGCGCCGGGGCATGGGCCTCGATGTAGGCACCTGCGGTGGGGTCGGTCCAGGCCTGGTACAGGTTGCACCACAGGCCAAAATCGCCAAAGCAGGGGCGCTGGCCCAGCAGGTACGCGTGCTGCTGGAAATGCACATCGAGAAGCTCGGTGAGTTCCTCGAAGGATTGTTGCAGCTGGGGAATATTGGTCTCATTGCCACCGGAATACACCAACCTGGGCACCATTCGACGCACCAGAAAACGCGCCAACAAGGGCTTCGCCAACCCTCCCCACCACGCATCCTGCAGTAGCTCACCGGCGAGACGCTTACCGGTGGCCCTGGCGTCCACCTGGTGGAACCAGCGCTGGAAAAACATCAGCTTGTTACACCACTCATCCCCAAATTCCTCAAACAGGCAGGACAGAAACCACAGGGCCGGATCTTCGGGGTGAATACTGGGTTCGGGGTACTCCCCCTCCAGGCGCTCGATGATGGGGGTAGAGTCCTGCATGGTTTCCCCGGAGGGGAGAAACAGCAGCGGTATCAACTGCACCTGGGCATGGGCCTGAAAGAGCTTCTCCCGCTTGCGAGTGCGGCTCAGCCATTGGTAGTCGATGCCCTTGAAGGCAAAATATGACGCCACCTTCGCCGTATAGGGCGAAGGGTCAAGACCCATCAGACGGTACTGCTCGGGTTGATCCAACATTAACGATCCTTTCAGTTGGCGTGCAGCCAGAGCATAACAACGCGGGTTGACTGTGGGCGAGAGCCACCTATTGCATTTACAATCGCTCATATGAATTGAAGCTGAGCGATAACCAGAAAAAATGCATCTTGGATGCACTCCCGAACGCAACGTTCTGACCCCTGATTTCACAAAAGGAAGCAGCAATGACAACACCCGGCTTATTGCACCAACTCCAGAAGCTCAGCGACGCTGTGGCGCTCTATATGACCCTGGGTCTGCTGCTCGCTGCACCCTCCCACGCCAGTGATGCGGCCCTGGAATATGGTCGGGATGGCGTGGTGAAGAATGGCACCGTGCAAACACGTATCGGCGAGTTGACCTTTGAGAATGGCTACCCCAGCCGGGAATCCGTGGCATCGCTATATGACGCCATGGACTTCCAGCGGGCCACTCAGGCCTACGTGTGGGCACTGCCCATGGTCAGCATGGCCGAGTGGCAGGCGGTGCACGAGCAGCAGTTCAACGCCCAGGATCGCGATTTCGTCATCTACAACACCACAGAGGAAAAACTGGGCATCCTGACCGCCAACGCGACCACACCCTATGTCATAGCCTTCAACGATCTGGGCCGCTCGGGACCCCTGGTCATTGAGGTACCCAGCGGGCCCGTGGGTGGGCTGGTCAATGATTTCTGGCAGCGCCCGGTGACCGACCTGGGGCTGGCAGGGCCCGATCAGGGCGCGGGCGGGAAATATCTGGTGCTGGGCCCCGGGCAGGAACAACCCGAAGGGATAGAGATTGACCACTTTGTCCCCAGTGACACCATGAACATTATGGTGGGCATACGCATCATGACACCTGACCCCGCGGAAGCGGA
>JAAXJC010000225.1 GCA_012270045.1 Luminiphilus sp.
ATCGGCCGACGTTGACGTCGGTGTGCTCCATGAAGCCTGCGAACACCTCGGCCTGGCGGGCAAACAGCTTCCGATGATCTTCTGGCAGGTCCTTCCAGGCACTCAGGTCCTCGGGTCGATCCGCCAATTGGGTTGTTTCCGGGATAATGCCCATGGCCTTCTGCTGGGCCACGGTGTCAGTCCGCACCTGGTCCCAGCCCTTGTCGAATTTGCCCTTGTACTTGTCAGCCCACTCTTTCGGTACGTGGTGGGGTGCGTGCACGGCGCCGGTTGCGAAGTACATGAAGAAGGGCTTGTCAGGCGTCATGGACTGCTGCGCCTTCATCCAGCCAATGGCCTGGTCGGTCATGTCATCGGTGAAGTGGTAGCCCTCTTCGTGGGGTGGATTCACCCGGGTCACGCCATCGTAGACCAGGGGATACCATTGATCGGTCTCGCCGCCAATGAAGCCATAGAATTTGTCGAAGCCCGAGTGGGTTGGCCAGCGATCATAGGGCCCCGAGATGCTCGTCTCCCAGGCGGCGGTCTCGTGCCACTTGCCAAAGGCCCCGGTGCTGTAGCCATTCAGGCGCATCATTTCTGCCAGGGGCGCGACCCTGTTGGGTATTTGACCGGTGTTGCCAGGAAAGGCGGTGGCCGTTTCCATGATGGAGCCGGTGTTGGTGCTGTGGTGGTTGCGCACGGTCTTCAAAGCATTCCGGGTCGGAGAACACAGGGCGGTGGTATGGAAGTTGTTGTAGCGCAACCCGCCCTCTGCCAGTCGGTCCAGGGTCGGGGTGTTGATGGGGCCCCCAAAGGCCGTGGTGGCGCCAAAGCCGACATCGTCGATCAGCACGATGACCACATTGGGCGCGCCCTCGGGTGCCGTCACGGTGAACAGGGGGGGTGCCTCGACATTTCTTACATCGAGTTCCTTGAACTTCGGCGGATCAGGTTCTGCGATGGGGAGGTGTGTGCGGTCCATTTCATAGGCATTTGCAGATAGGGCCGCGATCGTTGCGAAAGCTGGTAAGGTCAAGCCAAGTGGTCGGCGGAACATAGTTTTCATATACAACTTCTCCAGACTCACCCTATCGCAAAACGCAAGGGCTCTAGCTTGGTGTATAACAAAACGAACTTTTGTTTACGAGTGCAAATGGCGACAGCACCAGCCTGCCGAAGGCAGAGCCACAGCCAAGTCAAAGCCAAAAAAAATACCTAAGCCCGACGTCCCAAGCCCCAAGCCCCAAGCCCAAGCCAACGCCAAAGCTGTGTTCCGGCTCCGATTTGTGGCTGTTTGCCTGAGCAGCTACCCTTGCCGGGTTACCTGTTTTGGGCGTGCTACTCTGACTTGATCTTTGGGCCTTCGCCGGTTCTGGGGGCATGGGTTGGGCCGGGCGTATCGGGAGGCGTCAGCTTTTATAGCCGGTTTCCCGGCAATTAAGATTTGTCTGATCTCCAATGAATTGATCGGGATTTAGCGAACTATGGTGTCCGTGCTTTTCGTCTGCCTCGGCAATATCTGCCGATCCCCTACCGCGGAGGGGGTCTTCACCAACATGTGCCGCAAACAGGGTGTCGCTGATAGTCTTTATATTGATTCGGCCGGTACCGCCGGCTGGCACGTGGGGAAAGCACCTGACGCCCGGGCCGTCACGGCAGCGGCCCAGCAGGACATCGATTTGTCAGCACTGCGGGCGCGGCAGGTGAGTCAGGATGATTTTTCCAGCTTTGACTACATTCTCGCCATGGATGAGGACAATCTCGCCGACCTGCGCTCAATGCAGCCCGATGGCACCCAGGCCAGGGTCGATCTTTTTCTTGATTATGCGCCGGGTATGAGCGTGCGCAATGTGCCTGACCCCTACTACGGTGGTGATGATGGCTTTGTCCAGGTTTTGGAACTGGTCAGGGCGGCCTCAGCGGGCCTGCTGACCCACCTGATCGCCCGGGGTGAGGTGACGGCGCACAGGGATTAAACCGGACCGGCCTCAGGGGTTCAGCCGCTCTAGTGGTTTGAAGATCAGTCCACCAGCGCCAGGACATTTTCCGGCGGGCGTCCCAGTGCGGCTTTGCTGCCCCTGAAAACAACCGGTCGCTCAATCAGTACAGGATGGGAGGCCATCGCGTCTAACAGCGCGTCTTCAGGTGCATCCTTCCCCAATCCCAGTTCCTTGAAAACGGCTTCGCCCCGCCGGATTAAATCCCGCGGTGTGACGCCCAGGGCGCGCAGGGCATCGGTAAGTTCTTCCCGGGTGGGCGGTTCATCAAGGTAACGACGTTCCTGTACGTCCAATCCGCGCTCCTGCAACAGCGCCAGTGTTTGGCGGGACTTGGAGCAGCGGGGGTTGTGCCAGATAGTAACGGTGGTCATGGTCAGTCGTCCTTATAAAACCCGATGCAGCGCATCGAGCATGGCGTTGGGCGCTTCCATCATGATGGTGTGACCCGCGCCGTCAAGAATTTCAATGGTCGGACTGTCAAAGGCCGCCACCAGTTGGCGCGTGCCGCGCACCGGCGTCAGCCGATCCTCATTGCCCAACAGCATCAGGACGGGGCAGGTAACCCTGGCTGCGTTCTCCAGTCCCACCTGGTAGTTGTTGCAGGCGGCCATATCGTGGAACAGCACCCCATCTGCGGACCGCTCATACAGACGTAGGGTGTTGCCGACCATCCAGATGCCGGAGTTGCGATTACCCCCAAACTGATGGCGCTTGCTAAAGCCCCATTGGGTCAGCATATCGAAAGCGCTGTGTTCATTGGCCTTGGCGGCGTCGAGAATGGCGTCGGATACCGGCATGGGTGCGGTTGTGCCCACCATGGCCAGGGCCCGCACCCGTTCTGGAAAGCGGGCAGCACAATCCAGGGCAATCAGCGAGCCCAGGCTGTGGCCCACCAGCGCGGCTTCGCCGATGGCTAGTTGGTCCATCAGTGACACCAGCCACGATGCCATATCCTCGACCGAAGCCAGGGGTGACCCCGTGGAACGACCGTGCCCGGGTAGGTCTACACCGATGACGTTGTTGCCGTGGCGGGCAAAATGCCGGCTGGCGAGGGTCCAGACCGTGTGGTCCATGCCTGAACCGTGGATGAACACCACGCTGGGGCGTTCCGGGTCGATGTCTTTGGAATTTGTGTAGCAGTAGACGCTATCGCCGTTGAGATCAACTTTCATCGGGCATCCGCCCGGGTCTTCATGGACCTCGCTGCCGCCCGCAATCCCTGCTTGAGATCCGCCACCAGATCCGCCGCGTCCTCCAGGCCAATGGAAAGCCGAATGCTGCCCTCACCAATGCCGCCGGCTGCCAGCGCCTCGGCATCCATCCGGTGGTGGGTGGTACTGGCCGGATGGATGACCAGGGATTTGGCATCCCCGACATTGGCCAGGTGGGAAAACAGGTTCAGGCCGTCTACGAAGGCGATCCCCGCCTCCCGACCGCCCGCAAGGTCAAAACTGAACACGGCGCCGCAGCCCCGGGGCAGCAGGGTGCCGGCCAGGGCCTGATCCGGATGGCCCTCCAGTTCCGGGTAGCCGACCCGAGTGACCATTTCCTGGTTGCCGAGAAACTCGACCACCTCCCGGGTATTGGCAACGTGCCGAGCCATTCGTATACCCAGGGTCTCGATCCCCTGCAGGATATGGAACGCCGTGGTCGGACTCATGCAGGCACCGAAATCCCGCAGGCCCTCCTTGCGTGCACGCTGGATAAAGGCGGCCGGTCCGAACTCCTCACTGAACACCAGGTTGTGGAATCCCGAGTAGGGTTCGGTAAGGGTGGGGAACTTGCCCGAGGCATCCCAGTCAAAACGCCCGCCATCCACCAGCAGGCCGCCAATAACGATGCCGTGTCCGCTCAGAAACTTGGTCGCGGAGTGCATGATGATGTCAGCCCCGTGCTCGAAGGGTTTGATCAAGTAGGGCGTGGTGAAGGTGGAATCGATCATCAGTGGTAAGCCGGCGTTGTGCGCGACCTCGGCAACCGCGGGGATGTTGAGTACATCAAGGCCCGGATTGCCCAGGGTTTCGGCAAACACCAGACGGGTGTTGTCCCGGATTGCAGCGGCGAAAGCCGCAGGGTCTCGGGCATCGACGAAGGTAGTGTCGATGCCCAGGCGGGGCAGGGTGTACGCCAGCAGGTTGTGACTGCCGCCATACAGCGCCGCCGAAGCGACTATGTGGGAACCAGAGCCCATCAGGGTCAGGATGGCGAGGCTCAAGGCGGCCTGACCGCTGGCGGTAGCAATGGCGCCAACGCCATCTTCCAGCGCCGCGATGCGTTCCTCGAGCACGGCATTGGTCGGGTTGCTGAGTCGTGAGTAAACATGACCGGCACGTTCCATGTTAAACAGGGATGCCGCATAGTCCGAGTCGGGAAAGCAGAACGAGGTAGACTGGTAAATGGGTGTCGCCCGTGCTCCCGTTGCCGGATCGGGTTGGGACCCGGCATGCAGGGCCAGGGTGTCAAGCCCGGGGTAATCTGGTGCGGACATGAACTTCTCCTTGAAGCTGGGCCGGTCGCATCGCCAAAGAAATCCTGTTGCATGACAGGCGTTTCTCCAGTGTGGATGCTCCGGTTGGGGCCGCCGTATTACCCCTGGTGTTGCCGGCGGGTGCAGATAATCGGATGGTGCGGAATTGTACTGTCTCGCACTGGGTTAAGACAGTCGGACCGACTATGGTTTTATGTTTACCGCCCGATCAGGGCGGCTTGGAGGTTTTTGCCGAAAATGCGCCCCGGGTTGTTCACAACCATTTGCTGTCTGACTGCCCACGTCAGGAATGCCCAGTTCTTTTTGGGGGGGTGAAACCGGCTCCGACACAGGGAAGGTCAAAGCTAGTCAGTGTCCGCGCTATGCCACTCGGCACCTGTCTGCTCTGCGGAGCGCTGCTCATACAGCCGCCAGGCTTCGTCGATCAGATAGCTGTGCAGGTCATCCACTTCAGAGGGCTGTAGCAGGTCGGAAAAATTTCCCATGCCCTTTGCCACCAGCGTGCCTTGCAACAGGATGTCAGCAAAGGCGGCATGGGTGGCGGCATCCATGAGCCGGAGGTCGGGGATACCCGAGCCCCGTCCGTCAATGTTGGAATGGCACTTGGCGCAGTTACGCAGGTAGTGGTTCGCGCCTGCGGCGATCTGCTCTGGCGTGCCGCGGCGGGGCACCGGGGGTTGCGCCAGACTGGTTTCAGCTCGGGCAATGACCGGGCGTCGGGGCACTTCGCCACCACCCAGCCTGAATGCCACCAGACGCCCCTGGTTACCGTAGGTATAGGCCGCCATGCCCGGAACATAGTCATTGCCATTGCCGCCGCCTATGCCGGTCAGAATGGCTACATATTGCACCCCCTCGATGCTGTAGGTCATGGGGGCGGCCATCATGCTGGCACCTACGGCAATGCTGTGCAGGGTGGCGCCAGAGGCTGCATCCAGGGCGACCAGGTCGCCCGTTCCGCGACCCTGGAAGACCAGACCCCCACCGGTACTCAACAACCCGCCGCCATTCCAGAAGGCATTCATGTTGCCAACCCAGGGCCCCGAGGTCTCCTGTTGCCATACCAGTCGCTGCGCGACGGGATCCCAGGCGCGCAGGAATCCGCGAATGGTGGTGTCCGGCTGGCCTGCAGCGAGCTCTTCGAAGGGCGGGAGGGTTTTTGCCAGTGCACTGTCCAGGCCCCATTCCCCCGGGGTAGTGAAAATATACTGGGACTGGCTGTTGAGGCCGCCTTTCTGATATGCGAAGGGCTCCTCGGGCAGTGTCCAGATGGCACCTGCTTCTTTCACCGGGATATAAACCAGCCCGGTATCGGGGCTGTAGGACATGGGCTGCCAGTTGTGGGCCCCCTGGGGTCCGGGGAAAATCAGCTTGGGGTGGTCGAAGTATTCAGCCTGTGACGTTTCCACGGGTCGCCCGGTAACCTGATCAACATGGCTGGCCCAATTAACGCTGGCGTAGGGTTCCGCGGACAGGAGCTCGCCGGTTTCCCGGTCCAGCACGTAGAAGAAGCCGTTTTTCGGCGCCTGCATCAGCACCCGCCGCGTCCGGCCCTCGATCTCCAGTTCCGTTAGGATCATCTTCTGGGTGGCGGTGTAATCCCAGTTGTCCCCCGGCGTCGTCTGGTAGTGCCAGACCAAGCGGCCCGAATCCGGATTGATAGCCAGAATCGAGGCCAGATAAAGGTTGTCGCCGCCCTTGGGGCTGCGCAGTTTTCGGGGGTAGGGTGCTGCGTTGCCGGTGCCTACATACAGCAGGTTAAGGTTCGGGTCGAAGGCCATGCCATCCCAGACCGTGCCGCCAAGGCCTACCTGCCACAGGCTGTCGGGATCCCATGAGGGCGCTGCGGCGGCCAGTTCGGGGTGTTCCCACGGCCCTTCCGCATTATCCGGGACGGTGAAAAAGCGCCAGCGCTGCTCGCCGGTTTCGGCATCGTAGGCGGTAAAGTAACCCCGGGCGTCAAATTCCGCACCGGCGTTGCCGATGATGACGAGATCCTTGGCGATATAGGGGGCCCCGGTGATGGTGTAACCACGACCCCGGTCGGTAAAGGTGTCGACTCGCCACAGTACGCTGCCGTCGTGACGGTCCAGTGCATACAGGTAACCGTCCAGCGCGCCGACGAACAGCTTGTCACCCGACAGCGCAACCCCTCGGTTGACCACGCCGCAACAGACTTTACGCATAAACTGGGGATCTATGTCCGGGTCGAACTGCCACAGCAGCCCACCCGATGCAGCGTCCACCGCAAAGGCAATGCCCTGGGGGCCGCTGCCGTAGAGGACACCGTCCGCCATCAGTGGCGTGGCCTCGTAACCGTGCTCCATGGGTAAATCGAGGTGCCAGGCGTAGCCAAGCCCAGTGACTGTAGTGCGGTTGATCTGGGTCAGGGGGGAGTAGTGGCTTTGGCCATAGTCTCGCCCGCCGTGTAACCAGTTTCCCGGTTCACCCTGCGATGCCAGCACTTGCTGTTGGTCGATACGGCCAGGCTCCGGGCGTGCCGGGGACTGGGCGGCGTGGAGGACCAGTGTGCTGGCCATCAGCAGCTGAAGTACCAGGCGGGTGATGTTGATCATGTAGCGTCCCCCAGGGTGCCATCGTCCTGTACAGATGCCGATGCCGCGACGGCTTCCTTACTCCGACCCGAAGCGGCCTGTTGCTCGAATGCTTTGCAGCACTGTTTTAGCACAGCCGGGGAGGGGAGCAATGCTGGACAGGCAAATTTATGCAAGCTTGTGGAGGGCAGGGGGGCGGGGTGGGAACGGAATCGCATACCAGTCCCGGGCTGATCTCAGCGTAGTAACCAACCCAGGAAACTGGTGCGGGGTTTTGCGGCGAAGGGCGCCACCATCTGGACTGCGTGATCTACCGGGATAAGGAATATGTTGAGCGTGTTGAAGGCGGGTTTGAAGGCTTCAGTAATATTGCCGCGATCATCATAAAACGCCAGATGCCCGCCCCAGTTCTCATCCCACTCGGGTGTCATGCTGAGCACCCAGGCGGCGACACGGTCATGGCTTGGATGGCGGTCGGCATGTTTTGTCAGGAAGTGTCCCGGGCTGTACCAACTGGCGTAGCTGTCGGAGGTGCGAATGTCGGATTGCCCGGTGAGTGTGCGCATAAAGCCGAGGAACTTGTCTCCCGTTACCCAATCATCAACGGCATGCATGGGGTGGCCACTGTTCTCCCCTTGCTTGATGGCCTGGCTGATGTAGTACTGCCAGAACACGTACTGAAATCCGCTGCTGGCGCGCCGATAAATGTTGCCCATGAAACGGTGCTGCTGTTGGGGTGGCAGTGACTTGTACTGGGACTCGCTGGATTCGTAATTCTCGGAGCCTTCGTTGTAGGTCAGATACCAGTGATTGTGGTCCCGCAGCAGGGTATGCAGTCGTTTTGCGCTGTCGCCCGTGACGAACTCGGGGATTTGCAGCCGCCCTGTACTGCTCAGCTCAGCACGCAGGCTCTCGGGGTCGTGACGGGGGTTTATATCGAAGGTGATCATTGGCCCGGGGGCTGCTCTGAAAGTGCCACAGCATACGCTATCCCGGGAATTTCTGCGTGGCGCAAGCCGCGGTTTTACCAGTGCCCGGTTCCGGGTTCGCCCTTGAAGGGGCCGACGACCCGCTGTGTTATCCAACCGCCATAGAAGGCGCCCGGTTGTGGCTGCACCCGCTCGCCGTTGACCTCGCAGCACACCAGCGCCGGATAAAAGGAAACGTGGCCGTCGATGGCAGCGAAACTCGACACGGGGTGGCGATACTGCCAGGCAACGGGCCCCGATGCCGGGTTGCGGGCGAGGCTGAAGTAATTGGCCGTGCCTTTCCATTCACAGAATGTTTGTCGCTCCATGTCCCGCAGGGCCTGCCAGTTAACATCGCGGGCCGGGATGTAGTAGGTCGGCGGGTGGGCAGTTTCCAGTACCCGATGACTAGAGCGACTGCTGGCCAGGGGAATGCCGCCGATACTGACATCCACCAGCTCATCACTGGCAACAACCCTGGGGGGGCGTGGGTAGTCCCAGACTGATTCCTGATCGGGGCCTGGAGTTGCTGCAAAATCCGGTCGTCGGTCACCTGTGTATTGCCACATCGCTGGTTCCTCAGAGGATGCTTCGGGGTGTAGGCTCCGCGCTGCCGCCTCACATACCTTTTAGGTACGATGGGGAAGGATAAGAGATCAGCCGCGAGCCTGTTAGGGACAGAAGGCTGAATAATTGCGGGGCAGAGGTTGCATGGGTCACCTGTGGCCAGGGATCGTGCGTCCCCCATGCGTTTTGGCCCCGCTGAATCCCGGTAATCATCACTGGCGAGGCGGACCGGGGGTCGTGTTAAGGACCGAAAGAGGATGGCCATGAAATTCATCAATCTTGTTGCCACTGTTCTGCTTTTTGCTCAGCCCCTGATGGCCGCAGACCCGGGTGAGGAGGGCGCCGCCCTCGCTGCCAGCGCGGGCATTGTGCTGCCCCCCCCCGCCCCGGACCGGGGCAGTGAGGAGGGTCAGGGGCCCCACGAACGGCTGGTGATCGACAACGTCATGCTGGTGGATGGCCTGGGTTCGCCACCCCGGGGCCCGGTGTCATTGGTGATCGAGGGGGCAACCCTTGTCGGTATTAAACCCAGACCGCCAGCCCCGGTTGTCGGTGAGACGCGCATGGACGCTGCTGGCATGACCGCACTGCCAGGGTTTGTGGATGCCCACGTCCACATCGGTAACCCATTGCAGGGACTGGCGGGTCCGGTCACACCGCCGGAATATGTTTTCAAATTGTGGTTGGCCCACGGTATTACCACGGTGCGGGATGTGGGTTCGGTAATGGGCCTGGAGTGGACCGTGGGACAGGCCAAGCGCAGCGCGCGCAACGAAATTGTCGCACCGCGAATCGTTCCCTACGCGATGTTTCCCGGGTCAACCGGATCGGGGGTCAGTTCGGCCATCACCGATGCCGAGGGCGCCCGGGCCTGGGTGCGAGCAGTCAGAAAGCGCGGCGCAGAGGGGGTCAAGCTGCGGGGTGGCACCCGTGAGGCGTTGGCGGCGGTTTACGAGGAAGCCCAGGCCCTGGACATGGGGACAGCGAGTCACCATGACCAGAACGGCGTTTATCATATGAACGTGCTCGACAGCGCCCGTTTGGGGCTGGACAGCATGGAGCACTGGTACGGTTTGCCCGAGGCCATGTTTACCGACCGCACGCTGCAGAACTATCCGGCTGACTACAACTATTCCGATGAGCAGTGGCGGTTTGGCGAGGCCGGTCGTCTCTGGCTACAGGCAGCCGAACCGGGCTCACCAACCTGGCAGTCGACCATTGATGAGTTGGTGCAGCTCGATTTCACTGTGGTGCCGACGTTCACCATCTATGAGGCCAACCGTGACGTGATGCGGGCGCGTTTGGCCGAGTGGCATGCCGATTACACCTGGCCGGCACTGGCTGATTTTTTCCAGCCGAATCCGCAACTGCACGGCTCCTACCATTTTGACTGGACCACTGGACACGAAGTGGCCTGGCGGCAAAATTTTGCCCGCTGGATGGAGTTTATCAATGACTTCAAGAATGCCGGTGGGCGGGTCGCTGCCGGCTCCGACGCGGGGTTTATCTTCAAGGTGTACGGCTTCGCCTTCATCAGGGAGCTTGAACTGCTGCAGGAGGCGGGCTTTCACCCCCTGGAAGTTATTCAGGCAGCCACGAGAAACGGAGCGGAATTGCTGGGAATGGCCGATCAGATTGGCGCCCTGACTCCGGGGCGGCAGGCAGACATCGTACTGGTTGAGGGCAATCCCATTGCCAACTTCAAGCTGCTGTATGGCACGGGCCACTGGTACCTGGATCGGGACAGTGGTGAGGTCGGGCGCAAGGGTGGGGTCCGCTACACAGTGAAATCCGGTGTCGTTTACGATGCCAAGCAACTGTTGGCTGACGTCGCAAAAATGGTGCGGGATGCCCGCAGTCTTGAAGCAGCCGTTCCGGATGCGATGGACGGGGGTTGATAGCGCTTGTTATGCCCTAGCCGGTGTTACGCATGCCCGCGGCGATACCCGCGATGGTGACCATCAGGGCCCGCTCGGTGGCTCGGTCCGGGTTGGCGCGCTCCCGCCGCAACAGTTCGGCCTGAAGCAGGTTCAGCGGTGTCGTATAGATGTCCCTCAGATCAATGGAGGCCCGGCCCCAGCTGTTGTTTTCCAGTTCTTCCTCGGAACTGAGGACGTCCAGCACGGTGCGCCGGTCATTGGCCAGCTGTGCCCGCAGTGCCGTGCCCAGGGGCTTCAGGTCGTCGGCCACCAGGAGCTGATCGTAAAGGGCAGCGATGTTGCTATCGGATTTGGCATAAACCATCTCGAGCATGGATAAGCGGGCAGTGAAAAAAGGCCACTCCTGGACCATTTTTTCCAGAGTTTCGCGCCGCCCCTCCTGTATTGCCCCTGCGATGGCTGCCCCGGCACCCAGCCAAGCGGGCAACATGAGGCGATTTTGCGACCAGGCAAATATCCACGGGATGGCCCGCAGGCTGGCAATGCCGCCATCGGATCGACGACGGGTTGGCCTGGACCCCAGGGGCAGGCTGGCAAGTTCCAGTTCGGGTGTCGCCTGTCTGAAGTAGGGCACGAACTCGGGTTCATCGCGCACCCAGCGCCGGTAGTCAGCGCAGGAGGCTTCAGAGAGTCTGTCCATTAACTGGCGCCAATCGTCTTTCGGTTGAGGCGGGGGTGACAGGTTGGCTTGAAGGATGGCACTGGCGTAACGTCCCAGTGTGTTTTCGGCCAGAGGGGTCAGCCCCAGCTTGGTGCGTATCATTTCACCCTGTTCGGTAACCCGCAGGCCGTTCATCAGCGAGCCGGGGGGTTGTGACAGCAGTGCGTCGTGGGCGGGGGCGCCCCCCCGACCGATACTGCCGCCCCGTCCGTGGAACAGGTGCAGGGCAACACCGAATTCTTCACATACACCCAGTAACAACTCCTGGGCGCGGTACTGGGCCCAACCAGCCGCCAGCATGCCCGCATCCTTGGCGCTGTCGGAATAGCCAATCATCACCATGATGCTGTGATCACAGCGAACGCGATAAGCCGGGTCTGAGAGCAACTGGGTAACAATGTCCGGAGCTGCCTTGAGGTCATCCAGGGTTTCAAAGAGCGGCGCAACCGGTATGTCGGTGTCGCACCCCGTCGCCTTCAACAGCAGCTGCACCGCCAGAACATCCGAAGCCGAGGCGGCCATGGAGATCACGTAGGCACCCAGTGCCCGTCGGGGAGTAGCGGCAATCACCGCCAGGGTGTCGAACACCTCGCGGGTTTCTTCACTGGGATTCCATTTGGCGGGTATCAGGGGACGGGG
>JAAXJC010000122.1 GCA_012270045.1 Luminiphilus sp.
CCCTGCAACACCGCTGCGAGTAGTGCATTCTCCCGACCCGTCAGGTCGTTCTTGAAACCGAGGCCAATGGACAACAGGGCGACCGACAGTTCCGGTGCCCGCCAGATGCTCCCAGATGCGGGGGGATAAATCCCCGCCATAATACGCAGCAAGGTCGACTTACCGGCGCCATTGCGCCCTACCAGCCCGATCTTTTCACCCCGGGCAATCTCAAGGTCGAGACCCTGCAGGGCCTGGTGGGTGTGACTGTCCCCCTCGGAGGCCAGTGCGAAGTGCATGCCAATGCCTTTGAGGCTCAGCGCCGGGCTCATGCGGTGACCACCCGCTGCGCCAAAAGGTAGCGGTAGCGGTCCATCCAGCGAGTCGTAACAAGCAATAGCGCACCAAGAAATACTGCCAGCCCGCCCAGGTGTTTCAGATTGGGCGCCTGCTGCCAGAGCAGCACCTGGCGAAAGCTGTCCAATAAAAAGGCGACCGGATTCCAGAACAGCAGAGCCTGCCGGGTTTCGTCGCTGGCAATGCTGTTCAGGTCCCAGAAAACACCGGACATAAACAGCAGAAACAACATACCCAAGCCGATCAGCAGCGCGAAATCCCGTTTGATACAAACCAGCACCGACGCCAGCAGTCCGCACACGACAATCAGCAGGCCTTCCACGGCGATCAGGGGTAGCGCCCATAACCAATGCCATGTCGGCATATGGCCATCCAAAATAAGGAACACCCCCATCAAGGCAAAGACTGCCAATTGCCGATAACTGCATTCAAGGATGACGGCCATGGGAAACAGGGTTTTCGGCATATCCATGCGACCAATGAGGCCGGCATTGTTGACCAGGCTGTTGGCGGCATAGTTCACGGTCTTGGAAAACCAGATGAACGCGAACTTGCCGACCACCAAAAACATTAAGAAGTCAGGGGCGCGGTTGCCGAGTATTTGGTAGAACACGGTGTAAAAGACCGCCACGTACAGCATGGGCTCAATCACCCACCACCAGAAGCCAAAATAAAAACGACGGGCCTCGGCCTTCAGGGACAGCCGCGCCATGGTGTCGACAAGGATAAAATACTGCTTCGGGCTCACGATATTCTCAGGTCAATACCCCGGGGGGCTGCTCACACTGGCAGCGCCGTTCGTGAGATGCTACCAGACACAGCAATCCGGTAGTTAGCGGTCACAGTCATGGCACATCCTCAGCGGGGTCCCGCACCTCGCAAGCGCTTTGGGCAGAACTTCCTGCAGGACGACGGGGTCATTCAGGCCATCGTACGCGCCATCGCGCCCACAGCGGATGATCATGTGGTGGAAATAGGCCCCGGACAGGGGGCACTGACCGGGGCGCTGGTCACCAGTGGCTGCCAACTGGATGCCATTGAACTGGACCGGGACCTGACCACGGGCCTGCTGGCCGCCTTCAGCATTCACCCGCGCTTCGCCCTGCACAGTGGCGATGCCCTGACCTTTGATTTCGGGCAACTGACCAATGACGACAGGCCCCTGCGGGTGGTCGGCAACCTGCCCTATAACATCTCCACGCCCCTGATTTTCAAGCTGCTGGACAATACGACCCTGATCAGGGACATGCATTTTATGCTGCAGCGGGAAGTGGTCCTGCGGCTGGCCGCCGAACCGGGCAGCAAGGACTGGGGCCGGCTGGGGGTCATGGCCCAATTCCACTGCCAGGTCAGCCACCTCTTCGACGTACCCCCGGAGGCCTTCTTCCCGGCACCGAAAGTGCAGTCTGCCATCGTGCGGCTGTTGCCCCATTCTTCTGCCCCCTTCCCGGATTGCGATGTCGCCAAACTGGGCCGGGTGGTACAGATGGCTTTCGCCCAGCGACGCAAGACCCTGCGCAACAACTTCAAAGGCACCTTTGGTGACAGCGATCTGATCGCTGCCGGCATTGACCCGGGTGCCCGGGCCGAGACCCTGCCTATTGCGGCTTTCGTCGCCCTGTCGGCTTTGCTGGATGCCCAATGAAGCCCACGCTAAACGCCATTAAAATTGTGTCGGGCCATCTCGTTGCGGGACAGGGGCGAAAATACCCATGACGACTTATGTCATTGGCGACATACAGGGCTGCTTCCCGGCGTTCAAAGCCCTGCGCAGGAAAGTGGACTTCAAGCCCAAACGTGACCACCTCTGGGCCGTGGGTGATCTGATCAACAGGGGGCCCGATAACCTCAGGACCCTGCGCTGGTTCTTCCGGCATCGGGACGCCGTAACCGTAGTGCTGGGTAACCATGATCTGCACCTGCTCGCCCACTACGAAGGGGTGGGGCGTAAAAGCCTCTCGGTCAACTTTGAGGAT
>JAAXJC010000121.1 GCA_012270045.1 Luminiphilus sp.
GGATATCCTGCTGCACGCTCAGCAAGGCTCGCAGCGAATAAGCGATGGAACTGTACTGCCGCTTGTCCGTCTCGTTGATGCGAATAGGCTCAAACCCGGTCAGTTGTACTCGCCAGTGGCCGCTGCTGTCACGGTCCGCCTGAATAATGGCTGCGCCGGCCGCCTCGATATCAGCCGCCGTCAGCAGGCCTGCCTCCCCTACCTCACCGACATTGGATGCCCGGTACCAGATGTCGCGAAGCAGGTTCGCCTGGCGCAGATTTTTGTCCGCTCGGGCCTCAACACTCAGGGGCGTACCGAACATAAAGTCCTCGAGGCGCGAGGCCGTGGCGTAACACTTGGGGTCCTGGTTTTGCTCCAGTCGACCGATCTCTTCAATGATGTCCCCGGCTGAGGTTGCCATCGGGCCTGGCTTGCCATACCCGGCCGGGGCGCCGAGGCCAGCAGCAATCAGCAATCCAATGACGGTCGCAAACGCCAGCAGTGGCCCTCTATTGTGTTTGGGTCGACTCAGTGACTTCTGTGGGGCTTGCGCGCCAGCGCTGAGATGAATCTGCAAGTCTCGGCAACCCCGCTGTTCAGCAACAGTCATTGATTTGAAGAAGCCCAATCCTAACTGCTGCTGACACATAAGAGTATTTATCTCAACGTTCTAGTGAAGAACACATTACCCTCCATCGCCGCCCACTTCAGGTAAACCCAGCCCCACTGCATTAGCTACAACGGCGTTAGTATAGCTGTGAGCGAGTCAAAGTCCTTTGCCGGCTGCCGAACGGCTAGCACCAGCAGTTTCCGCGGCTGATCAGCCCCACACCCACCCTACTGGCGCCCAGGTCGGCACGGGCTATTGCACAGCCCCTGCCCTTTGGCACTCCATTATCATCAGCCCGTCTCCGCACAATATTTTCCCGCGGTTCATTGTTGGTATTTACCATGGCCTGCATCAAATTCAGGCATTCGGACTACTCATTTTTGCCTAGACAACTTTCTTTCGAAAACCCGCGAGAGACGTCTGGCACTCGTAAGGGCGATTGCTTCAGTCGAGAACGATCGTATGTTTCGGCCGGCCGTTAGTAGAAAAGAACATCATAGCTGCGGAATTGGTTGTACCGTCAGTGTTTCCTATACTCAAGGCACGTTAGCGCCTTCGCCGGGTACGGCCACTGTGGGTTGTTGTGACCAATGTCCTCACCCTGTGGCTGTTGCACAGTGCAATTGCTTGCTAGATGATACGAACGTCAGCGGACTCCGATCTACTACAAGGCAGGATAATTCGCGAAACGAACGAGTATTCAGGACAACTATCGCATGTAGCGGAAGACCTTAAAGGTAATAAGCCAGGGAATGGTTGCAGAAACAAAGTCGCATACGCCGGAAGTGTCCCCCTCCGCTGGTGAACCGAGCATGCCCTTTATGTTCCAGGGCGGGACAGTATTTCCATGGCCGCAATGGCCAGTGATGGAATTGAGCAGCAGTACGGCAATCATCAGGCGGGCACGGCCATGAAGCAAAGGCCCCTTCTGACAAAACTCACAGATGCCGGTGCCATAAAACTCGGTGGAAACGCGATACCAGGTTTCCCGGGCGCAGGCTCTCCATGACGCACTTTCTTTTTGGCGACGTTGAAATCCGGCCAGATTTAAACCTGATCTTCCAACAGGGCGAGGAAAAGACCGTCACTCCCCGAGTGATGGATATCCTTGTCTATCTTGTGGTGAACCGTGGACGGGTTGTTTCTTCGGATGAACTACTCGCCCAATTCTGGCCGGGCCGTGTCGTTGAAGAAAGCACCATCCATCGACACATAAGCCAGATCAGAAGCCTGCTGGGTGACTCGGCCAGAGAGCCGCAGTACATCAAAACAGTGAATAAACGCGGCTATCAGGCGATCGCTCCCACAGGGGATGCTGATCCAGAAGATGCCACAATCGACTCAACAGCGGCTTTGGTGGTGTCAAGCGATCAAGAGGCATCGAATCAATTGTCTTTGCTTGTACCTCTGGCACTTGCATTGGTTTTTTTGGTCTCGGCTGCCCTATTGTCAGTCTTTATCCCGAAGGACGAGAACAATATCGATTCGGCCGCACCTTATTTCTCGGTGGCTGTTTTCCCGTTTAAAAACATGAGTCAGGTAAGCAACCTGGATCTGTATTCAGAGGGCCTGGGCGACAGCATCCTCAATGATCTGGCCGCTGTCGACTGGCTGCAGGTTCCCTCCAGAACAGAAACATTTCGCCTTTGGAAGGAGGAGCGGAACGTCGACACGATTGCCCATGACCTTGGCGTTTCCTATTTTCTGGAAGGCAGCGTACAGCAAGATAATCATTTGGTGCGGATCACGGCACAGCTTATTCGAGCCATTGATGGCTATCACGTCTGGTCAAAGCAGTACGACATTAGTAGCGATCTGAGTTTGGGTGATCAGACGACGCTGGCCGCCAATATCTCCCATAACCTACGAACGATGCTTAACCTCGACGTTCGACGCAGCCACCCCGAAGAGTTCGAGGAATTCAGGGGTGTTGAGCCGGAAGCGCTGAGGTTTTATTTCGATGCCCAGCAAGAATACGCTCGCCATGTGGCTGGAGACATCGCAGACCCTATCCATTCACTGGACCTGATGCGCAAAGCGGCGGAACTGGACCCGGATTTCAGAACGGCGCAACTTGAGCTCGCCTGGTACTACACCCATCGGGTTGACCCATCAGTTCCACCCCTGAGGGCGGCTGAACTCGCTCACGAAATACTGGACAACGACCGAGCCAGGCACGGGGAAACCATCGACGAGATTTTTTATCGGGCCCAAGTGCACCTGTTTTTGCAGCTCGATTACGCCAGCGCGGGGAGATTAATCAAGCACGGTCTCGAATTGCAGCCCGAAGGTCGCTGGTGGAACCATCTTCTGTGGGAAATTGCGACCAGGGAAGGCAGGAGCGACGATGCATTCAGGTTGATCGAGCGCGCGCGAAGGCACGACTACATTGAAGAATCCCCGATTTCTCTGGCGTGCTATACCCTCGCACTGCTTGATCGCGGGCAATTTGAACAGGTGATCGAAGTCACCGAACAGATTGCAGATATCGTCGCGGGCGGAGAGCCTTTGGCACAAGCCCTTCGCATGCAGGCTCTGGCATACCTGGAACTCGGCAGCACAGAAGCATCACTACCCCTGATTGAGCACGCGTGGGCTGAGTCAGGACATTTGTTTCCTGCTGCTTATGCCGTTTTGTTCGCGCGTACCGGCCAGTATGAGCGTGCCAGATCCGTGCTAGACAGTCCTGTTGTGCCAGGCAGGCGAGCCGATCATATCGTCGGACTTATGGAAACAGGAGATGAAGAGCGCGCTATTGCCTTGCTGACTGAAGCCATAGCAGACAGGGATACCTCTGTGTTGATACTGATCAGGACCTCCTGGTTCTTCGAATCAGTGAGGTCGCGTGTTGGGTTCGATGGGATTCTGAATCAACTCAGCCTGCTCGAGACCAGAACCGACGCTGGTCTCGAGGGCTGAGTGAGCCAACTGCTAACACCTACCTCCGGGCGTCGTTCCAATGGTATTACCTTGCCTCAGATTCCGGTGACGGCGTTGGATAGAAGCGGGACGGAAATGATTCTTCCGCAGTCGCTTTAAGTTATTCAGATCTTTGCCTATTACTTTGCCATCAATCGAATACTCACGGTGCTCTGAACAAACCTCTCCACGGACGTACAGGTCAAACCAGGCATTGATATAGGACATGGATATATCCAGCCGTTCCTCGAGGGGTCTCGCGACGTAGGTACCGCCAAATTCAAGGCCAGCAGTTTTCCTGCGCTTCAAGTCGCGTCGTTCATCCACAGGCCTGTAGGATACACAGTTTTCTGGCACTTCCTCACTGCCGCCGTGTTCAACACAGCGAAAGAGCGGATAACCGGATTCGAAATCACTGAACCCAAACCTGTCTATCAAAACCCGCATGGCCGGGACCCCAGGCGCGTATCGATTCTGATAGTTATCTGCAAAAACCGGGTTGGGTTCTCGCAACGTGCCAACGCCGTAGCTGAGGTCAGAGATGCGATTGAGCACCCAATCATCCCGGCCCTGCATCGCCAAGGTTGGTTTAAGGATGAGACTCGCGTTGGACGAATTTCCTTTGAACCGGTTATTCCCGGCTAATGTAACGACCGCATCTACTTCATCCATGCCCGCTCGCGCTGTCGAGGGGATGAGGGCCGGGTCATTCAACACCGAGTCATCGCTTACGATAAGTTGGGCGGTAGCGCCGCCGCGCGAGATGCCCAGTATTCCGGTCCGGGTGTTATCAACGATGTTCTCCTGGTCGAAAAATTCAGACGCTCGGGCTATCAGCATGCCGACATCTATGGCCCTATAGCGTAGCGATTCCTGAATATTTCCTCTGGCCAAGCCCATGTAAACACCACCATCAAGCCGCCAGATGTCTGGGACATCGACATCGAAATCCAGTATGCCGTTTACAGGTTTTGCCGCATTGATCTCCTCTTCCGAGCAGTTCAGCCCATAGGGAATGCCGTTGATCGGCGTGCCGTCATAGTAGGGGTCCCCTATATCGAGCAACCCGTCAGTATCGCGATCTCCGGGATGTGCTGTCGCAATGACCACATAGCCACGGGATGCAAGCTCCTCCGCCAAGTGTCGTTGATTATTCCCAATGGCTTCCAATATGACCAGCGGAAACGGTGTTTGGCCAGTGGCGACAGGGGCTCCTTCAACACTGCCAAGAGGCCCATCAACAAAGTACTCCACTGTTTCAGGGTCAGTCTTTAAGTTGTTGAAATAACCCTCATCGACATTGGGATAGTCACCTCTCTCCTCCATCACAAACAGACGGACGAAATTGCTTACGATACTCATATCGTACGCCAGCTGTTGGCCTTCGGCGTCATTGCTATAGATATCAAGCCAGGTAGAGGGCTCTGCTGACGTCGCAGCAGCCGGTGATACGGGATACCAGATCTGGCTCAACAGGAGTCTGGCGCTGCCGTTCGCCGGATCAACACTTTTTGGCGTCATCAGGCTATAGGCGAGTTCACTGACTGCAGCTGCCGTCTCTGGGTCAGCGAAATATCCATTATCCACTGCTCTTTGTAGCTCAGCCCCATACAGTGGGTCCCAGGCGACTTCATCGTATGAGAGACATGCGGTTTTGTGGCCGGCCACATAAGGCAGGTCCGACTGGGCTACAGCAGGCGCCGCCAGGGTGTGTGTCAAAAGGCAGCCGAAAAGACAAATGTTTAAAACTGATTTAACCATGCTCATGATCCTCCTAATCAAACAAGCAGGGTGAGAATCGGGCAACAGACCCTGCCCGGTCCTCTTATTCAGCTCCTCTTTTCCTCCAAAATAGCTCCTAAAGCCCGAACAACCGCCGTATTTAGCGTGGAAAACCATATTTCGCTTTGTTATGAATGTTCCAATTATTTCTGGCGCACCCGTAAAGCAGCTCCGTCTTGCTCTTTTGTGGGCAGGCGGCCCGAGCCCCATCCCTTGAGTGGGGGGGCACTAAAACACTCTTCAGCTTAGGCTCAAGCAATATCACCCGCGCCAGAGCACAGGCCCCAGCATCGCGAGGGTGTGGTGCCATTGGCGTTACGCTACGGGCCAGGACTGAACCACAGCGAGCCTGAACGGCTATGGACTGGTTGTGCGGGCCTGCTGCCGCTGTCGCAGGTTATCCTTGAGCTTTTGTGGCGAAAAAAGCACGGGGCATCGCTTGAATTGACATGCCATCAGCGGCACTCGATTCGGCACGGACACTGATCGGCTTCAGTGTGTAGACGTCCAGGTCATGATCGCCACCACCGAAAACCCGGCAATAGAGACGCACTGAAACACAAAGTCCACCCGGTCGATCCGCGCCATGGCAGCCTCTTTTTCATCCTCAGCAGCCTTGGTGTAGACATTGGTACCCCAGGTGAACAGGGCGAACAGGCCCATGGCAATCAGGTACGAGCAGGCAAACAACTGATCGAGAAAGGTCAGGTAGGGCAGCGACGGCAGGTCGTCGTGATAGGCCTGCTGGAGGAAAATCAGGGTCAGCAGCGCCGTCGAGGGTATCGCCAGGCGCACATCCCCCAGGGAGCCCGCCACCGCCGGCGACAGCAGCACCACTGACATCACAATAATAAGGGGCAGAACCCAATTGACGAAGGCACTCCAGTAGTCGGACTGGTAGATGATCTCCAGTCGCGCCTGACTCTGCACGGGCTGGTACCAGGACCCGAAGCGGGACGGGTAGGTATGCAGGTAGCTGTTCAAGACCGCGCCCTGCAATTGATAACCGCTGAGGTCTCCGGAGAGGCCCAGGAAACCATTCTGTTGGTGGTGGGGGTACAGCAGGGTCTGCTGGTATTTCTGGGACATCGCGTCCGCGGCGACTTCGGCCACAACGGGGAGGGTCAGGGAATCAAAGGGATCCCGGTGAAAATTGATCTCATCATCATAAAACCGACTGGAGAACCGATAGCGTTGGTAAAACCTGCCCGCTGACAGGGGTACGGGTTGCTCGGTCACCGGCTCAAAGGTGGAGTCCCAGCTCTCGATCTGGTTGACCAGACGAATCAGGCGCGCCGGCGAAATCTGCTTTTCCTCCATCAAGCGCTGGGTTTCGGCATCCCATTCAACCCAGATGTAGCCATCGGCCGAAAAGGTCCGGGACTGACGGGACAGTTCATAGACTTTGTCCACATGGATGCCGTAATACATGACGTGCTGGTCATCCCGCACCTGCGATATATCGGGCTGGGGTTCCACCGCTTCGGCCAGGTCATTCAGGCTGATTTGGTCTTCATACACCCGGATGGGTTGGGGATCGCCACCCAGCCAGAGACTGAGAATCGCCAGCCCGATCAGGGCGACAGGCAGCAGGCGCCAGGCCGCAGCGGCGCTCAACCGCAGGCCCGTCACGAGCGATCCCCCTCGGAGTCGGCAAGGAACCTCTCGGCATCGGGGCCAGACCGGGTCCAGTCACAGCGATAGCCAAGGTTTTCAGGCAGCCACTGGGACCAAGCTTGCGGCATCACCGTGCCACCATCCGCAACTATTCGAAACTGCCCATCGGCAGCCACTTCACCGATATGCACATGCTTACGAAGATGGTGGTTCCCGGTCACGATCACTTCGCCCTGGGGTGCTGAGAACGCGGTGCCAATCAGGGCGGAACGAACCCGTTCCGGATCGGTGCTACCTGCCTTGGTCGCGGCCAGTGCCCAGAGGTGCACCGCCGTATAGCCCGCCTCGGCCGGATCTGTGGTGACCCTGCGTGCACCGTACATGGCCTTGAAGCTTGCCGTGAACTGTCGCGATGGCAGTGAATCCAGCGCCTGAAAAAAATTCCACGCCGCAAAGGAGCCCTCCATAAATTGCGGACCAATGGCATTGACCTCCTCTTCCGCCACGGAAAAGCTCATGATCGTGTAACCATTGGCCGCGGTCAGCCCCTGGGAATAGGCCTCCCTGAAGAACGCCACATTGGAATCACCGTTGATGGTGTTGATGATGATGCCTCCCGAGGGCATGGCAGATTTTATTTTTTCTATGGTCCCGGCCAACGCCTGGTCACCGAGTGCAAGGTAATGCTCAGCGACGACCGAGGCCTGCGCATCTTCAACCTGGCTGCGGATAATTTTGTTCACCGTGCGGGGGTAAACGTAGTCTGAGCCCACCAGAAAAAACCGGTCACCCTTGTTTTCCAGCAGCCAACTGATCGCCGGCCCGGCCTGTTGGTTGGGCGTCGCGCCGGCGTAGAATACGAACTCGGAGCACTCCTCCCCCTCATACTGCAACGGGTAGAACAACAGATGCCGCCGGGACGCTACTACCGGCAGCATGGCCTTACGGCTACTGGAGGTCCAACCGCCGAAAATGACATCGACCTTGCTGATATCGATGAGCTTGGCGGCCTTGCGCGCAAACACGGCCTCGTCCGACTCGCCGTCCTCTTCCACGGGCACCACCCGCAGGCGTTGGCCGTCGACCAGCAGGCCCCCTGATGCGTTGATCTCGGCAACGGCCAGTAATTCCGCCTCAGCTACGGTGTGTTCTGAGATGGCCAGGGTGCCGGTGCGGGAGTGCAGCACGCCCACCGCTACCTCACCGTCAAAGGCGGCGGCGACAGGTTGCCTGTTGTCGCAGCCCGACACCGCTGCCAGCAACAGCAACAGCAAAAGCGGGAGACCGCGGACAAGGTGAGTCAGCATCGCCAACAATCATCCCCCAAGGCTGCGCTCAAGGGGGCAACAGCCCACCCTGTCAACGCTGCAATCAGTTATCCCTTCCACAAGCCGACACCACCCTGCGGCGGCAGAGGCAGCTCGTGGACCCACGGGGCCTCCTTGCCACAGCTTGTGTGATACCACGAATCCCGATCTCTCGCATACCCGCCTTCCGGTCACAAACAGAACCGCAGGGGGAGCTATCAGCATTTGATGCGTTCCATTGCAGGGTCCAGAAGCGGACGGATTGAGGCATCGGCCGGGTATCGAACGCCCGCGACGTCTATTTCCCAAGCGTCTCCAGCGACCTGTTGCGCCGTTATGGGCTGGTCGGATTCGACAAAGCCCAGACCCACTGCGGAGCCCAGGGTAAAGCCGAAGGCACCGGCGCGAATATAGCCGGCGGGCTTGCCATTGCGGTAGATAGTCTCCGCGTGGTGCAGCAGCGGCTGGGAATCACGCAGCCTGAACTGCAACAGTCGACGACGGTAACCACCCTGTTGCTGCTGTTCCCGCAGGGCATCCCGGCCCAGGAAACCAGCGGGCTTGTCCAGCTTCACAGCAAAACCCAAACCGGCCTCGAGGGGGGTATCCATGTTGTCGATATCATGGCCGTAATCCCGGTACCCCTTCTCCAGCCTGAGGCTGTTCAATGCCTGCAGCCCGGCATGACGCAGCCCGAACTGGGCCCCGGTGTCCACCAGCCGGTCGTAGACCTGCAGCGCGTGTTCCGTCGGTATATACAGTTCCCAGCCCAGTTCACCGACATAGGTCACCCTCACGGCCAAAACCCGGGCGTAATCAATATCAATGTAGCGCCCATGGAGGTAGGGAAAGGCCTCATGGGAGATGTCCTCGTGGGTCACCGAGGTCAGCAGTGCACGGGCATTGGGCCCATGGATATTGATTTGGGTGTATGACGAAGTGACGTCGGTGACAAATACGTGCTGGTCCCTGGACAGCTTGCGGTCCAGCCACATACTCACCTGACCATGGGCCGTATCCGAACAAACCACCAGAAACGACTCGCTGCTTAAACGGGTAACGGTAAGGTCAGCCTCAATGCCGCCCCGATCATTCAGCCATTGGGTGTAGACGATTCGGCCGACGGGGACCGCGATATCGTTAGCGCATATATAGTTGAGCGCGGTCTCGGCGTCCCGGCCCTGAACCAGGAATTTACCCATGAACGACATGTCCATAAGGACGACAGCCTCGCGACAGGCCCTGTGTTCAGCTTCCTGGAAGACAAACCAGTTCTGGCGACCCCAACTGTAGCGCTCCACCTCGGGCGACAGCCCGGCGGGCGCATACCAGTCGGCAATCTCCCAGCCGGCGCTCTCCACAAAATGGGCTCCCGCTGCCGACAATCGCTCGTGCAGTACCGAACGCTTTACATCCCGAGCCGATCCCATACCGAGGTTGGGATAATGGGGCTCATACATCTTGCCCAGCACCTCCACCACGCGATCGCCAAGGTAGCGCGGGTTGGACTGACAGGGATGAAATCGGTTGACGTTGATACCGGTGACATCGACATCGGGCCGACCGTCCACCAGCCACTGGGCAAGGATTCGGCCAATGCCACCCCCGGAGAGAATGCCCAATGAATTCATGCCACAGGCGACAAAATAATTGCCCAGTTCCGGGGCTTCACCCACCAGCGGTGACAGATCAGGCGTGAAACTCTCCGGGCCGCAGAAAAACTTTCGGATGCCCAGTTCCCGTGCATCGGGCACCCGCTCGTAGGCTCGCTCCAAAAACGGGATCATGCGTTCCCAGTCGGGATCGATCTCTCCAAAACTGAAGGTCTCGGGTATGCCCTCCAGATGCCAGGGCGCTGCCACCGGTTCAAACAAACCGATCATCAGGCCGCCCACCTCCTCCCGGAAATAGGCATAACAATCCGGATCCTCCAGAACCGGAGTCTGGGGCGTCAAACCCGGCATGTCTTCGGTAATCAGGTAATAGTGCTCGGCAGCCTGTACCGGCAGGTTGACGCCAGCGAGGGCGCCAAATTGTCGCGCCCACATACCCGCACAATTGACCACGTACTCCGACCTGACCTCTCCCTGATCGGTGACAACCCCGGTGACCCGTCCCGCCTCACTGAGGACACCGGTGACAGCAACCCCTTCTGCCAGGGTCGCGCCCCCAAGGCGTGCACCCTTGGCAAGCGACATGGTGACATCGACCGGGTTAGCCCTGCCGTCTTCAGCGGTATAGAAGGCCCCAATCACGTCATCAAAGCGGGCTCCGGGCCAGTGGTCCCTGGCCTCGGCGACGCTGATTTCGTGACAGTCGATTCCGAAATTGCGCATGAACGCCGCTGATCTGCGCATCTCCTCCAGACGCTCTTCGTTGCATGCGACCTGCAGGTAACCCACCGATTTGAAGCCCGTTGCCAGACCGGTCTCGGCTTCAAGGCGCTGATAGAGATCCCGGCTGTAGGTGAAGATATCGGCACTGGTTTCGTCCATTAACAGTCCAGACACGATCAGACCCGCGGCATGCCAGGTCGTGCCGCTGGTCAGCTGGTCCCGCTCCAGCACCAGGACGTCGCGCCAGCCGAGGCGGGTCAGATGGTAGGCGACGCTGCAGCCAATGACACCGCCGCCGACTATCACCACCCTGGCACTTTCCGGAAGCTCAACCGCCATTCAAGGGTCCTCTGCGGGGCACGATGGCCAGCCGGCCCGGCCACCTCTTCATCAGTCTCTGCAGGTGACTTTCCATACCGATCCATCACCGTTCATGTGGGGCTGGCAGCGCTGGGTTTTGGGCGGTTTGGCTGTGCTCTTTGCCGCCGCCTCTTCATCGTCTACCGTCGCGCAACCGGCAACGGCCAGCACCAGCGCCGATAGTACCCATCTGTTGCGTATCAGAGTCGCCGTCATAATGGGGGCATCATCGGCGAGGGCCCATGGGAAAGCAATTGCAGGGCTGGGAAACACGACCTGAAGGTCGTCACAGCGCCCATCCCTGGCAACCAGCACCCTGGAAGTGGCAGCTCAGCCAAACCATACTCTCCTGACCAGGGGCACACCATGGCGAAACTGGATGATCAGCACAGCGGCAATGTGCATCCCCGCCGCAATGACCAGGCCGTGTCCCAGCCACAGGTGCAGATCCTGTAGCCACTCCTCACCCCAATAGGCATCAAGATCCTGCATCCATCCGGTCAGTATCAGCGCCGCCGCCAGGGCAAACATCAGCACGATCATCCAACTGCCGGCAACAGAGTGCTGTTCCTGTTCAGCGTAGCCACCGGCCAGGCTTCGCACATCAGTCAACAGTAGCCGCATCGGGAACAACTGAAGGCGCCCTACCCGGGACCAGGCCGGCCGCCACCACCCCCAAATTACCCGCAAAACGATCGCCACCGCGATCGCCCAGCCCACCCCCTCGTGATGGTCTTCGCCCGGCTCCAGCCGCCAGTAATTGGCTACCAGACCCAGGGCGCAAAGGCCGTGAAAAACCCTTAAGAAAAGGT
>JAAXJC010000223.1 GCA_012270045.1 Luminiphilus sp.
AGCAGTGCCAGGGTGATGGCCGCGGTCGCGTAGTCGACCTGCAGTTCCCGGGTGACGTTGCCCACGGCTGTGGCTGTCATGAGTGAGACAACTGCCACGGGACCCACCGAGAGGGTGCGACTGCTGCCCAGCAGGGCATAGGCCACCAGCGGCAAAATACTGGCGTAAAGACCCATTTCAGGGGGGAGGCCCGCCAGCAGGGCATAGGCCAGGGACTGGGGGATCAGCATGATGGTGACGATGACAGCCGCCACCAGGTCGCTGCCCAGTGTCTCGACGCTGTAGGTCTTAAGCCAATCTCGGCAGGGCAGTCTCAACACCCTCGCCTCCGTTTATCGACGTCACGATCAGGACGACTCCTCTGCGCCCAGTGCCGGTTTGACCAGCCACTCTCGGCCTTTCAACATGGCGTTCCAGTAAATCCAGGGCAGGGCACGGGCTTTCAATAGCCACGCCAGCACCGACGGGTACTGGCCGTCAATCAGCCACTTGGGGAAACTGGGCAACAATTTGCCGCCGTAGCCGAATTCCGCCAGCACGATCTTGCCGCGCTCCACGGTGAGCGGGCAGGAACCGTAGCCGTTGTAGTGGCCCATGCCCGTATTGAGACCTGCATGCTGCAGCAGATTGGTAGCGACCACCGGCGCCTGGGCCCGGGCAGCCGCTGCGGTTTTGGCATTGGGCGCGTTCATGACGTCCCCCAGGGCCCACACGTTCTCGTACCGGCGGCTCTGCAGGGTGGCGGGGTCCACATCAACCCAGCCGGCCTCGTCTACCAGCGGTGATTGACGGATAAAGTCCGGGGCACACTGGGGCGGGCAGACGTGAATCATGTCGAAGTCGGACTGGACTTCTTCGCCGTCGGCCCGGGTGAAGGTGGCTATTTTTGTGGCGCCATCGATTTTGGTCAGTGTGTGCTCAAAATGCAGCTCTGCGCCGTATTTCTCCACATACTTCATCAGCGCCGGAACGTAGTGGGCAACGCCGAACAGGCTGGGGGTGGCGGTAAAAAAGCCGACATCGATGTTGTTCAGTGTGCCGCTGCGGTGCCAGTGGTCAGCAGACAGGTACAAGGCTTTTTGTGGCGCGCCGGCACACTTGATGGGCATGGGCGGTTGGGTGAACAGGGCCTTTCCAGATTTTAGGTTCTGAACTAAATCCCAGGTATAAGGGGCTGTTTTGAATGAATAATTTGATGTAACGCCGTTTCTGCCCAGATTGTCCTCAAGACCCTCCACTCCAGCCCAGTTAAGTTTCAGTCCCGGGCAGACCACCAGGCGCTCATAGCCCACCGTGCTACCGTCCGCCAGACCGATCTCATTGTCATCGGGGCTGAATTCGGTGACCGCCTGCTTAATCCAGGTAACGCCCGCAGGCATTACTGCCGCAGTAGTCTTCGCTGTGGATGCGGCAGAGAAAATCCCCGCGCCCACCATGGTCCAGCCCGGTTGGTAGTAGTGCCTGTCGGCGGGTTCTATGACGGCAATCGCCATATGTGCGGCCCGGGAGAGCAAGCTCGATGCCGTGGCAATGCCTGCCGCACCCCCGCCTACGATGACAATGTCGAACTGTTTAGCTGCTGTCATGCGATTTTCCCCCTCAAAAAATATCTGTCTATATCGTGCGCTTGCCCCTGAAGCTACGCGTTGTCAGCCCCGCCTGTCTGGCCACCCGGTGGGCAGCGCCGGGTCAGGCGTGCTAACGGCTCTTTGCCCGCTAGCGGCCATGGGGTAGATCCGGTGCCGGTCCGTCAGCAAAGGCATTGATGGGTACCTTGAACAACAGCCGGCCCGCGGCATTTTTCGGTGGCATCAAGCCTGCGCGCATGTTCACCTGCAGTGACGGGATGATTAGGTCGGGCATACCGAGTTCGGCATCCCTGGCTTCGCGCATGGCGACAAATTCCGCCTCCGTGACGCCGTCATGGACATGAATATTGTGGGCTTTCTGGTCCCGGACAGTGCTTTCGAAGGCCATGGGGCGCCCGTTGGGCTGGTAGTCATGGCAAACAAACACTCGGGTATCGCCAGGTAACGCCAGCAGGCGCTGGATGGAGTGGAAGAGGGCGCCCGCGTCCCCGCCGGGGAAATCACAGCGGGCAGTGCCGCCATCGGGCATGAACAGGGTGTCCCCCACAAACAGGGCGTCACCCACCAAATAGGCCATGCAGGCTGGTGTGTGTCCCGGTACGTGCAGGACGGTTCCCGTAAGACCGCCAACTTGAAAGGCGTCGCTATCGGCAAAGCGCAGGTCAAACTGGCTGCCGTCGACTGGAAAATCCTCGCTTTCGTCAAAAATTTCGGCAAA
>JAAXJC010000136.1 GCA_012270045.1 Luminiphilus sp.
TCTATGCTCTTGATCCAGATGATAGGGGAGGCACTGTCTGGCACCGTAAATTATGACGCGGTGGCATCGCGGGCGGGGTCCACTGGGGTATGACCGCCAGTGACAACACCCTGTTTGTGCCCATTGCCGATACCTTCTTTCCCGGGGTGCCCGATGGCGAACCCTATCCCGGATTACACGCCCTGAGCCCTGAGACCGGTGAGTTAAAGTGGTACACCCCGGCGACGGACGCCTGTCCTGAAGAAGCCAAACCCCTGTGTGACCCGGGCCTGTCGGCGGCGGCCACCAGCGCCGGGGATCTGGTATTCGCCGGAGGCTATGCCGGTATCCTCATGGCCTCCGATGCCGGCACCGGACGAGAGCTGTGGCAGTTCAATACCCTGGGCAAGTTTCAAACCGTCTCCGGTGAAATCGGCCAGGGTGGCGCCATAGAGTCAGACGGTCCGGTGGTGACCGGGGGCCACCTGCTGGTCAATTCCGGGTATCAGTGGGGCGGTCGGCTGCCTGGCAATGTCCTGCTGGTTTTTGCGTCGAGTTCAGCCGGATCTGATGCACCCGAGGGGGCCGAGTGAGCCGCCACTGACCGCTATCCTGTCGATTGGGTAGCGGCCTGCATCCAGGCCCAATTTCAAGCTCTTGGTCCGGGTCAAGTCGCGGCTGAGGGGCCCAGCGAGCTGTGAAAAGGGTATCTGCAGAACGTCTGGAGGCTGGCGCGCGGAACTTCGCCTCCGGCAGCCCAATAGCCCATGCGGGCGGTGTTTGAAGCGCCCAGAGCGTCGGGCTTGGCAGGCAACAGGCCTCGAAAACACCCCCTCGGGACTAATGCGCGATACATTGGCGCGGGGCGTACAAATAAATTTACAATGATACTGTAAGGAAAGTCGAACTCTATTAATAACAAACGAGGCAGCGCAATGACGGAAAAGGATTTCAGGTCGTATTTGCCCATGGCTTTCGGGCTATCCACCCTCGGAGCCTGTTCCTTACTGGCTCTCGCTCCAGCGCCGGTAATGGCCCAGGATGCTGCCCGTCTTGAAGAGGTACTGGTGACGGCCACCCGCCGGACCGAGACCGATGTCCAGTCGACCCCTATTGCCGTGACCCAGGTGACGTCAGCCATGATTGAGCGCCTCGCGCCCCGGGATTTACTCGATGTGGCGGTGTACTCGCCCAACGTGGTGGCTGGCCAACAACCGGGTTACAACGCCGCCAATTTCGCGATCAGGGGAGTGGGGCAGAACGGCATCATCCTGTACTACGAAAACCAGGTGGGGGTGATTGTTGACGACTTTGTCATTCCCCATATCCAGACGGCCAACATTGAAATGCTGGACATCGCGGCCGTCGAAATCTTACGTGGTCCCCAGGGTACGCTGTTTGGCAAAAACACCACCGGCGGTGTCATCAATGTCAAAACCAACCGGCCACAGCTGGGGTTGAACAGTTTCGATATCCAGGGCCGGGTGGCCCAGTACGGTCGCTACCAGGGGCAGGGCGTGCTCAATCTTGGGCTGGGTGACAACGCTGCCCTGCGGGTTGCCGGGTTGTACATGAAGTCCGATGGCTGGTACGAGAACGGCGCGTCCTACGGTCCGGTCGCCGACTTCGGTGTCGGCTTCCCGCTGGCGGGTACCAGTGGACAGGGAGATGGCGCGAAAGTCGGTGGCGATGACGTCTTCAGTGGCCGGTTGAAGTTTCGCTGGCAGCCCGCCGACAATCTCAATATCAATCTGGCGTATGAGCTGGTCCGTGACGACGGCGACTCGCCGCCGTCCTACAACAACACGCCCCCAGACACAGGCTACCTGTTTAACATCATTGGTTTCACCCGTGATGCCGGTGACCCCCTGGACAATGCGGCCATCACCAATCGCAATGACGTGCTTTTGCAGATGGAGGATGGCCACCAGATCGATGTCGATGGTTTCTACCTGAATGTTGATTGGGACATCAGTCCGGACTACACCGTCAGTGCCTTTGCGGGATACCGGGAAACGGATTCACGTTTGCCTAACACATTCACCGGCGAGGTGGGGCCGGTTTCCCTCTATGACGCGGTCCGGCAGGATCTCCGGGAAACCACCCAGATCGAGCTGCGCATCGCGTCGGACCTGGACGGTCCCCTGAACTGGGTCGGAGGCTTGTTCTATCAGCAGGACGACACTCGTTTCACAGCGTCCCAGGTACTGGGTTTTGTCGACATTACGATTCCCTCGGGACCCGCTTTTGGCGATCCGTTTTATTTCAACAACAATCCCCAGGTGCTATCCAGCCAGCAGGATGCTTCTGCCCAGGCGGTCTATCTGGATGCCACCTGGGACATTTCGGAGCGACTCACTCTGGAGGGCGGGTTGCGCTATACCCGGGAAAACAAAAAATGGCGGGGTCGCAACCTGGTCTTCATCCAGGCACTGGGCGGCAGTTTTGATCCAGGGTTTACCTGGCAGGCCTTGGGTGAACCCCTCGCTGCGGCCGACTTTAGCCGTTTTCCCGATGGCGTGGTCAGCGACGAAGAAACCTGGACCGAGCCCACCTGGCGGCTCAGTCTGGGTTACCAGTTGAGCGATGATCTTTATCTCTACGGCGCCCACGCCCGGGGATTCAAGAGTGGCGGCTACAGTGACCAGACCGGCACCAGTGGCAACCCCATAGAGCCGGTACAGGCGCGGCCAACCGACCCTGAGATTGCCGATTCCTTCGAGTTGGGCCTGCGCTCTGAGTTGCTCGATAACCGTCTTCGGCTCAACCTGACCGGCTTCTATGTTACCTACGATGACTCCCAGCAGCAGCTGCTGGCAAAGATTACCGCTGACCGGGACGGTGACGGTGTCGATGAAAGCGAATTTCAGGAAACCCGCTATTTCAATGCGGCCGAGATTGAGGTCCAGGGCGTTGAATTTGAGGGCACCTGGCTGCTGAATGATCGATTTTCCGTTTCCGGCAGCCTGGGCATGCTGGACGCCGAATTCGACTCCTTTGTCGCCGATACCAATTTCGATGGCAGCATCGATACCGACCTGACCGGCAGCCCCGTGGCCAGGGCCCCTGAGATGACCTGGAACCTGGACCTGTTGTACAACCGGCCATTGTGGGGCGGTCGCCTGGACCTGGCGCTCAACGTGAACTATGAGGATGAGGCAGTGTTTGCCTACACCTCGGTGGAGGGCAGCGACAACGGCCTGACCGATGATCGAACCCTGGTTAACGCCTCCGCGACCTTCACGGCCGCTGACGGCCGGTGGTGGCTGAGACTCTACGGCAAAAACCTGACCGATGAGCGGTATCGTATTGGAGAGTTACCTATTGCCAATCTCTGGGTGATGTCCATCTATGGCGAGCCAGAGACGATCGGCCTGGAAGGTGGGGTGCGCCTGGGCTGGTAACGGGGTAAGCCCGGCCATTAATTGGCGGGCTTGGGCCCATTCCTGACCCAATGGTCTAGCAAGGTTCATCCCGCGGTCTTAGGTCTGGGCTTATCCTTAAACCAGCGGGCCAGTGCCATGCTGGGCTGGCACCGGCGGCAACGGTATTTTCTGTAACCCCTGCGATCAGCCTACTCAGTTTGCAGTGAGGACTCTGTCGGGTCACCGCCGCCGGAAACAACGCCTTCGCTAAAGATGGCCCCCTGGGGTTTCACAAAGACTGCGCTGCCTGTGGCGGTCACGGTATCGCCGAAGCCCAACGTCGCCTCAACCCGGGTTTTGCGGTCGGACAGCCGGTCCAGGGTGGCGACCAGGTCAAGTTTGCAGTTGATGGGGGTCGGTCGCAGGTAGCGCAGGTCCAGACCTCCGGTCATGCCCGGTGCGCCGGCCCTGATTTGGGCCATGCCCATGAAATGATCCAGTATTGCCGCCACCCAGCCGCCATGGACATGGTTCGGCGGACCCTCGTAGGCCCAGTCGAAGGTCACCGTGCCCCGTACCTGATCGCCGTCATCCCAAAATCGCAGGCCCGGTGCCATGGGGTGACTGGCTCCACCCACCGATAACATCTCATGGTTGGCGACGGGATAGCTTCCGTATGCCTTGGCATGGGCTATCACACCCGGAAGTTGACGGTGTTCCCGCAGTTTGGCGGCGATGGTCTCAATGCTGGCCGCCAGGGATTGGGCGACATCGGGGGGGATATCACTGGTCGTAGAGGCCTCTACGAGGTCCCGCACCGCCCCGGCAATTTTGCGCCGGCCCAGCCAATACTCGGGGTGGTGTTCTCCAATATCCTCGGAAATAAAGGGTGAGGTATAGCTCTTGGTCATCAATCGACGATGCCCCGTGTGCGGAGTTCCTGTCGCCAGCGCCATAACTCCCCGGCCAGGGTCTCGGGAACCTCCAGCGCCGCAAAGTGACCCCCGGCTTCGATTTTGTCGTTGAAGTACATCAGGTCCAGGAATTTTTTGCGGGCCCAGCGCTCGCTGGATCGCATAATTTCATTGGGGAACAGGGAGATGCCGGTGGGCAGCGTTACCTCACCCATATCCGGGCTGTTGAAACTCTCCCAGTACAGGCGCGCGGAGCTTGCGCCCGCGTTGGTCAGCCAGTACATCATGGCGGTGTCCAGCAGGTCGTCCCTGGCCACCGCGTTTTCTGGGTGTCGGACTCCGTTGCGTTCACAATCACACCACTGGGCATATTTTTCCACGATCCAGGCCAACTGCCCCGTAGGCGAGTCAGCCAATCCGTAGCCCAGGGTTTGGGGTCGGGTGCTCTGTTGTTTGGAATAACCGGAATCCCACTCCTGATAGAAGTTGAAGGCCTCCAGGGCTTGCAGCTCCTCGGGCAGGGGGTTGTCCAGTGTCTCCGGATCCGGTGCAACCACTGGCAAGGTGATGTGGATGCCGGCACAGGGGGTGCCGGGGGTGGTGGCAATGGCCTGGGTGACCAGTGAGCCCCAATCGCCGCCGTGGGCCAGAAACCGCTCGTGCCCAAGTCGTGCCATAAGGGCAATCCACAGTTCGGCGATCTTTTGGACGCCCGTGCCGGGGTTCCTTGGTTTGCCGGAGAATCCGTAGCCGGGTAGTGACGGGACAACAACGTGGAAGGCATCTTCGGCCTGACCACCCCAGTCCGTGGGTTGTGTGAGCCGATCAATCAGGTGTCGGAACTCCAGCACTGAGCCAGGCCAGCCATGGGTCAGCAGTAGGGGAGTGGCATCACTGTGTGGGGAGCGCTGGTAGAGAAAATGTATCTGAAGACCTTCGATTTCGGTGGTGAAGTTCGGCCACTGCTTAAGACTGTCCACGGCCCTTGCCATGTTGTATTCATCCCGCCAGTAGTCGGTAAGTTCCCGAACATAGGCGAGGGGTATGCCCTGACTCCAGTCTTCAACGGTTTCCTCATCGGGAAACCGGGTATTGCCCAACCGTGCTGTCAGGTCCCGAAGGACCTCTTCATCGACACTGGGCTCATAGGGATGAATTGGCGCTGTCACGGATGTCTTCCTGTCTGCTGTCCCGGGGTTGCAGCTTAGCGCTGCCAACTGCTGCAGGCCAGTGTAGGAACGGCACCGGCCAGCCGGTTGCCTTGGGGATGGCAGCTACTTCCGCATGGGGAGTGGAATAAGTTGGCCCGAGGTCAGGCGGCGGCCGGGGTCTCGGTTTCAGTCAGCGCCAGCTGTGCCGCCAAAAACGCTTCCAGACCTTCGCGCTCCCCAGGTGCCTCCCGGGTCTTTTCCAGCAGATAGGGGGTTCTGGGTTCCCGGTCCAGGTACAGCTGGCCCGTGATGTCACCGGCTTCTGCTGCCCGGGCCAGCCAGACGATGGTATCGGCACCTTCCTCGGGACTGCGCAGAATGCGTCGGGTGATCGACCGGAAGGTGGGCAGGGCAGAGGCCACGCCGGGTGTATCGGCCCAGCCTGGATGCATGGCATTGACCGTGATATTCCGGTCCGCCCAGGCTTCCGCCCACAGCTCGGTAACCACCGTGAGGGCGCGCTTGGCGCGGGCATAGGCCCGGGCGCCCTGGTAATCATCAGGCTCCATGATCAGCCGATTGCAGGCGAGTTGCTCGGTGTACATGCCGCCGGAGACCACGTTGATGACCCGGCATTTCCGTTCATGGTCGGCCAGTAAGGGCAGCAGGTTGCGGGTCAACTGCCAGGGACTGAGCAGCAACAGGGCAAAGCTCTGCTCCAGTCCCTCTTCAGTCAGGCCGTACTCGTTGAACAGCGCCCCCGCGTTGTTAATCAGTACGTCTATGGGTTTGCCCTGTGCCAGCAGGCGGGCGGACAGCGCCTCCACATGGGCCATCAGGCTGAGATCAGCCAGTTCGATGTTTATGTCACGGCGGCCGGTTTCAGCTTCAATGGTGTCCAGCAAGGCAGCGCTTTTCTTCGGGTCCCTGATCACCAGGGTCAGATCCGCCCCGGCTTCGGCAAGGGCGACGCTGGTGGCGAGCCCCAGGCCGCTGCTGGCACCGGTGACCACTACATGTTGGCCATCCAGGTATTGGCTGACGGGCTGCCGCTGGGGCAGGCTGCGCTTGAAGCCCCAACGCGAGAACATGGCGATCCCGGGTACTACCCAGCGGTCCGCCCGCTCGGAGCACGCTGAAATGGCCGGGGCTGCAGGTTTCTCGCTCAGGGCCTTCTTGAGTCCCGCCAGGCTCTCGGCACCCATGGCGCGCATACCCGCTTCGAGTTGGCCTTCCAGTCGTTCAAGGCCCCAGCGATAGGTGAAATCGGCGCAATAAACGATGCGGGTACCGTCGTCGGTCTCGGTGAAGGTAATGGTGTCCTGTACGTCAAAGAAGCGCCCCTTGCCTACCAGAACGATGGTGGCCCAGGGTTCGTACTCGGTGATTTCATAGTGCAGGGTAATGGACGTCGGCCCCACTCGGCAGTCCACTTCAAAGGCCGAGCCCAATCCTATGGGCCCCTGGGAAACTTTCTGACAGCGTTGGGCCGTTGCGTCCCACTCGGTTACCGACCTGAAATCGGCGACGTAGCGAAAGCAGTCCTCCACGGACCGGGGCACGGTAATTTCTTCACGCAGGGAAATCATTGGGGTTCCAGGTGGCGGTTGCCGGTAAAAAGGGTAGTGACAGTACGCTGTCGGCTTCAGGGCAGTTCACCCGGCGCCGTCAGTCCTCCTGCCATACCGTGCGCAGTGCCTCGCCAAAGTCATCATAGATGATGCGCTTTCTGGGCTGGGGTTTCCGTGTTCGCTTGCGGCTTGGGGAGCGTTTCAACCGGTTTTGCCTGCGTGCATCCAGTGCGGCCACCACGTCATCAACAGGTGTTCGTTCCGTGCGCGGTTCGTTGAATATGGGTGTACGCAGTGGCGAGACCCGCGCCTGCAGCGCCGTCTCCCCGGGCTCGAAACGCTCAATGCTGCCGCCCCGGGCGAGGAATGCCTCGACATCCCGATTGATATCGGATCGCAGGTCTGCCTTGCTGGCGCGGTGTTTGTCGCCGGAGCGTTTCATAGCCCCTCAGTATAGCGCTGTCGAAACACAAGTTCACCGGCAACCCCAGGGGGTTAGTCACTCCCGGGCAGTTTTCTGTTTAAATGCGCTTCCAAAAAAAATTTTGAAGCCGCACTTCCAGCGGACCAAGAGGACGCCAGGGTATGAGGGCAATCAAGTCCCTGCTGACATTTTTGTGGATGGCTCTGTCGGTAATACCCATGGGCACGCTGCTGTTGATCTTCTCGCTGTTTGTCAGCGCGGATCGTCTATGGTGGTGGTTTGCTCAGCCCTGGCTGTCCGGAGCGATCTTCGCTACGCGCAGGATCGGCGGTGTGCAGTACCGGGTCCATGGATTGGAAAACCTGCCTGACAAGGGCGACAACCAGCGCATTATTTTGTGCCCCAAGCACCAGTCGACCTGGGAGACGTTTTTTTTCCCCAGTATGTCACCCCACCCGTTGGCTTACGTGTTCAAGCGGGAGTTGCTCTACATACCGTTTTTTGGCTGGTCCCTGGCGCGCTTGAATATGGTGCATATAGACCGAAGCGCCCGCAGCGAAGCCTGGAATAAGGTGGCGACCCTGGGTGCCAAGCTGATGGACAATGGCAAGTGGATCATCATGTTTCCCGAGGGCACGCGGACACCCCGGGGAGGGCAGGGTGATTACAAGAGTGGGGCGGCCCGGCTGGCGCTGGCCACGGGTGCCAGTATCATCCCCATCGCGGTCGCCTCAGGTCGTTGCTGGCCGAGGAAAACCTGGCGTTTCATACCGGGCGTCATCGACGTGTCCATCGGTGAGCCCATGGCCCTGCATACCGGCGAATCGCCCTCTGAACTGATGGCCCGGGTCGAGGCCTGGATAGAGGCGGAAATGCGGGTGATTGACCCGCTGGCTTATGCCGCCTAGCGCCCTTATCTGAGCTTCCCGGTGGTGGAAGTCGATTAGTATTGTCAGGTCGCGGGAGTATACTCGTACCACCCCTATCAGCGGATTGATCGCCCACTAGCGACGCCACAGCACGGATTATCTGGAGCAGCGAACTATGACGGTACAGACACGCGAATTAACTTACACCCATGGCGACACCACGTTTCGGGGTCAGCTGGCCTGGGATGATGCGCTCGGGCCACGCCCCGGCGTGCTGGTCGCCCCCACCTGGGCGGGCTGTACAGAGTTCGAGAAGGACCAGGCATCGCGGTTGGCCGGATTGGGTTACGTGGGCCTGGCTGTAGACATGTACGGAGACGGCGTTACCGGCGGTGACAAGGATGAGTGCGCCGCGCTGCTCAATTCGGTGGTCTCGGATCGCGCGTTGCTGCAGGCACGCATTGGTGCCGCCGCTGATGCGGTCCGGGCCCTGCCCGAGACAGCGGACGAGCCGGTGGCGGCCATGGGCTTCTGCTTTGGGGGCCTCTGTGTGCTGGACCTCGCTAGATCCCGAAGCGATATTGCTGGGGTGGTGTCACTGCACGGACTGCTGATGCCCGCAGACAATCTGCCGGCGCCGGAAATTTCCGCCAAGGTGCTGGTACTGCACGGCTATGATGACCCGATGGTACCGCCGGATCAGGTGGTCTCTTTTGCTACGGAAATGACCAATGCCGGCTGTGACTGGCAGCTGCATGCCTACGGACAGACCCTGCACGCCTTCACCAACCCGGAAGCCAACGATCCGGATTTCGGCACGGTATACAGCGCCACCGCCAGCCGCAGAGCCTATCGAGCCCTGGATGACTTCCTTGCCGAGGTGCTGCCCTGATGGGCTGGTACGATCGCTACGTGGTGCCCCGTCTGGTGACCTGCGCCTGCGGCACCAAGCCGATTGTCCGTCAACGACAGAAGGTGGTACCCCAGGCCCGGGGGCGCATTCTTGAAATTGGCCTCGGGGCAGGGCACAACCTGCCCCACTATGATCCCGGACAAGTCGACCATGTGGTGGGCATTGATCCCTGCGAGGAGTCCTGGCGCCTGGCCACACCCCGGGTACGAGCGGTGCCCTTCGACGTTGAGTTCAAAGCGGGGTCTGCGGAGGATATCCCCGCGGATGACGCCAGCTTCGATACGGTGCTGCTGACCTTTTCCCTGTGCACCATTCCTGACCCCGAGGCGGCGGTCAGGGAGGCGCGTCGGGTGCTCCGCCCCTCGGGAAAACTGGTGTTCTGTGAACATGGGCAGGCGCCCGACGACAGCGTCGCCCGCTGGCAGCGGCGCATCAACCCGCTATGGAACAAGCTCTTTGGTGGCTGCAATCTGAACCGGGACATCAAAGGCATCATTGGCGGCAACGGCTTCAGTCTGGGGGATGTGCAGCAGATGTACCTGCCCGGCACACCCCGGATCGCCGGCTTCAATATTTGGGGGGTGGCGGACCCGCAGTAAGCTGTCCCCTGTAAGCATGCCGAACCCCAGGAAATCGTTAATGTTGGTGCCCACGTCGTTCAGAACCCGCAGTCCCATGCCGTCAGTGGGCATAGCGCGTCCTGCCCCCCTGTCCATTTGATATGCTGAAAGCCCTCGCATTGACATTGGTCGCTGCCCTCGCGGTGATGGGTTGTCAGTCCGATGGCCCGAAACCCGCCCGCTATGCCCCCGCCAAGCCGGTCGATATGACCGGTAACTGGGAAGTCGACTACGCCCGCAGCGACAACATCCAGCGCAGTTTCAACACCATCATCAGGCAACTCCAACAGGAGGCCGAGCGCCGGGCCCGGGCCGCAGAACGAGGCCAGACTTATTCCGGTGGCCCCATGGCGTCTGGGCGGGACCTGCTGGCCCTGGCTGAGATGGCTGAGATCATTACCGCGCCGGAATTACTGGAGGTCATACAGACCGACAACACGGTGCGGGTCAAGCGGGAAAACAGTTTCGCCCTGATTTGCGTCACCGATCGCCCGCCGCCGACAGTGACCGAGACCCCCTTTGGTATTGAGCAATGCGGCTGGGATGGCCACCAACTGTTTTTCGATATTTCCCTGCCCGATGGTTTATCCATACGTCATCGCATCACCCGTTCGGCACTGGCGGATTCCCTGGTGCTGCAGACGGCGGTGTACTCCCCGGTGGTGCGGGAGCCCTTTATCGTCAATCGGGTGTACTCCCGGTTTGATCCAACCAAAGCGGGTTACCGCTGCACCCAGACCCTCAGCAAAGGCACGGTCTGCACCACCGAGCGGCCCGATCCATGATGGCCGCACTGAAGGTGTTGGTGATGCCCATACTGCTGGGCGTGGTGCTAGCCGGCTGCAGCAGCCCAAGGGAATCAACCTCAGGTCTGCCCACGGTAGATGTGGCCGCCGCTGGAGATACCCGGGCTGACTGGCCCGCGGCTGTCGCCGATGGGGCGCTGTTGGCCCGCCAGCAACCGCTGCCGGTCGAGGTCGGCGTTGTTGTATTCAATGAAGGCATCCGCAACCCCGACGCCCGGGATGCCCGGGACAAGCTGCGATCTGTCGAGACGCGCCTTGCGGCGGCTTACCTGCGAGATATCCTGACCGAGTCTGGTCACTGGGGTCCGGTGCGTGTACTCCCCAGCGCCAGCCACTTCGCCGCCCTGACGGTCTCCGGTGAAATCGTGCACTCCGATGGCCGGGATTTTGTCGTTGATATACGCGCGATTGATGCCAGTAACCGGGTCTGGCTGCAGCAGCGATTCCATGGTGTAGCCTCGGCTGCGGACTACGCTGAACAGGGGCAGGAACCTTTTCGCCCTCTTTTTGTGGCCATCGCCAACCGGCTGGTGTCGGCGGCGGAGCAAATGAGCGCGAGTGATATCCAGCGCCTGCTGCAGGTGGCTGATCTCCGCTACGCCGAGGAGCTTGCCCCCGCCGCTTTCTCACCCTATCTGGCGGAACGGGACGGCTATATAGAGGTTCAGCGCCTGCCCGCGGACAGTGACCCCATGCTGGCGCGGATTGAGCGGATTCGTAACCAGGAAGCCCTGTTTATCGATACCGTCGATGAGCAATATGTGGATCTTGGTGTTGAACTGGGCCCTACCTATATGCTCTGGCGTCGTTCCAGCCTCGAGCAGGCTGAGTACCTCGAAATCTATACTGCCCGGGCCGCCAGTCGGGAGCTGAAGGCAGAGCAGGGGAGTTTTGCCGCCATGCAGCAGGTTTACTCAGCCTACCGCTCTGTTCGAATCCAGGAACAGGACCTGTTCGAGCTCGCCACTGGCTTTGACAACGAGACCGCGCCGACGGTGCTTGATACCGGGGAGAACGTCGTGCGCCTGTCGGGCAC
>JAAXJC010000009.1 GCA_012270045.1 Luminiphilus sp.
TGCTCCATGCGGAATACGGCAGCCCAATCGAAGGGAACGCCTTCAGCCTGGGGCGCTTCAGTCGCAGCATCGAGGCGCTGCAGGTGTGCTGCGACGCCCCAGCGACGGTCATCACTGAAACCGCCGTTCGCCGGTGTGTCCTGCACCATAGTGGCGTAACCCGGGAGTGTGGGACTGCCGTCCGGCAGCATCTCTGCCGGTCCATATAACGTTTCCCGGCCAGTCACAGCGGCACCGATGTTCAGGGACTTCTGGTCGCAGTCCATATCACCCACGGTCAGTGCTCTGGCTCCATCGACCCGGCCGTTGCCCTGAATGAACGGGCTGTAGGCCAGGCGTCCATCCCGGCTTAAAGCCGGTTGGGCACTGGTAATGAGTAAGCATTTGACGTCGTCGTTGCTGAGCTCGGGTTTGACCTCCAGCAGGAGGGCAATCAATCCGGATACCACTGCAGCTGCCTGGGAGCTTCCCGTGGATACAAATTCACCAGAGGGTAAAAAGTAGTTCGGGTTATCCCGGGCGAGGGTGGACTCAGGTGGAATAAGGCCCGCGATATGACCACCGGGTGCCACCAGGTCTGGCTTGATAAAGCCCTCAGGCGTCGGGCCCCGGGAGGAAAACTCCGGAATATAGTCATCTCGCTGGTCTGCGGGTGTCCAGGAGTCGGTGAATGCGCCGACGGTAATAACGTAGGGATTATTGCCCGGTGACCCGATGGTGCCCCATTCATCGCCGTCGTTGCCCGCGGCTACCACCACCGCGATGCCGGCTTCCCAGGCTTTCATGACCGCCTGGTTCATCGGGTCTTTCCAGTATTCGACCCGGGGTGTGGCGGTCAGGGAAAGATTGAGCACACGGATATTCATCGCCTCTTTATTGGCCACCACCCACTGAATACCTCGAATAATGTCCATGAAGTCCCCATCACCCCGGGGAGAAATGGCCGTGACGGGAATCAGGTTGGCGTCGGGTGCTACCCCCAGATGACCACTGCCGTCGGGTCTGCTGACAGGACGGCTGTTGCCGATAATGCTTGCCATGTGGGAACCGTGCCCTCCCGGGTCTTTCAGGTCCGTTGCCATGCGGTCCCCAATGGCATCGTAGTGCGCAAGTACTCTGTTCTCTCCCGCGGTATTGCGCGTCAGGGCTGCCACATCCCACATGCCCGAGTCGATAATCGCAACGCCGATGCCTGCGCCTGTTATGCCGGCCTGGGAAAGTAGCGTGGTCCCCGCCTCGGACGGGTAGTAGTAGTCTCCGCCCGGCCCCGGGTAGGCCGGAACCAGGGCTGTCTCGCCGGCCGTGCTGGCCAAATCGATGGCGATCTCGTTCTGGTTCAGCGCCTCCAGCGATTGCGAGAAGGTCAGGCGCAGCAGCGATGGGCCCGGCGGTAACACGTGCTCGAGGTCGGTCTTGCGCCCAGACCGAAGTGACTCGGCCAGTACAGCATGACTGTCAGACTGTGTGCCCATCGTCAGCCGGGCTTCCTGTAGCTGATCAGGCCAGCGACCCTCTATCGATGCCAGGGTCTGGGGTTGATCACTGAAGTTGTGGATGCGCCAGGTCAGGTCGGTTCCAGAGAGTTCCACAAACAGGTCCCCCGAGATGACACAGTCGCGCTCATCAGGGAGATGGGGGGGATTGAAGTCCTCGGTGACCCTTGTCACACCCGCTGCTTCGTACAGGGAATCCAGTCGGTCGGGTTGTACTTCGCCGCCGATGCCGTTGACGATGGGTAATTCATGGGTCACCTGACCACCGTGAGCCAGCAGAACGTTCCGAAGCGTCTGCTGGTCCGGGCCTTGCAGCAAGACCTGGACAGTGGTGGTAGGCAATTCCTCTGGCCGGGCGGCAACCTCCGCTAACCCAACATTAGCAACCTGACCTATCAGCAGAGAAAAAAATCCGAGAATCCCGGCCTTTAACCGCTTGTATGGCATGAACCCGTCAGCCGGTGGTTTCGGTCAGCATGGAGCTGAAATCGTGATCCAGCAGATCAATCACTCCGTCCAGTGGCATGGGCCTCGCGAGCAAAAACCCTTGCAGTATTTTGCACTGGTGTCCGGTGAGGAATGCCGCCTGTTCCCGTGTTTCCACGCCTTCGGCGACCACATCGAGGTTCAGTGCTTTGGCCAGGGCCAGTATCGCGCGAACAATACTGTTGGCGCTTTCAGTTCCCAGTGCGGCTACAAAAGCCTGGTCAATTTTCAGGGTGTTCACCGGGAAATCTTTCAGATAGCTCAGGGACGAGTAACCGGTGCCGAAATCATCAATCGCCAGCCGAAACCCAGCGCT
>JAAXJC010000051.1 GCA_012270045.1 Luminiphilus sp.
GTGGCCGACCTCGAAGGCGAGCGCCGGGAACTGCTGAACGAGTGCTTCGCCACTGCGGTGGCTCCCGAGCATTCCGAGATTTTCTCCGAAGCCCTGGCGGCCATGCTGCACCTCAACGAGGAACTGGTGTCACTGCTGGACGCGGCCAAGACCGAAGCGGCGGCCAAACACGCCGGTCAGGTCACCACCCACCGGCAGCTCAACCAGTACCTGGACGTCGAGACCCACTGACGGTTCTGGGGGCGCTCAAACGCCCCTTTTTAGGCAAATTTCTAAAGATTATTTATAAACTTGTGAATTGAATCTCAATTTGCGAGTTGACCTCTATTGTATGTTTTTGTGTAAAATACCGCAAAATATGGGGATTTTTAGGAATTATTCTTAATAAATGTCACAATATTTGTGATTTGCGTATCATTATGCGTTTTATTTTGAGAATTTTGCCTATTTTGGGTGTCAAATTACTGACACACTGCGGACAACCCTGTTAAGTTCTGCCCTGTTCGTCGAGACCGTGGTTAATATCCATAAGGCAATCGATTCATGGCCGGAACCGCCACCGCTGAAGCTGTAACCGCGTCCCGAGTTAACCTTGAGAAGGTGCTCGTGGGTGCGGGCAGCGCTATCGCCAGCCTGCGCAGTCTGGTGGTTCAGGTCGCGCCCAAAATGGCCAATGTGTTGCTTCTGGGCGAATCCGGCACCGGCAAGGAGGTGATTGCCCGGGCCATCCACGATTGCTCGACCCGTTCCCGAGGCCCCTTTGTTGCTGTCAACTGCGGCGCCATACCCGCGGAGCTTCTTGAGAGCGAGCTGTTTGGTCACGAGAAGGGTGCTTTTACCGGTGCCGTCAGCGCCCGTAAGGGCCGCTTTGAAATGGCCGAAGGCGGCACCCTGTTTCTGGACGAGATCGGGGACATGCCCTTCGACATGCAGGTGAAGCTGCTGCGGGTCTTGCAGGAGCGCACCTATGAGCGGGTCGGCGGCACCAAGGCCCAAAAAGCCAATGTGCGCATTGTGGCGGCGACTCACCAGAACCTGGAAAGCAAGGTCGAGTCCGGCGAGTTCCGCATGGATCTGTTCTACCGCCTGAATGTCTTTCCCATTGACGTGCCGCCCCTGCGGGAGCGACCCGAGGATGTACCCCTGCTGGCCCAGCGCTTCATTGACCTGCAGCAGGAGCAGTCCGGTGACGTGATTAACCTTTCCCGGGAGGCCCTGGAGCAACTGTGCCAGTGCGAGTGGCCCGGTAACATCCGGGAACTGGGCAATCTGGTGGAGCGCCTGACCATCCTCTACCCCGGGGAAACCATCGAACCCAGCCAGCTACCCAACCGCTACAACCCTGAGGCGGGGGGCGAGAGCCCGGCGCCCCGGCACGATCCCAAGGCGGTGGCCCAGTTCATCGACGAACTGTTTAATGGCCTGGATGAGAAGTCCCAGGACAAGGTAGCGACCCTGCCGATGGCAGCCGGAGATGATCGGGAAGACCTGTCCGGTCTGTTTGCCGCCGCCGATGACCTGCCACCGGTCACCCCCCACGTGGTGGATTTCCAGGTGGGCGACATTGACCTCAAGGAACATCTGGCGAACATAGAGAAAGACCTGATCTTCGCCGCACTGGAGCACTCCGACTGGGTCAACGCCCAGGCCGCCAAGCGCCTGAACCTGCAGCGCACGACCCTGGTCGAGAAAATGCGCAAGTACGACATCAAGCGCATTTAAACAGCGCCACCAGACAGCACTACCAAACAGCGCCATCGATCGCTGTCCCATATTGCCCATCGGGGCCGCACGCACTAAAGCTCACGTAGAAATGTCTTTCGGGACACCGCCGAAGACCAAGGCCTGGTGAACCTTGCGGTGGACAGCATGCGGCTGGGCCTGGGCTCTGGCCCTCCCGGAGACCTCCGGACACGCATCTGATAGGTCACTCCGGTCCCAGCTCTCCTGACTTGGCTCTGCCAGGGCACAGGGTTTGAGCGCCGGGGCGTGGCGGCAGGCCGGCATTCAGGCCGCCAATCTCGCCACCGGCAGGCCATCTGCCTGCCGTCAACAATCCGACAGCCATTAAGAAATGGCGGTTAAGCCATTGTTTTAAAACGCTAATATTCGGTGGGCACGACCATTGCTTCTTCTGCACTAACGGCAACAGCGCGGCAACGAATTGCCGCCCTGAGCAACAGAGGCAGAGCAGAGCATGGCACAGATTGAAATTCCGGACAGTCTCCTGCGCGACTTCACCAGCGGCAGACCGCCCTTGGTGGACCCGCTGGAGCGCGCCGGCCGTGCCCTGGAGCAGACCCATGAGGCCATGGCGGGCCAGATCGCACGTCTGACCGCCGAACTCGAGGCCGCCAGACTGGCACGCCGGGAAGAGCACGCCGAGCGCGGTCGTCTGCTCGGCCGCCTTGCCTCCCTGCTGGATACCTTGCCCGGTGGCGTGGTGATCGTTGACCGGCAGGGTCGCATCACCGAATACAACCCCCAGGCCGCCCGACTGCTGGGTGAGCCCCTGGAGGGGGAAAACTGGGCCGCCGTCGAAGCCCGGGGTTACTACCCCGAGGATGACACCCTGGAAATTCACGGTCGGCGCCTGTCACTGGACGCCTCCCAACTGGGCGACAGCGGTGAGACCATTATTCTGCTGAGCGATATCACACGCCAGCACACCCTGCAGGACGAAGCATCCCGCCGCCAGCGGCTGGTCGCCCTGGGTGAAATGGCGGCGCGACTGGCCCACCAGATTCGCACGCCCCTGTCCTCCACCACCCTTTACATGTCGTTGCTGGACAACGACCTGCCCCGGGACCAGCGCAGTGAAATCTGCAGCAACGTTCGGGAGCAACTACAACACATGGAAGCCCAGATCACGGCCATGCTCAGCTTTGTCCGTGGCAGCGGCCGGGTCACCGGTCCCGTCAGCCTGGCCGGCGCCATCAATGACGCGGTGCACAGTTGCACCGCTGATATCGAGACCACCGACGCCGAATTGGATATTGAAACCTGTGGCCCTGAAATCCAGCTGGAGGCCTGCCATGACGAGTGGGTCTCAGCATTTTCCAACCTGATCAGCAATGCTCTGGAGGCATCGGGGCCGGCTCCTCGCCTGGAAATCCGCTGCCAGTTGCCCAGCGATCGTCTGGCCGTGGTGCGCTTCTCAGACCGGGGCCGGGGTATCGACCCCAAGGTTATAGACCGCATTTTTGATCCGTTTTTTACCACCCGGGCCGCTGGCACCGGACTGGGCCTGGCAGTGGTCGCCAATACCGTGCGCCAGCTCGGTGGCACCATCCGTGCCGCCAACCGTCCCGGGGGTGGTACCGAATTCACCCTGCTCTTGCCCGTCAAGTCACGCCGCGTCACCGACAAGGAGGTCGCATGAACGCACCACAGGTACTCATTGTTGAAGACGATGCCGCATTGCGCGGTGCCCTCTGCCAGACCATGGAGTTTGGTGGCTACCAGGTACTGAATGCCCGCAACGGTAAGGACGCCCTGGCGGTCATGGACCGGGAGAGTGTCGACATTGTCATCAGCGATGTGCAGATGGACGAGATGGATGGCACCGAGTTGCTGCAGGTGGTTCGCCGCCGTGAACCGGGCCTGCCCTTTGTCATGATGACCGCCCACGGTTCGGTACAGCACGCCGTGCAGGCCATGCGCGATGGCGCCACCGACTATTTGCAGAAGCCCTTTGAGGCCAACGTCCTGCTCGACATGGTGTCGCGCATGGAAAACCATGTGGTCACCCCGGCCTCAGAAATGATTGCCGAGGACGCCGCCACCCAGCACGTGCTGGACCTCGCCCAGCGGGTCGCCCTGACCAACGCCTCGGTGTTGATCAGCGGTGAATCGGGCACCGGCAAGGAAGTCCTGGCCCGGGCGGTTCACGAAAGCTCCGAACGCAGCGAAGGGCCCTTCGTGGCGCTGAACTGTGCGGCGATTCCCGAGAACATGCTGGAGGCGATTCTCTTTGGTTACGAGAAGGGTGCCTTTACCGGCGCCCACAAGGCCCGTCCCGGCAAGTTCGAACAGGCCAACGGCGGCACGCTGCTGCTCGACGAGATCACCGAGATGCCCATCGAGCTGCAGGCGAAACTGCTGCGGGTGCTGCAGGAGCGGGAAGTTGAGCGCCTGGGCGGTGCCGAACTGATCGACCTGGATATCCGCGTTATTGCCACCACCAACCGTCAGCTCACCGACGAGGTGGCGGCGGGGCGCTTTCGCCAGGACCTGTTTTACCGGTTGAACGTGTTTCCCCTGCAGCTGCCGCCCCTGCGCGCGCGCCGGGACGATATTGAACCCCTGGTCCAGCGGTTTCTGAACCACCACGGCCGGGCCCGGGATCTGACGGTGGCCCCGGCGGCCATCGACAAGCTGGTCGAACACCACTGGCCCGGCAACATCCGGGAGCTGGATAACTGCATTCAACGGGCGGTGATCCTCGCTGATAGTGGCGAAGTCAGCCCCCGTGACATTGTGTTTGACGCGGTGCCCGAAGCTGCGGAGTCAGAGGCTCCGGTGGCCCCGGCCCTCGATGGCGATCTCAAGGCCCGGGAGCGGGAGCTGATTTTCTCCGCCCTGAGTGCCGTGCGCGGCAGCCGCAAGAAGGCCTGCGAGCGCTTGGGTATCAGCGAGCGCACCCTGCGCTACAAACTCGCGCGCTTCCGGGATGAGGGCTTTGCCCTGCCGGAAGGCCTGGCCTGATGGCCAGAGAAAGGATTGAGGAAGCAGAGATATGAGTGACATAGCAATCAATCAGGTACTGGCCCAGATGCGCAGCATGGCCAGTCAGGCGGCGGCTGAACCCAAGAGCGGCACTGAGGCCGTTGGCGGGTCGGGTTTCTCTACCCTGATGTCCCAGTCCATCAATGAAGTTAATGAATCGGTGCAGGCCTCCAAGGCCCTGGCGCGGCAGTTTGAATCCGGCGATCCGTCGGTGTCACTGGCCGAGGTCATGGTGACTGCCCAGAAGGCAAGTTTACAGTTCACGGGCATGACGGAGGTGCGCAACAAGTTGTTGAATGCGTACCAGGAAGTCATGAACATGCAGGTTTGAGGGCTTAGAGCATGGCAGATAATCCTATTCTCAATCGGGTCAGCGGCTTTGCCGCCCAGCCCGTTACCCGACAGATGGCCCTGTTGATCGGCATGGCGGCCAGTGTCGCCCTGGGCGTCGGTGTCATCCAGTGGGCCATGAAGCCCGACTTCCAGCCCCTGTACGGCGCCATGTCCCCGGCGGACAACGCGACGGCGGTGAGCTTGCTGCAGGCGAACGGTATTCCCTACACCATGGAAGGCGGCACCGGTCTGCTCAGTGTGCCCAGCGACAAGATCCCCCAGGCTCGTATGGCCCTGGCCAGTGAAGGCTTCCCCCGGGGCGGCGGCGTTGGCTTTGAGTCCCTGTACCAGGAACAGGAAATGGGCCTGTCCAGCTTTATGGAGCAGGCGCGTTACAACCGGGCGGTAGAGGCCGAACTGGCCCGGACCATTTCCGCCATGGACAGCGTCAAGGGTGCCCGGGTGCATCTGGCAGTCAGCAAGCAGTCCGCTTTCATTCGCAGGGGGCAGGAGCCCTCGGCCTCGGTGATGGTCAGCCTGTATCCCGGGCGCGGCCTCAACGACCGCCAGCTGGCGGGCATCATCCATCTGGTGGCGTCCAGTATTCCCGATCTTGAGGCCTCCAAGGTCTCGGTGGTGGACCAGGGCGGTAAGCTGCTCTCAAATCAGAGTGGCGAGGACAATGATTTCGGCTACACCGCCGAACAGTTCCGGATTGCCCAGCAACTGGAGGATTCGCTGAACGGCCGTATCGAAAGCATTCTTGAGCCTATTCTTGGGCCTGGAGCGGTTCGTGCCGAGGTCACTGCCGATCTGGACTTCACCCGGGTCGAGAGCACCAGCGAGCAGTATTCTCCGGAAACGGTGATGCGCAGCGAGCAGACCACCGAGGACCTCATGGTGGCGTCCAACGCCGCCGAGGGAGTGCCCGGCGCACTGACCGATCAACCCCCAGGCGCCGCTCAGGTCACCGATGACCCACCGGAAGAAGGGGACAACGAGAACGTGGCGGCGGCACCCACGCGGGAGAGCCGCAAGTCCACCCGAAACTTCGAAATGGATAAAACCATCAGTCACGTGCGTGAGGTGCCTGGCAAATTGCGCAGGCTGTCAGTGGCGGTGGTCGTTGACTACATTACCGACGAGGAGGGCAATCGTGCCGCACTGGAGCAGGAGCGCCTCGATGAAATTACCGCCCTGGTCCGCGAGGCGGTGGGCTTCGATGGCGCCCGGGGTGATACCGTGAGCGTGATCAATTCACCCTTTGTGGTGCCTGCGCCTCTCGACGACATTCCCGAGCCTGGACTGCTGGAGCAGGACTGGATCTGGCAGGCTGCCCGTGCTGCACTGGCATTCATCGCTCTGCTGATGTTGATGTTCACTGTGATACGCCCACTGATCCGCTATTCAACCAGCTACACTCCACCACCACCGCCGCCCTCTGATGGTCTGCCGCGCTTGGCGGGTCCAGGCGCCGGTGGTGACGACGTAAACGATGACACGCTGGCCCTGAGCGGTCCGGCCCAGGCGGCATTGCCCGGCACCACGACTCCGGCGTATCACCAGAGCATCGCGATGGCGCGCAACGTGGCCAACGAACAGCCCGCTCGCGCCGCCTACGTAGTGAAGAATTGGATGGCAACCGATGGCTGATCTCGAAGACATGAGCGGTGCTGAACGCGCCGCAATTTTCCTCCTCGGTGTGGGCGAGGAAACCGCCACCCAGGTCATGCGTCACCTGAGCGCCAAAGAGGTGCAGCAGGTAGGCGAGGCCATGGCAGCTATTTCCGGCCTCACCAACAAGGACGTCAGTGGTGTGCTGGCCAAGTTCTGTACCGAGGCCTCGGAGATCAATCCCCTGGCGGTCACCGCGCCGGAATTTACCAAGCGGGTGATGACTTCCGCCCTGGGTGAAGGGCGCGCCAAGAGCATTCTCTCAAGGGTCATGGACAAGCCCGAGGAGCACTCGGGGGTTGACGCACTGCACTGGATGGCAGCGGAAGCCATTGCCGAGGTGTTGGTTGAGGAACACCCCCAAATCGCCGCGACGGTACTGACCCAGCTCGAAGACGACCACGCCGCCGAGGTGCTGGCGCTGTTGCCGGAAGAGTTACAAAAAGACCTGATCCTGCGCATTGCGCGCATGCAGGAACTGGATCCCCGGGCCATGGAAGAGCTCGATCGGGTCATGTCCAGCCAGCTGGGCAAGTTGCAGAAGTCGCCGCCGCGCAAGGTTGAAGGTGTTAACAATGCCGCTGCGATCCTTAATGCCACTTCCTCCTCCATGGAAAAGTTTTTACTCGAGTCCCTCCAGAGCACCGATCAGGAACTCGGTGACGAGGTGAAGGAAAAGATGTTTGTGTTCGACAACCTCATGGCACTCGACGATCGCGGCTTCCAGCGACTCATTCGCGAAATTGCTACCGAGAACCTGGTGGTGGCCTTGAAGGGTGTCGATATGACGCTGCAGGAGCGCTTCTTCAACAACATGTCCGAGCGGGCTGCCGATATTCTCAAGGACGACATGGACGCCAAGGGCCCGGTCAAGGTCTCCGAAGTGGAGGCGGCTCAAAAACAAATTTTGATCACCGCCCAGACGCTGGCCGAGGAAGGTGAGTTGATGCTGGGTCGGGAGAGCGGTGATTATGTCTGAGTTGGCGGGCGCAGACACCTGGCAGCCACCAACATTGCGGGTCATTGGCCCGGGTGGTGCCAAGGCTGAGCAGGCTCGGCAAATTGAGGCGGCCCGGGAGCGTGGCTATCGGGAGGGTCTGCAACAGGGTCAGGAGGCGGCTCGGCAACAGGCCCAGACCTTGCTCGCGGAAATGACCGCCCTCTGGGACGCCATGCAGTTGCCCTTCGCCGACATGGAACAGGATGTACACAGTCATCTGCTCGGCCTCGCCGTGGCCATCAGTGAGGCAGTGCTTCGCCGGGAGCTGAGGACTGATAGCGATCTTATTGGTCGGGCGCTGGAGGATGCCCTGGCTGCTCTGGGTCGAGTCGAGCAAACAGTTGAGGTGACGGTGAGTCCCCAAGATCACGACCTCGTTGTCGGCTTGCTGGACGAGGAGGGTGTTGACCACCGTCTGAAAGCCGATCCGAATATGCTACGGGGCGGCTGTTTACTGCGGGCCGGGCAGGCCCTGGTCGATGCCCGTATAGAGACCCTGGTTCATGAAGCCCTGGTGAGCATTGCCGGGGAGACCCGCCAGGTGGACAGCGGTGGTCGGGAGACCGCGGCAGCCCTGTCGGTGGGTGAAATAGAATCCATTGCCGATCGGTTCAGTGCTGACGGGTCACCCCAGTCCGCTACGCCGCCAGCCGAGGCCGATGATGACTGACCCGTCGTCCATAAGGCGGGCCCAGTTCGGCCGTTTTGGCCACCGTGTCGATGGCGTGGCCGCAAAACTGGCTACCCCGACACCGGTGGAAACCGGGCAGTTGGTGCACCTCTCGGGCATGCGCCTGGAGGTGGCCGGCCTGCGCTCGCCCATCGGATCCCGTTGTCGCATTGATGCCCGGATGCCGGTGGATGCCGAGGTGATTGGCTTTCAGGGAGACCGCCTGGTACTGATGTGCGAGGGCGGTGCCGAGGGTTTGAAGCCCGGCGCCCTGGTGCATCCACTGACCGGCAGTGACCGGGTGCCCGTGGGCAACGAGTTACTGGGACGGGTTATTGACGGTGCCGGACGGCCCCTGGATAACCTGACAACCCCCCTGGGTGCGGTCACCGTGCCCCTGCGAGGTGAGCCACTGAATCCCATGGACAGGGGTGGCCTGAGCCAGCCTATGGATGTGGGCATTCGTGCCATCAACAGTCTGTTGACCGTCGCCCGTGGCCAGCGCCTGGGTCTGTTCGCCGGCAGTGGCGTGGGCAAGAGTACGCTGCTGGGTATGATGACCCGCTTCACCGAAGCCGATGTGGTGGTGGTGGGGCTGGTGGGTGAACGTGGCCGGGAGGTGCGCGAATTTGTCGAAGACAGTCTGGGGCCCGAGGGCCTGAAAAAAGCTGTGGTGGTAGCAACCCCGGCCGATACTTCACCACTGATGCGCGTCGCTGGCTGTTGGCGGGCGACTGCTATTGCCGAATATTTTCGTTCCCAGGGGCTGAATGTGCTGCTCCTGGTCGACTCCCTGACCCGATTCGCCCAGGCCCAGCGGGAAATTGGCCTGGCGGCGGGGGAGCCCCCGGTATCCCGGGGTTATACGCCGTCGGTGTTTTCGGTCATGCCGAACCTGATCGAACGGGCGGGCAACCTGGGCAGTGGTTCAATCACCGCCATATACACGGTACTGACCGAAGGGGATGACCTGCAGGACCCGATAGCGGATGCCGCCCGGGCCATCCTCGACGGCCACGTGGTGCTGTCCCGCAGAATGGCGGACAGCGGTTTGTTCCCCGCCATCGATATTGAAGCTTCCATCAGTCGGGCCATGCTGCAGATTACCGATTCCGATCAGCAGGAGCAGGTGCGCCGGGTGCGGGATATCCACGCCACCTACCAGGCCAACCGCGACCTGATTTCCATGGGCGCCTACCGCGGCGGATCCGATCCAAAAATTGACCTTGCCATCCGTCACCAGGAGGGCATTGCCAAGTTGATTGAGCAGGCCATCGATCAGCCCGCAGACTTCACCAGCAGCCTGGATGCCCTGGCTCGGTTGGACGCGGCCATGGAGCAGGATGCCAGTCAGCCACCCCCAGTGGCCGGCAACGGTCAGGCGGTCCCGGTAAGCCAGCCGCCGGCACTGCGTTGAGGTCCCGGGGGTGCAGCTAGCACAACTTAATCTGGTGATTCGCCTGGCCGGGGAACAGCGCGATGAAGCCGCCCAGCGACTGGCCACCGGCCGGCAGCAGTGGCAGGGGGCCAACCAGCAGCTGGAACAGTTACAGAACTACCAGCGGCAATATGTCGGGCAGGTACAGCGGGAGTCCCAGCAGGGAATCGCCGTGCAGAACCTCGTGGAGGGGCGGCGTTTTATTGCCGAGTTGGAGGGGTTGATCGCCACCCAGCAGCAAACCGTGGAACAGCAAGAGGCAAATTTGCAGGTGCTGACCGAGCAATGGGTTGCCGCCAGCCAGTACCTGAATGCGGTTGAGCGGCTCAAGGACAGCAGGCTTCGGGAGCAGCAGCAGAGCGCCGAGCGCCGGGAACAGCAGCTGGTGGATGACCTCTATTCCGTGCAGCAGACCCTGCGCCAGGCCGCTGCCCGATAAAGTTGGCACATGACTTGCAACACCATGGGGGAGTGCAGGCATCCCGCCAATGGCATAATGAGATGGGAGTTTTCCTATCCAGATACACCCGGGTGAGCGTTTTGCCCGGATTACGGAAGCAGGGATGCCTCCGGATTGGAGACGAAAGGCAATGAAAACCACAGGACTGGAAGCTGTTTTAAGCGCTTTACGCGGCGATTCCGGGCTCACGGGCGCGGACAAAGTCGAGCCCGGGGCCAACCCCGCGTTCACCGCTGCCTTTGACGAAGCGGCCCGTGCCGCGGCCCAGAGCAGCCCGGCCAGCAGGCCCGGGGCGGCCAACAGCAACCCCACTCCGCCGAGCCGTGAGGCGGCAGCAGGCGGCAAATCCTTGCCCGATACCGGCAGTGAGTTGCCAGCTGAGCCGAGTTCCCAGGGCCCACAAACGTCGCCGGCTGATGCCGGCACTGCTGACGCCGCAGCTGTTTCCGGAACCGAAACCTTGGCGGCTGCCGCTTTCGCCCCCGATGAACCGCTTACCCCTAATCCCTTGCGGCCCGGTCCTGAACAGGCGATTGCCGGGGTGGCCCGGACAGCCAGTGGCCCCGCCACTATCCCAGCTTCTGCCACTGTAGCGGGTGCTGTGCCCGTGGCTGCAGGTGAGGCGGGCGCCGACGCCGATACCCTGCCGGGCGGCGCTGATCGCGCAGTCCAGGCTCAAACCCTCACCAACGCCCCCGGCAATGCAGCAGCTGGCAATGCCGGCTTTGCCGCCGCGGTGCGCAGCGCACTGGGCGTGAACCAGGCGGCGACGGATTCCAGTAGCCGGGCGATCCCGAATGCTGAGGTAGCCCGGGGCGTAACACCAGGCCAGGCGAGCGGCGCAGCCCTCTCAGGTACGACCAATACAACAGCCTCCGCCGTCCCGACGGCGAATGCAGGAGAGGTGTCAGGGGCCCCAGTCACCAACAACCCGATGCCCTCCAACCCGGTTGCTAATGGGACCCGAACTGATGGCGGCCCGCTAACCCCCGCTCCGGCGACGGGTGCAGAGGATTCCCCCCGCGTCCCAGGCGCCACCCCTTTAACCAATAATGCTGTAGCTGCTGGGACCCGATCCTTGGGCGGTACGTTAAGGCCGCCGACAACGGGTGCCTGGTAGGCCCCCCGGGCCGAAGTCGCTAATCCTTCAACCCGTAATCCGGTGGCCACTGCGGCCCGAACCGAGGGTGGCCCGATAACGCCCGCCCAGTCGACAAATGCCGGAGAAACACCCAGGGCCACCGTCCCAGAGCAAGCCCGGGCCAGCACGGACCCGGCACCCCAGGCCGCCGCCCCAGCCACCGAAACCATGGCCC
>JAAXJC010000038.1 GCA_012270045.1 Luminiphilus sp.
CGATCGTTCTGCTCGTCCTGGTTCTCGGGACGGTTCTGTTTCATTTTGTTAGTCCCTGGTATTTCACACCTATTGCGTCCAATTGGACCACGATGGACGATACGGTGACACTGACCTTTGTTGTGACCGGGATTGGTTTCGTACTGGTGAATGTGTTTATCGCCTATTGCGTGATCAAATTCCGGAACAAGGAGGGCCGCAGGGCCAAATACGAACCGGAAAGCGTCAAAATGGAGTATTGGCTTACAGGCCTTACTACCGTTGGCGTGGCGGCCATGCTGGCACCGGGACTTTTCATCTGGGCGGACGTGGTAACACCCCCCGATGACGCCATGGAAATTGAGGTCCTGGCCAGGCAGTGGAACTGGTCCTACCGATTGCCCGGGGATGATGGCAAGTTGGGCGCTGTGGACGTAAGCCACACCACTGCAGACAATCCTCTGGGTATCGATCCAACGGACCCCTTCGGCAAGGACGATGTGGTGGTGTACGACCCGGTGCTGCACCTGGAAGTCAACCAACCGGTCACTTTCCTGCTGCGCTCCACCGACGTGCTGCATAACTTCACCGTGCCCCAGTTCCGGGTAAAGATGGACTTCGTACCGGGGCAGGTGTCGTACATTTGGGCCGAGCCCACCAAAGTGGGCAGCTATGACCTGCTCTGTGAAGAGCTCTGCGGCGTTGGCCATTACGCCATGCGCGGGCGGGTTGTGGTTGACGACTCCGACAACTACGCCGCCTGGCGCGCCGACCAGCCCACCTTCGCCGATACCCAGGCGGCCCTGTCTGCAGATTTGGTTGCCGGACAGGCTTCCTATGCCGTGTGCGGCTCCTGCCACGGTGCCAACGGTGAGGGCAACGCCGCGCTGCACGCGCCGCAACTCGCGGGCATGGACCCGGAGTACATGAAACGCCAGCTGCGACACTTCAAGCGCGGGGTCAGGGGCACCCACGAGGAGGACACCTGGGGCCGCACCATGGCGCCAATGGCGATGACTCTGGCGGACGCCAGCGCCATCGAGAACGTGGTGGCCTATATCAACACCCTGCCGGGCGCCGATGTAACCGAGACCATCGCTGGCGATCCCAGCAAGTCGGCGGCGCTGTACCAGTCTACCTGTGCCCAGTGTCACGGCGATGACGGCCAGGGGGTATGGACTGTCAACGCGCCGGCACTGACCGGACTGGACGACTGGTACATGGCGGAGCAGCTACAGAAATTCCGGGCTGGCATCCGGGGGCGTCACGACGACGACCTGTACGGTCTGCAGATGGGCCTGTTGTCCAACACCCTGGTAGACGATGAGGCGGTCAACGACATGGTCGCTTACATCAACACCCTATAGCCAACGGCGAAGCCACTTAAGCAGAGAGATCATCATGGAATACACTGCACACGACGAAAGTATGTACGTACGGCCAGCCGAAATCGGGGAGATGGAGCTCTATCACCCGAAGACGTGGCTGGGAAAATATGTGTTCTGCCAGGACGCCAAGGTAATCGCAATACAGTACGCCGCGACGGCCATTGCCATCGGGCTGGTCGCCCTGGTGCTGTCCTGGTTCATGCGCCTGCAACTGGCCTGGCCCAACACTTTCTCCTTCATCGATCCCGCCTACTACCTGCAGGCGGTCACCATGCACGGCATGATTATGGTGGTATACCTGCTGACTGCCCTGTTTCTGGGCGGCTTTGGTAACTACCTGATTCCGCTCATGGTCGGCGCCCGGGACATGGTCTTCCCCTGGCTGAACATGATCAGTTTCTGGGTGTACTTCACCGCTGTCTTGCTGCTGGCCGCCAGCTTTTTTGTCGGCGGCGGCTCGACGGGAGCGGGATGGACCCTGTATCCACCCCAGGCCATCCTGCCGGGTACACCGGGCTCACAGGCCGGCATCCTGCTGATGCTGGCCTCCCTGGCGGTCTTTATCATTGGCTTCACCATGGGTGGCCTGAACTATGTGGTCACCATCCTGCAGGCGCGCACCCGGGGCATGACCCTGATGCGCATGCCGCTGACCATCTGGGGCATATTCACCGCGACCGTACTGGCCCTGTTTGCCTTCCCAGCCCTGTTTGTCAGTGCCATCATGATGGCATTGGACGTTTTGTTGGGCACCAGCTTTTTCATGCCCGCCATCGTGTCCATGGGTAGTGAGGCAGAGCATGTCGGCGGCAACCCGCTGTTGTTCCAGCACCTGTTCTGGTTCTTCGGCCACCCAGAAGTTTACATCGTGGCGCTGCCCGCCATCGGTATTGTCTCCGACCTGATCAGTGTCCA
>JAAXJC010000031.1 GCA_012270045.1 Luminiphilus sp.
GCCCTTACCCTCGTTGAAGTGAGACGACAAAGGTTGGGGGGCCGGATTTCCTTCCGTTAAAGCCCTTATAAAATTCTAAAATAGAACTATATTACACATCAGTCGGTTTTTAGGTAGAGTTTTGCTGTCCGAAGTGGGATTTTTAATTCCAAATTAGAACCATATATAAAATTGAGCCTGACCACATCAAAGCTGCCCCTTAGGCGGCTCGCAGGCGACTTCATCGATCGGAGACCAGCGTGGAAGCAGAATCAATGCTCGACAGTGAAGAGCGCCAGGAGTGGCTTGATGCCCTGGACTCGGTAATTCGTGCAGGCGGTGTCGGGGCGGGCGAGGCCCTGCTCAAGGCGCTGTCCCAGCACGCGGAAAATGCCGGTGTGCCATTACCCCAGGCAATTACCACGCCGTTCCGGAATACCATTGCTCCGCACCAGGAACGCCCCATGCCCGGGGATTTGTTCATGGAGCGACGCATTCGGTCGCTGGTGCGCTGGAATGCCATGGCGATGGTGATGCGCGCCAATGAAAACGACGAGGGGCTGGGCGGCCACATCTCCAGCTTTTCCTCCAGTGCCACCCTCTATGACATCGGGATGAATTATTTCTTCCGCGGCACTGCCAATGGACACCCGGGGGACCTTGTCTTCTATCAGGGGCACAGCGCACCCGGCATGTATGCCCGCTCTTTCCTGGAAGGTCATATATCTGAGCAACAGCTGGAAAATTTCCGTCGCGAAGTGGGTGGCAACGGTTTGAGTTCTTACCCACACCCCTGGCTAATGCCCGATTACTGGCAGTTTCCTACGGTTTCCATGGGCCTGGGGCCCATTCAGGCCATCTATCAGGCCCACGTCATGAAATACCAGCAAAACCGCGGACTGGTGGATCATCGGGACCGGAAGATCTGGTGTTTCATGGGTGACGGCGAGTGTGATGAACCCGAATCCCTGGGAGCCATCGCTCTGGCTGGCCGGGAGGGATTCGGCAACCTACACTTTGTGGTCAACTGCAACCTGCAGCGCCTGGACGGCCCGGTGCGGGGCAATGGGAAAATCATCCAGGAACTGGAGGGGGTCTTCCGGGGCGCCGGTTGGCATGTCATCAAAGTGATCTGGGGCAGAAAATGGGACCCGCTGCTGGAACGGGACACGTCGGGCCTGCTGCAGCGCCGCATGGACGAGGTCTGCGACGGTGAACTGCAGAATTTCAAGTTCAATGGTGGTGCCTATACCCGGGAACACTTCTTCGGCAAATACCCCGAGACCCTGCAGCTGGTTGAGGGCCTAAGTGATGAAGAAATCATGTACCTCAATCGAGGAGGCCATGACCCCTACAAGGTGTATGCAGCCTATGCCGCAGCCTGTGAGGAGACCGAGCGTCCTACCGTCATCCTGGCCATGACCGTCAAGGGTTATGGCACCAGTGAGGCCGGGGAAGCCAGCAATGAAACCCATTCGCTGAAAAAGCTGGACCTCGCCAGTCTCAAGGCGTTCAGGGATCGCTTCGGTATTCCCATCAGCGATCGGGAACTGAAAAACGTGCCGTTCTATCGCCCGCCGGAAGACAGCCCCGAGATGCGCTACATGCGCGAGCGGCGTGCCGAACTGGGCGGGCATATTCCGGCCCGGCGCTCACAGTGTGAATCCCTGCCCGCACCTGCCCGGACCGCGTTTGCAAGCCAGTTGAAGTCCAGTGGCAAAAGGGAAATATCCACCACCATGGCCTTCGTCCGCATCTTATCGGCCCTGGTCAAGGACAAGGCCCTGGGCCAGCGGGTAGTTCCCATCGTTCCCGACGAGGCGCGAACCTTTGGCATGGAGGGTATGTTCCGGCAACTGGGCATTTATTCCTCAGTAGGCCAGCAATACACCCCCCATGATGCCGGCGGCATTCTGTACTACAAGGAAGATGTCTCGGGTCAGATTCTCGAAGAGGGCATCAACGAAGCCGGTGCCTTTTCGGCATGGCTGGCGGCGGCCACGTCCTATAGTGTCTCCAACTACCCCATGGTGCCGTTCTACATCTTCTACTCCATGTTTGGCTTCCAGCGCATTGGGGACCTGGCCTGGGCAGCGGGCGACAGCCAGGCCCGGGGTTTTCTGATCGGAGGGACGTCGGGCCGTACGACGCTGAACGGTGAGGGTCTGCAGCACCAGGATGGTCACAGCCACCTGATGGCGGCGACGGTGCCCAACTGCATCAGTTATGACCCCACCTATGGCTACGAACTGGCGATCATCATTCAGGACGGCATGCGACGCATGTACGAAGATGGTGAGAACATTTTTTATTACATCACCACGATGAACGAAAACTACCATCACCCGGACATGCCCGAGGGTGTGGAGGAAGGTATCGTTCGTGGAGCCTACAGTCTCAAGCGAAGTGCTGTGGCAGATGTGCCCAGGGTGCAACTGATGGGTGCGGGGACGATCCTGAGGGAGGTGGAAGCGGCGGCGGCCATTCTGGAGCGCGATTACGCCATTGCTGCCGATGTATGGAGCCTCACCAGCATTAACGAACTGGCACGAGATGGCGCCGACGCGGCGCGTTGGAATCGCCTGCATCCCGGTGATGACCCCAGGGTGCCCTATGTCACTGAACTGCTCGCTGATCGGGAAGGTCCGGTGGTCATTGCGACTGACTATATAAAGGCCTACGCGGAGCAATTGCGCGAGTTCATTCCCGGCCCACTGACGGTGCTGGGCACCGATGGCTTCGGGCGCAGCGACACCCGCGAAAATCTGCGGCAGCACTTTGAGGTCAGTCGGCAATACATTGTTGTGGCGGCCCTCAAGTCCCTGGCCGATATGGACGTTATCGCTGCAGACAAGGTGCTGGAGGCGATCTCGGCGTTGGGTATTGATGCTGACAAAGCCAACCCGCGCAAGGCCTAACCCGGGAGGAATCAGAGTATGTCTGTCACTGTAACGGTTCCTGATATTGGCGGCGCTGAGGGCGCTGAGGTCGTGGAGATTCTCGTGGCCGTGGGCGATGAGGTAGAGCTTGAGCAGAGTTTGATCGTGCTCGAGTCCGACAAGGCCTCCATGGAAATTCCAGCCACCGCAGCGGGCACGGTGCTGGAGTTACGCGTTGCCCTGGGTGATGCTCTGTCCGAGGGTGACGCTGTATTGGTAGTGGATGCGGCCGAGGGTGGGACGACTATCGAAGCCGCTGACTCGGGCGGTTCAGAGCCCTTGCCTGAGCCGGAAGCGAGCAGCCCCTCATCCGGGCAGCCTGCCGCGGAAGCTGATCCAGTACCGGCCGACGATGAGGCGCCACCGGCGCCTGCCGCTGTGGATGCCAAAACGTCCCCTGCAGCCTCTCCGATGCCCTCGGTAGAGGTCGCTGTTGAGCCCGCTCATCGGGACGCTGATGGCGATGTCTATGCCGGTCCCGCGGTGCGCAAACTGGCCAGGGAATTTGGTATTGAACTGGCTCGGGTGACGGGCTCGGGTCGCCGCGGTCGCATCCTGAAAGAGGATTTGCACCGCTTCAATAAGCAGCAATTACAGGGGGCGGGCGGGGCTGCTGCTGGCAGCGGCGTGCCCCAGATACCCGAGGTTGATTTCAGCCAGTTCGGCCCGATCGAGGTTGAGGCGCGCTCCCGGCTTGACCAGGTGACCGCCCGGAACATGACCCGGTCCTGGCTCAATGTGCCCCACGTGACCCAGTTTGATGGCGCCGACATCACCGATCTGGAAGACTTTCGGGCGGCTATGAAGCGTGAGGCAGAAACCCGGGGCAGCAAGCTCACGCCCATGCCCTTTATCCTGAAGGCCTGCGCAGTGGCGTTGGCGGCCCATCCAAAACTCAAAAGCTCACTGGGAAACAACGGCACAGAGCTGGTTTACAAGGGTTACTGCCATATCGGTATGGCGGTGGATACACCGGCCGGATTGGTTGTGCCGGTATTGCGGGATGTCGATAAAAAGGGTGTCTGGGACATCGCCGATGAAATGCAGGAACTGGCCGCCAGGGCCCGGGACAAGAAACTCACGCCTGCCCAAATGCAGGGAGGGGTTTTCACAATCAGCAGTCTCGGTGGCATCGGTGGCGAGGGTTTCACGCCCATCGTCAACGCACCGGAGGTAGCTATCCTTGGGGTGTCCCGGGCCGAGGTCAAACCGGTCTGGGATGGACAGGACTTCCAACCCCGCAAGGTGCTGCCCCTGTCTTTGTCCTACGACCACCGTGTCATCAACGGCGGCGATGCGGGACGGTTCCTGACCGACCTGGTGGCCCTGCTCGCGGACGTGCGGCGCATCATCCTGTAAGCAGCTTCCAGTCCGACCCGGGGTGCGTGGTAGACTGGCCGCCACGTCGCCTTATCCAACCCCACTGAAGCCCAGCCCCCGGGAGAGCCCATGATTATCCAGCCCCGTGTCCGAGGATTTCTTTGCACCACCACCCACCCCGAGGGGTGCCGGGAGAATGTGCGCCGGCAGATAGCCCACGTGCAGTCGGGTGGGGCCATTGCCGATGGTCCCAAGCGGGTGCTGATACTGGGTGCATCCACCGGCTACGGATTGGCCTCGCGCATCACCGCGGCCTTTGGCGCCGGTGCTGCGACCATCGGCGTGTTCTTTGAGAAACCCGGTACCGAGAGAAAGCCCGGCACCGCCGGCTGGTACAACGCCGCAGGATTCCATGGCTTTGCCGATGAGGCCGGGCTGTATGCCAAAAGCATCAATGGCGATGCCTTTTCGGACGACGTGAAGGACAAGGTCATTGCGCTCATAAAAGAAGATCTGGGACAGGTTGATCTGGTCGTGTACAGCCTCGCTGCCCCCCGCCGTACCCATCCGAAGACCGGGGTAGTCCATACCTCCACCCTGAAGCCCATTGGCTCTGACACTACCCAGAAAGGGGTCAATACCGACAAAGGAGCGATCCAGGAATACCACCTGGAAGCGGCGACCCAGGAAGAGATAGACAACACGGTGGCGGTCATGGGGGGTGAAGACTGGCAGATGTGGATCGAGGCACTCGACGATGCCGGCGTGCTGGCCGACGGGGCCAAAACAACCGCCTACACCTACATCGGCGAGAAGATCACCTGGGATATCTACTGGCACGGCACCATTGGTGCGGCCAAAAAAGATCTGGACAAGCGGGTGGTCGACATCCGGCAACGTCTGGCTGCCCGGGGTGGCGATGCTCGGGTTTCAGTGCTGAAAGCCGTGGTGACCCAGGCGTCAGCTGCCATCCCGGCCATGCCCATCTATCTGGCGATCCTGTTCAAGGTTATGAAGGCCAGGGGCGAGCACGAGGGCTGCATCGAACAGGTGAACCGATTGTTCCGGGACTCCCTGTATGGTGACGTGGCCGGCCCGGACGGGGAGGGGCGATTGCGCGCGGACAACCTGGAGCTCAATCCCGATGTGCAGGCAGAGGTCGAGGCCATCTGGGCGAAAATTGACAGCGACAACCTGACCACCCTGTCAGACTTTGAGGGCTACCGACGGGAGTTTCTGCAACTCTTCGGCTTTGAGGTGGAAGGTGTCGACTACGAAGCCGATGTGAATCCCGAGGTCGCTATTCCCCAGTTGGTGGAATGACATGTTGACCCCGGGCTTGATCCACCCACTGTCCGATCGCGTTCGCAGGCTGGTTGCACCCAATCCGGGGCCGATGACCGGTGCGGGTACCAACACCTATTTGATCGGAAACGCGGGCGATGTTGCGGTGCTGGACCCCGGTCCCGCAATTGAAGCGCATCTCGACGCCATTCTGGCCGCGGTTGGAGATGACATTTCCCGGGTGGTCTGCACCCATACCCACCCGGACCACTCCCCCGCAGCAGCGCTGCTTGCTGATCGCCTTGGCGTGCCCATGATTGGCGCTGTCAGCGGCGATGACCGGCATCAGGACAAGACCTTTCGTCCGGACAGGCAACTCGCCGACGGTGACGCGATTACAGGACAGGGTTGGACCCTGCGTGCCATAGCGACCCCCGGCCACGTGGATAACCATTTCTGCTTTTTGCTGGAGGAAGAGGGTCTGGTCTTTGCCGGTGATCACATCATGAACGGTTCGACCGTGGTGATTGTGCCCCCGGGTGGGGATATGCAGGCGTACATCAGTTCCCTGCGCAAACTGCTGGACTATCCGGTGACCGCTATTGCTCCTGGACATGGGGAGATCATCCCGGATTGTCGCGCTGAGGTGGAGAAACTGGTGCGGCATCGGCTGATGCGAGAGCGTAAAGTGCTGTCCGGATTGCAGAAGACCGGCCCCGCCGATCTCGATACGCTGGTGGTGACGGTTTATGACGATGTCGACCCGGCACTCCATGAGTGGGCAAAGCTGTCCATGTTGGCCCACCTGATCAAACTCGACAGGGAGGCCCAGGCCAGGGAGGTGAACGGCCTGTGGCAGTGCGTTCAGTGATCCCGGGCGGGGATAACCTTACGGCGGCCATTTCAGAACGTTGATGTCCCCATGTCGGGCGTATTGTTTTCGGGTTGGTTTTGGGTAGCATGGCAGCCGCAGAGTGCCCACCGCGTGCTAATACAGCACCGTGAACAACTCGGGATATTCAGGCTTTGGGCATGAGTTAGCACAGGCGCCGTCCCACGGGTGCGACTGCACAGCAATAACAACAGTAGACCAGAACAAAAAGGAAAGGAGAGCCCCATGCAAGGGTTGATGATGGACGTGCCACTGACGATTACCTCCATTATCCGGCACGCCGAGCGCGTGCACGGCCATAAGGAGATCGTGTCGGTGACCCGGGATAACCCAAGGCACCGCTACACCTATCGTGATGCCTTCCAGCGCAGCCGACAGTTGGCCAATGCGATCAAGGAATGGGGTTTGGGGCAGGGTGACCGCATAGCAACACTGGCCTGGAATGATTACCGCCATCTGGAAGCCTATTACGCGGCGGCCTGCTCCGGTTATGTATGCCACACCATCAACCCGCGCCTGTTTCCGGAACAGATTGTCTACATCATCAATCACGCCGAGGACCAGTTCGTTTTCGTCGATCCGGATTTTTGGCCCCTGATCGAGAAGGTCGCCGGGGAGTGTGCCGGTGTGAAGGGTTGGGTCGTGATGGCCACACCCGACAACATGCCCGAGACGTCATTGCCCAACGTCCACTGCTACGAATCCCTGCTGGAGGGTCAGTCGACCGAGTTCGAATGGCCGGAGCTGGATGAGCGTGCAGCCTGCGCGCTCTGCTATACCTCCGGTACCACAGGCAACCCCAAGGGTGTTTTGTACAGTCACCGATCGACGGTGCTGCATACCTACGCCACCCTTATGCCCGACGCGTTGGGTATGTCCGGTGGCGATGTGGTCATGCCCATCGTGCCCATGTTCCACGTCAACGCCTGGGGCAACCCCTATGCCTGCCCCGTCGCGGGCTGCAAGATGGTCATGCCCGGCAACAAGATGGGGGATGGCCCGACTCTGGCGGCACTCATCAATGAAGAGGGCGTGACGCTGTCTGCCGGCGTGCCCACCGTGTGGCTTAACCTTCTTAATCATCTGCGCAGTTCGGGAGAAAGGGTTGAAACCCTGAAGCAGGTGGTTGTGGGTGGCTCCGCCTGCCCGCTGTCGGTAATGGAAGAATTTGATACCTACGGTGTCGATACCCGCCATGCCTGGGGCATGACCGAGATGAGCCCCCTGGGCACGGGTAATGCCGCCGGCTCCCATCGGGATCACTACAGCGACGAGGAGTTCACCCGCTTGCGTACCACCGTGGGCACACCCATCTGGGGGGTTGAGGTGAAGATCACCGACGATGACAACAATGCCCTGCCATGGGACGGCGAGGCGTTCGGTGCACTGAAGGTGAGAGGGCCCTGGATTTGTTCCAGCTACTACAAGCTGGAGGGCTCGGAGGCCCATGCCGAGGCGGGCTGGTTTGAAACCGGGGATGTGGCCACCATCAGTCCCCAGGGTTATGTGGCGATCACCGATCGCACCAAGGACGTGATCAAGTCGGGGGGTGAGTGGATCTCGTCAATCGAGGTGGAAAACTGCGCCACCGGCCACCACAAGGTGGCAGAGGCCGCCGTGATCGGCCGCATGCATCCCAAATGGGGTGAGCGCCCCCTGCTGATCGTAGTGCGCAATGCCGAGGGCGCCGATCTGGCACCTGAAGAACTGAAAACTTTTTTGGACGGCAAGATAGCCAAGTGGTGGATACCCGACGACGTGCAGTTCATCGACGACATGCCCCATACGGCGACCGGCAAGATCCAGAAAACGACGCTTCGGGATATGTTCGCCGATTACCAGTTTCCAGAGGCCTGAAGCAGGCGGTTCACAAGGACCTCGTTGGCCTGGGGTCGGTAGGCTGGCGGTTCGGCTACGGTATTCGATCCTGCGCTGCCTGAGCGCCGGTCTTCAGACATTCCAGGATCAAGGGTAGCTTTGGCCGTGCCCGATCAACGCCGGCGGGTGATTGGACGTGCTCATGTTCACACTTTTGTAGTTCCCATAACCTCGTGGTGTGGCATTTTGGCGGCTGAAACGGCCCCCGGCAGCGGTGGTATTATGCAAAGGCGGGGATGAATCAGGCGCTTTGGTACGTCAATTCCAATCTGGGCGAGCGTCTACACTGGGTGCCAGGGTGATCGGATGAAAAAAATCGGTGAACTGCTTATCGAAGCGGGCAAGGTGTCTGAACGGGACATCGAGCGCGCCCTGCTTGCCCAGCGGGAGATGGGAGATCGGCTTGGCCAGGTGCTGATAAAGCTGGGTCTGGTGTCCGAACTGGACATGACCCAGGCCCTGTCAGAGCAACTGGAGATACCGATGCTGTCGGCATCGGACTTTCCCGAGGAACCGGTGGCTCTGCCCGAAATTCCGCAGATATTCCTGATATCCAATGGTGTTGTGCCGGTTAGCAGAACCGAACAGGAGGTGCTGTTCGCGGCATCAGCACCCCAGGACCCCTATCTCTGCAAAGCCCTGGGCATGGCGATCGACGCCCCCGTTCGCGTGGTTTTTGGTCTTGAGGGCGATATCAGCAAAGCACTGGAGGCCAGGGAAGAGAATCAAACCTCCTCTGAGGATGATGAGTTCGGCGACCAGTTTTCCGGCCAGAGTGATGACGAGTTCATCGAGCACCTGAAAGATCTCGCCAGTGAGGCGCCGGTTATTCGCCTGGTGAATCAAATTATCCATCGGGCGGTGGATATGTCGGCGTCTGATATCCACATAGAGCCCTTTGAGGATGGCTTGCACCTGCGTTACCGCGTCGACGGGGTACTGCAGGAACAGCCGGACTCCCCCGCGGCCAGCCTGGCGCCCGCCATTGCCTCCAGAGTCAAACTGCTGTCGGGGATGAATATTGCCGAGCGTCGCCTGCCACAGGATGGACGGATCATGACCCGGGTCAAAGGCCATGAACTGGACCTGCGTGTTTCCACCATTCCCACTGTTCATGGCGAGAGTATTGTTATGCGGGTGCTTGATCGGGAGAGCATCCGCTTGAGCTTGCCCGACATGGGTTTCTCGGAGGATACGCTGGCGCGTTACCAGACATTGCTGGCCAAGCCCCATGGCGTGTTGTTGGTCACCGGGCCCACGGGCTCAGGTAAAACCACAACGCTTTATGCCTCTCTGGCATCCCTGGATTCCGATCGCCTCAAGATCATTACGGTGGAAGATCCGGTGGAGTATCAGTTGCAGGGGGTCAACCAGATTCAGGTTCAATCCCAGATTGAGCTGACCTTTGCGCGATCCCTGCGATCCATTCTGCGACAGGACCCGGATATCATCATGATCGGTGAGATGCGGGACACGGAGACCGCCCAGATCGGTGTCCAGTCTGCGCTCACCGGTCACCTCGTGCTATCGACCCTGCATACCAACACCGCCGCCGGCGCCATTACCCGCCTGGAAGATATGGGCGTTGAGCGTTATCTCATTACCTCTTCCGTCAATGGTGTGCTCGCCCAGCGGTTGGTGCGCACCCTCTGCTCGAGTTGCAAGGAACCCGTTGAGTTGTCAGAGGTCGCAGTGAGGAAATACAACCTGCAGCGTTTTCTGCCAGAGGGCCAGACCACGGTATTTCAGGCGAAGGGTTGTGATCATTGTGGCCACACGGGCTACGTGGGTCGCACATCCATTCACGAGCTGTTTCTGCTGGATGACGAGATGCATCGCGTGATCATGGAAGGGGCCGATGCCACCACGCTGCACATTACCGCCCGTCGGCAGGGGATGATCACCCTGTACGAGGACGGCCTGCGCAAGGTGGTGCAGGGTCTGACCTCCCTGGAGGAGGTGATGCGAATCACCCAGGACCAGAGCCAGGACGACGGTCTGCCCGAGAGTGCGGGTAGCAGCGATGCTCGCGCCGGGAATGCCATCGCCTGATGCCGGCTTTTTCTTACAAAGCCGTCGGCCGGGATGGCAAGGCCCAGCAGGGGGTGATCGAGGCCGACGCCCTCGATCTGGCGACACGCCAGTTGCGCGCCCGCGGACTGACCCCACTCAAAATTCAGGAGGGTGATGGTCAGGAGCAGGCAAAGCCACCCACGCGCCAGGAGGTATTGTCCATGACCTCCGAGCTGTCGGTGTTGCTGCGGGCCGGGTTGCCCCTCGATCGAGCACTCAAAGTGTTGATTGATATGGACGGCCAGCCCCGGATGCGGGCGGTGCTGAGCGAGCTTCTGAAGGCCGTTAAGGGCGGCAAATCCCTGTCGCTGGCGTTGCAACCCTACGACACGATCTTTGGCTCGTTCTATCTCAGCATGGTGCGGGCCGGTGAAGCCAGCGGTCAATTATCCTCGGTGCTGGAGCGGCTGGTGGAGCACCTTGAGAGTGCCAAGGCGACCCGTGATTCCATTGTCTCTGCGCTGATCTATCCGGCGATTTTGCTGGTGGTCGCGGTCCTGTCAGTGGTCGTCATGCTGGGTTTCGTGGTGCCGCAGTTTGAAACACTGTTCAACGATATGGGTGAAGCGTTACCGGCCATGACCAAGGCGGTTATCGCCGCCGCTGAATTCATCAAGGCCTGGGGATTGTTACTGGGTGTTTTGGTGGCGGTGTTGGGCCTTGTGATACAGCGATGGGCGGTATCAGAGCAAGGTAAAACCGTATTGGACACCCGGCTTCTGGCCCTGCCCATTGCCGGCAACATTGCCTTTGAGTACGAGATGGCAAAATTCGCGCGGACAGTGGGCACCCTGCTGGGTAACGGCGTCTCGTTGCTCAAGGCCATTCAGATTGCAAACGAGACGGTGGGTAACCTGCCGTTGAAGGAGGGCCTCAATGTTTTGCCTGCGGCGGTGAAAGCCGGCAAGAGGATGTCGGTGGCCCTTGAGGAAACGAAAATGTTCACCCCCATGGTGATTCAGATGACCCGGGTGGGTGAGGAGAGTGGCAGGTTGGATGACATGATGCTGGAGCTTGCATCGGTGTTCGAAGATCACGTTGCGTCTGGTGTCAAACGGCTGTTAACCCTGCTGGAGCCCGTGCTCATCCTGACTATGGGTTTTATTAT
>JAAXJC010000208.1 GCA_012270045.1 Luminiphilus sp.
TCATGCGGCGGTGGACGCTGCCCTGATACTGGAGAGCACCCATGGTCTCCATCACCATGACATTGAAGAGGTTACCGTGGCCCTCCATGAGCGCCAGCTGGCGGTGGTGGCCGAACCCCTCAACAGGAAGCGCAGGCCGGGCAGCGAGTACGATGCAAAATTTAGCGCGCCCTATGCGGTGGCTGCGGCTCTGGTCGGGGGTCGAGTGGGGCTGCGTGAACTGGAAGCGGACAGCCGCACTAACCCTGAGATTCTGGCGTTGGCTGACCGCATTAGCTGTGCCCACGACGCCCGCTCCCAGTACCCTAAACTATTCTCCGGCGGCGTCTCCATTACCATGAAGGACGGGCGGCGGTTTGAGCAGTTCGAGACGATCAACCGGGGTGCCGAGGGCCGACTGTTGAACGAGGCGGATGTCAGGGCAAAATTTGTCGGTAACTGCAGGCTGGTGCTCTCTGAAGCCAGAACCGATTTTCTGTGGGACACCATCATGGAACTCGACACCGCCCCTGATTGTTCCGCGCTGATGGCCGGGCTGCGGGGGTTGGATGACGCAACCGTGGATAATCTCCTTTCCGAGAATGGGTCGAGGATAGCGACATGCTGATGAAATCGGGCGGTAAAATTATGAGTGCCGCCGAGTATCGCGAGAGCCTACGGGACTACTCGCCCACGGTGTTTATCGACGGTGATAGGGTGACCAGCGTCGCTGATGATCCGAGACTGGCCCCGGGTATACGCGCCGTTGGTGTCACCTACGATTTCGCCCAGAAACCCGAATACATCGGGGTGATGCTGGCCGAGCAGGGCACATCCGGTAAAACCGTCAATCGGATGCTGCACATCAACAGGCACTCCGAGGATCTGCTGACCAAACTCGAGGCGGTGCGACTGCTGTGCCGTGAGAGTGGCTGTGCCCAGCGTTATCTGACCCACGATGCCCTGAATGCCATTTACCAGTCCACCTGGCGTATGGCAGACGAGCGTCAGGGCAGTGAGTATCACGACCGTTTCCTGGATTATCTCCATGACATCCAAGATCGCGACTTGACCCTGGGTGTGGCAATGACCGACGCCAAGGGTGAGCGCAGTGTGCGACCCCATGCCCAGGAGAATGCCGGGGCCTACGTCCATATCAAGGAGCGTCGCGGCGATGGCATTGTCCTGTCGGGGACCAAGGCCATCGTCACCGGCGGGCCCTACATGCACGAACTGCTGGTGATGCCCTGCCGCACCATGTTGGAGGCCGACGCTGACTTCGCCGTCTGCTGCGCTGTACCACTGGATGCCGAGGGGTTAACGGTGGTCGCCCGGCCCGCCGGACGCCCCGGAGAGGCGGCAGCGAAGTTCAGTGCCCGGTACGGGCAGAGCACGGCGGTGTGTCATTTCTCCGATGTCTTCGTTCCCTGGGATCGGGTGTTTATGGCGGGTGAGTGGCAGATGACTGAGCATCTGGTCACGTCCTACGCAAACCATCACCGTCACAGCTGTATTGGTGCACGGGCGGGGTTTGGCGACCTGCTGATCGGTGCGGGCGCACTGATGACCGAGGCCAATGGCCTGGATGCGGATAAGGTGTCCCACCTCAGGGAAACGATGGTGGAACTGATCAAAATCGTTGAAGGGTTTTATGCCTGCGGCGTTGCAGCTTCCGTCTATGGCGTTGAGGACCCTGGCGGCTCGTGGATGCCTGAGCCGGTATTTTCCAATATCGGCAAGTTACTGCTCGCCACACAAATCTACGATATGCACCGCACCGCCCATGAGGTTTCGGGCGGTTTGATTGTGGCGCTGCCTGGGCCGGACGAGGACCACAACCCGGAAACCGCCGGCGATATTACGGCAGTGTTGTCCGCCCGACCCGATGTGCCCTATGCCAAGCGCATGGAGGTCTCCCGATTTATTGAGGATCTGACTGCCTCATCTACGGGTGGCTGGTACTCGGTGATCAGCCTACATGGGGGCGGATCACCACAGGCCATGAAGCGGGAAATTTACCGGCGCTATCCCATAGAGGAGCGCAAGGCCCTGGTGGAACGGTTGCTTGACCGGGGGGTCGCGGAAACCGATAGCACGGGCGCTCCGGATCGTCAGAAACAACCCGGACAATGTTGTGCCACCGGGTGCCAGCCGCCCGAATCAGGCGGCAGCGACGACAAATAAAGTCTTTGAAGCCCCCAGGGCTGCGGCGCCTGTATTGGGGGCGAGTTAGACAGGTACTGCCAAGCGATCCGGCGGCAGGATGGTCGTGCGCTTCATAAGGCGCCTGTGACTTTGATCGAAGGGGTCCCGGCGATGCATGGTGCAGGCATTGTCCCAGAGCAGTGCGTCACCGGGCTGCCATGTGTGGGTATAGACGTAGCGTGGCTGGATGGTCCATTCAAACAGATAGTTGAGCATGGACTGGCTCTCAGCTTCATCCCAGCCGACAATTTTTGTTGTCATTCCCGGGCAGAGATAAAGCGCCTTGCGGCCGGTGATCGGGTGTGTGCGAACGATAGGGTGTTCGATGTCCGGTGAGCGTGCTTTCTGTTCCTTGTTGGTGGGTACGCTGTAGGCCCTGTTAAACGCCTCATAAGACTGCACGGCCCTGGCTCCTGCCAGTCGCGTTTTCACCTCGCTGGGCAATTCCTCATAGGCGGTGGCCATGTCCGCAAACTCCGTGTTGCCGCCCTCGGGGGGTAAGGTGTCTGCCATCAGTAGCGAACCGACCGCGGGCCGGGGCAGATAGATTTGGTCATAGTGCCAACCTACCTCGGTATCGGCCAATATGCCCACCTTCCTGCCATTTTCCTGAATGTTGGAGACGTAGAGGACCTCCGGATGCTCCGGTGACAGATATTCTGTTCGCACATGTATTTCGAGATCGCCGAAGAATCGGCTGAAGCGCACAAGGGCAGGCTCGTCCAGTTGCTGGTTCCGGAACAACAGCAGTTTGTGTTCCGCCCACAGTGTCTTGATCAATATACTGTCTGCAGCCGGGGTATCCAACGATATGGGGAAGTCCAGAACTTCTGCCCCGAATGTGGTGGCCAGTGGCCGGGTTTCAAGCACGTTACAACTCCGTCATATGGTCATGGTGAATTGTACGGACATTTACTTGTGATTCAAACTCAGCAGGGCTGAAGATTAGGCTTTGCGTACCGATCGCCATTCAAGCAGCGCGACGCTAACCACCACCAGCAGCGTACCCAGAAGCTGCAGTGGCGATAGTCTTTCGCCGTAGAGCAGGTAGGCCATGCCTGCTGTGGCCGGGGGGCCCACGGTACTGAGCAGGGCACCTCGTGCGGCTCCGATCCGGCGCACGCCCTCGGCCATGAAGAACAGGGGCAGCACGGTGGCAAAGACGATCAGCCCGACCATGGTCCAGAGGGCATTACCGGGTAAGTCAAAGGCAAACCAGCCGACCAGCAAACCGTGGTGAATAAAGAACGCGCAGCCCGCAGCGGTCATGGCGGTCAGGGTGAAGGCGGCTGAGGTCATTGAGCGCGTCAGGGCTGCACTGGCGAGGAAATAGGTGGCAATGGTGATTGAGCAGAACATGACCCAAAACACCCCCTGCCATTGGGATGCTGACAGGCGTGCATCCGCCGCGCCGGTGACCAGGAAGACACCGGCGCTGGTGGTGATCAGTGCCAGCGTTGTCGAGGCCGAGGGTAGGGCGCGGGCCCCAAGGGCAGCGAGCACTACGACGATAGCGGGGTAGGAAAATAGCAGGGCGCGTTCCACATTGGCCTGGATCAGGGTCAGCGCATAAAAGTTGGCCAGCGCGCCCAGGTAATAACACCAGACGCCAGCGGCTGCCGCCGCAATCAATTGGGGTATGGAGGGTCTGCGGGCAGCCCTGGTGGCGGTGCTACGGGCGCTGAGTACTGCGACCAAAACAAACCCGGGAACCGCCCATACCGACCGAATCGCAGCGACATCGTGATGGCTCAGTCCCTGGGCATACAGGGCCTTGGCAAAAAGGCCCTTGGCGGCCAGTAGGATGGCGGCGACCAGAACCAGAAACGCGCCCAGTAAAGCGCTGCGCGCGGCTGCCTCGCCCATTAGCCGCTGTCGGTTGCAAGTTCGGCCAACACTTCATCCGTGGTCAGCACCCGGGCCCACAGCCTGCGCAGCATGGTTGTGGTGGCCTGCTGCATCTCCTCGCTGTCGGTGCCGGTGCCGTCGCTCACTACCACCACCTGATATTGCAGATCACAGGCTTCCATAGACGTCATGGCTACACAGTTGTTGGTGGACACACCCACCGTGACCACGGTGCGGATACCCTTGGCACGCAGGGTGGCGTCCAGGGCGGTAGAGCGAAACGCGCCCTGGGTTGTTTTGTTGAGCACCAGTTCGCCCGGGAGTGGTGCCAGTTCGTCGACAATGTCGTGCTCCCGCTGCCCGGCTATGTTGTTGGTGGCGCAGATAATCGGCGCCATATGCGCGGGCGCATCGCTGGCATCAGGGGCATTGGCGCCGTAAGTGATGTAGATGACGGCCGCACCGATTTCCCTGAAGCCCGCCAACAGACGCTGAATGTTGGGTATCAGCAGGCTTTCTATGCGGTTGAAGCGGTACTCGGCGCGCTCGGACTCGCCCCGTTCGGCGAGCAGCTTGCCCAGCCCCATATTCCGGTTGCCGGTGGCGTTCTGCATGTCGACAACGACCAAAGCCGTCTCAGCGGCGTCTATGGTGAACGTCTGGCTGAAGGCATCGACAAATCCCGGTTGGCTCATGTGGGCTGCTCCCTTGAATTGTCCGTACATCCTACGTCATATTGGCAGGCTTCCCCACACTGGCACGTAAGCTGAGGCGGAAAAAGGTTATGGATCAATTTGAACAAGCCGGCTATGGCCAGAGAGGCATAGGTTTTGGTCAGCGTCCCGCCCTGTTGATGGTGGATTTTCAATTAGGCTTTACCGATGGTGTCAGCCCCATTGGCCGCAGCGAGCACATCCAGGGCGCGGTTGAGAATACCCGTACTTTGCTGATCGCCTGCAAAGCCAAGGGTATTCCCGTCGCCTCCTGCCGGGTGTCCTGGGGAGGTCCGGATGAAATGACCCATTGGAAAATCGAGACCCTTTACGACGGCAGCTTCTATCATGGGCACCGCTGCACCGAGTTCGATCCCCGAATTGCCGATCCCGACTACGTGTTTGAGTTCACCAAGACCGCGCCGTCTATTTTCTACGAAACACCCCTCAAGCCCTGGCTGGTCACCCATGGTATCGACACCACCATCATCACCGGCTGCACCACCTCGGGCTGCGTGCGCGCCTCCATAGTGGACAGCTTTTCAGCGGGTTATCGAACGATTGTCCCCGCCGACTGCTGTGGTGATCAGGACGAAGAGGCCCACGCCAGCAATTTGCGGGACGTGGGTCGTCGCTACGCGGATGTAGTTGATCTGCAGGCCGTTCTGGACCATATCAACGCCAGCTGACGACATTAACGATACGGGAGTAACTAGTATGCCTGTGGCCCAGATCAATGGACATAACATGTATTACGAGGTGCACGGCGAGGGGCCTCCGGCTGTCTACATTGGCGGCTGGGATACCTTCTGCCATGGCCGGCACCACTTTCTGGCCCGGGGGATGACCGACAAATACAGCACCCTGATCATCGATTATCGGGGTATCGGTGAATCCGACGACGACCTGTCTATGACACCCTCCACCGAGCAGTTTGCCGATGACATCGCGGCTCTGCTGGATCTGCTCAATATGAAGTCGGTGTATTTTGTCGGCCTGGTGGGCATGGGGGCCTGCATTGGCCAATGGGTGGCCCTGAAGCGCCCGGATCTGGTTCGCTGCATGGTAAATATGGGTTGCTGGACCTGGGCGGATCCCATGCTGGCAGACCAACTGCAAGCCTTTGGGGATATCCATGAACACGCCGGTTTTGCCGCCTTCCAGGCGATGGTTGCGTCCTACTCATTCCGGCCGGATTACTACAACGCGAACCGCGACAAGCTACTGGGTCCGGGAGGGGTTTGGGGCAGCCTGTCCGGTCGAGTCCCCGCCCACCTTCGATTCATTCAGGCCTGCAAGGGACATGATATTCGTCCCCACCTGAAGGACATCGCTGCTCCCACACTGGTAATCCACGCCGGTGAGGACGTGATCACCGGTCCCAGGACTACTGTCCCCCTGGAAGAAGGGCTGCCCAACAGTACGGGGGTCACTATGGCATCGGTCGCCCACGTGGTTGCGGGCAAGGAAGAAAAGATCGCCTTCTGCGATATTCTGTTCGAATTTCTGGGCCGTCACTGATATTGCGAGGCCTGCCGCGTCCTCCCGACCCCGGGCGTCGCAGGGGTTCGTAAAGAACCACCGGCGCTGATCAGATCATCGATGGCCGCCACGAGCAGGCTGGGTCTAATGGCGGGTGAGCCCATAAGCGCTCTATCCGCATCAAATGGCGCCCCTTTCCTTGAGGGCTGACAGGTCCCCGTGCCCAAGTTCGTCTCCCAGTATGCTGTCGTTATCAGCGCCCAGCCCGTTGCCGCAGCGGGCATCGAGGCGCTGACCATCCACCTTGATGGGATTGCTGAGGGCTCGATACTCATCCACGGCACGGTGTGGCAGCGTCTGTATCATGCCGGTGGCATGCACGAAGGGATTTTGCAGCGCCTCGGGCAGCGTGTGTACGGGAGCTACCGGAATTTTTGTTTGCAGCAAAGTGAACCAGTGCTCCGTGGTGTTGGTGCCAAGAATCTGATCCAGAACCTCGGTCAGCACAGCCCGGTTTTCGGCCCGATCTGCCATGGTGGCAAACCTGGCGTCGTGTGCCAGTTCCGGGTGTTCGATATTCTGAAGCAGCAGCTCCCAGAACTTCTGGGTCATGCACATCAGGAAAATCCAGCCATCCTGTGTACGGTATAGCTGGACCGGGGTGTTATAGGGATGGGCCGAGCGTGCCACCCGGCCGGTTTCGATGCCGTGGTTCATATACCAGGTTCCGGGATAGGTCAGCTGATGCAGTGCCACGTCGAACAGGCTGACATCCACGTCCCGGCCACCGTGCTTTTCTCGTCCCAGCAGCGCGGATACGCAGCCAAGGGCTGCCACGACCCCGGTCATGAAATCGATCATTGACAATCCGAAGCGCGATGGCGGTGAATCGGGCTCTCCGGTCATCCCCAGGAAACCGCATTCAGCCTGCATCAGGTAGTCATAGCCTGGCCAGTCGGCGCGGTCATTATCGCGTCCGTAGGCGGAGATGTGCGTGCATATGATGTTGGACTTAACATGCCGGAGGCTGGCGTAATCCAGCCCCAGTTTGGCAGGCTGACTGCCCCGCAGGTTGTTCCACACAACGTCGGCGGTGCCGACCAGTTCCTCGAACAACGCCCGACCCTCGGCACTTTTCAGGTTCAGCGTCACGCTGCGCTTGGACAGGTTAAAGGCCTGGAAATAGGCGCTGTCATCGTCGGCCAGGGTGATGGCCCCGGATTGTCGCGACGGGTCACCGCCGGTGGCGCGGTTCTCCACTTTGATGACATCGGCTCCGAGTTCGGCCAGATACATGGACCCATAGGGTCCGGCGCCGAACTGCTCGATAGCGATAACCCGAATGCCCTCGAGAGGTTTTTCCATTCTGATTCTCAGTGCGTGGTGTGGATGGGGTGTACGGCTTGCGTGGTGGAAACGATTGGTGCATTGTGCAGTGTAACGGTATCGGCCAACAAATGTCCGGTCAATTGGAAAATTGGCCTGCGGATGACCAGCCAAACATAACAATGCAGTCAGGAGGCCTGACATGTCCTTTCGTCTAGGAGTTGATGTGGGCGGTACATTTACCGACCTCATTCTTGTTAACGAGGCCAGCGGAGATATCCATACGGCAAAGGTGCCCAGCACCCCCGATGATTCTTCGGTGGGGGTAATGAACGGTGTTGAGCGCGTTTGCGCCAACGCGGGTATCGATCCTTCACAGATTTCCCAGGTGATGCACGGCACAACGGTGGCGACCAACACGGTGCTCACCGGTACCGGCGCCAAGGTCGGACTGGTGACAACCCGGGGTTACAAACAGGTGCTGCAGATTGCCCGTTCCTATGTGCCCGGCGGACTGGGCGGTTGGGTTATCTACAACAAGAGTAATCCCCTGGCGCCATTGGCCTGCACCATCGAGGCCGAGGAGCGGATTGGCGCGGACGGCAAGGTGGTACGAGGCCTGGATGCCAAGGCCCTGGAAAAGGCGATGGCGCACCTCAAGGCTGAAAACATCGAGGCTCTGACGGTATCCCTGATCAACTCCTACGCCAATGCCAAGCATGAAAAGGCGGTGGAGCGGGTCGCTCGCAAGGCCTTGCCCGGGGTGCCCATTTCACTGTCTTCATCAGTCGTGCCTGAAATGCAGGAATACGAGCGCACCATTACCACCGTTGCCAACTCCTATGTGCGTCCCAAGGTCGCTGAATACGTCAAGAACCTTGAGAAGAAACTCAAGAAAGGCAACAAGAAGACCCAGCTGAATATCCTGCGCTCGGACGGCGGCATGGCGTCTGCAAAGGTGGCCCAGCAGTTGCCGGTGAACCTGTTGATGAGCGGTCCGGCTGGGGGTGTTTCGGGCGCGGTCTGGGTGGCGAAACAGGCCGGGTTTGAAAATCTGCTGACTTTTGACATGGGGGGCACCTCCACCGACGTCGCTCTGGTGCAGGATGGTAAGGCGCAACTGAGGCGTGAGACCACCGTGGGCGATGTCACCGTACGCGCGTCCTCGGTGGATGTGCGCACCGTCGGGGCTGGCGGTGGTTCCATAGCCCACGTGCCTGAATTGACCGGTGCGCTGCGGGTAGGTCCGGAAAGTGCCGGCGCCCAGCCCGGACCCGCCGCCTACAACAAGGGCGGTGATATGCCCACCGTGACCGACGCCAATGTGGTGCTCGGTTACCTGCCCAGTGAGGTGCGTCTGGGCGGTGATATGGAGATACGCAAGGACCTGGCGGAGAAGGCCATCAAACCCATTGCCAAGGCGCTGGGAATTTCGGTCAAGCGCGCTGCGGCGGGCATTATCGATATCGTGAACGAAAATATGTACGGCGCCCTGCGCCTGGTATCGGTAGAGCAGGGCTACGACCCCCGGGATTTCGCCCTGATCGGGTTTGGTGGTGCGGGGCCCCTGCACGCAAACGCCCTGGGCCGGTTAATGAACAGCTGGCCGGTGATCATACCTCCGGGTCCCGGTGTCCTCTGCGCCTATGGCGATGCTACCACCCGGGTACGGGACGAGGCCTCCCGGACCTACATTCGCCGGTTCGCGGACACGACGACCAAGGACCTGGCCAAAATTTACGAGGAACTCGCCGCCAAGGCGCTGAAAACCCTGGCCCAGCAGGGTGTACCCGCCAAGGAAACCTCGGTCTCCTGTCAGGCGGATATTCGCTACCAGGGCCAGGGCTTGCAGCTGACGGTGGACTTTGACCTGAAGGCGCTGAAGAAGGGCGATCTGTCGATTATCGGTGACCCCTTCGACGAAATGCACAAACAGCTGTTCACCTTTGCCCTGGATTCGGACAAGGAGATCGTGAATTTGCGGGCAGTGGCCCAGGGCAAGAGCGCGGAAATTGAGGCGCGCAAACTGCCCAAATCGGGCTCCCGCACGCCGGTCAAGGCAGCGAAATTGGGCAGCACCACCGTGTTCATGGACGGAAAGGACATGGAGGCGGCGCTGTACCAGCGTAGCGCCCTTAAGGCGGGTAACAAAATCGAGGGACCGGCTGTGGTGCTGGAGATGGATTCCACGACAGTGATCCTCGCCGGCCATACCGGCAACGTCGACGAGTTCGGCAACATTCTGATCGCACCGACTGCGTAAGGGGACTGATCAATGCCTGCGACCATAGTAGAGACCAACAGCAAAAAGTTTAAGCGCGTTGATATGGATCCCATCACGCTGGACATTATTGAAAATGCCATGATGAATGCCCGCTACGAGATGGACGCGGTATTGTTCCGCACGGCCATGTCCCCGGGCATCAGGGAACAGCATGATGAATTCCCCATGATCGCTAACCTGGAGGGCAAGATGGTGGTGGGGCAGTTCGGCAGCTTCATCCACGGTTTCAAAGAGGCCTACGACGGCACCATCGAAGAGGGGGATCTGTTTCTTACCACCGATCCCTACGCCTGTAATGGCGCCATCAGCCACATCAACGACTGGCTGCTGCTGCGGCCGATCTTCAAGGACGGCCGGCTGATTGCCTATGCCGCCATGTTCGGCCACATGACCGACGTTGGCGGCAAGGTGCCGGGCAGTTTGCCCACCGACGCCCGGGAAATTTTTGAGGAGGGCATCCGCATCCCTCCAACCAAGATTTACAAGGGTGACGAGTTGCAGTCGGATCTGCTGGAACTGATTCTTCACAACTGCCGCATGCCCAACTGGAACCGCAGTGACTTCAACGCCCTGGTGGCTGCCATCCGCACGGCGGAAAAGCGCGTGATTGAGATGGCCGGACGTTTTGGTGATGACATTTTCTACTCGGCCCTGGACGAGCTGCTGGATCGCAACAAGCGCGCCATGGGCAAGCTGATCAAGACCACGGTGCCGGAGAAAAAGCAGTTCTTCGAGGACTATATTTGCGATGACGGCCTGGGTATGGGGCCCTACCGCATCAAGTGCGCCATGTGGCGGGAGCGGGACAAGGTCATCTTTGATTTTGAGGGCACGGATCCCCAGTCGATCAGTTCCATCAACTTCTACCTGAACGAAGAAATGTTCAAGATGTTCTGCGGCGTGTACATGATCATGGTCTTCGACCCCCAGATCATGTTCAACGACGGCTTCTATGACCTGATGGAGGTGCGTATTCCCCATGGCACCCTGTTGAAGCCCCAGGAGCCGGCGGCCCTGTCCTGCCGCACCCACGCTCTGGGTCGTATTTTCGATGTCCTCGGTGGCTTGCTGGGGCAGGGTGATCCTGATTTTCTGGCGGGCGCCGGGTTCTCGGACAGTCCCCACTTCATGTACTCGGGTTATGACAAAAACGGTGAGTGGTACCAGCTGTACTCCATTGGCTTCGGCGGCATTCCGGGCAAGCCCTCGGGTGACGGCCCCGATGGTCACTCGCTCTGGCCCAGCTTTACCAACGTGCCCAATGAGTTCCTGGAAAGCTATTTCCCTCTGCGCATCGAAACCTATGAAACCATCGTGGATAGCGGCGGTGCCGGCTATAACCGCGGCGGTAACGGGTTGCGTATGGGCTATTGCTTCCTGGAGCCTGGGACAATTTCAATCCATGACGACCGCTGGCTCACTTACCCCTGGGGTGTGAACGGCGGCGAACCGGGTCGTCGCTCCGAAAAAATCCTGGTGCGTACCGATGGTTCCCAGGAACGCCTGCCCAGTAAATGCGACCGCATCGAAGTGGGCTCGGGTGACATCCTGTACTTCAATACCTGGGGCGGAAGGCGCGGGTGACCCGCAGTGGGGCGTACCCTATGCCATCGACGTGA
>JAAXJC010000079.1 GCA_012270045.1 Luminiphilus sp.
TGGGGTTCATACAGGCGGCAGAGCAAGCGGATGATCGTGCTCTTGCCGGAACCCGAGGGGCCTACCACCGCCACATGCTCGCCGATCCCGGGCGACCCGACGCGGGGGGGGGCGGCTTCGACTTTGGGTATCGCCTGAGTACACTGCTCGACGCGCCAACCCGGAGGACGACGTGTTGAGTAAAGTGCTGGCCCTAATAGTACCCCTGCTATTGATCGCCGATGTCAGTAACGCCCAAAACAGTGGCACTGAGCGGTCAATCTCGGCTGAGGATTACGCTTCAAGACTGCACGGATTCTGGCTGGGCCAGTCGATCGCCAACTGGACCGGGTTGGTGACGGAAATGGACCGGGTCCGGCCGCCGTTTTACACCGACGAGGACGGGGGCGCGCTGGACCAGCCGTCAATTTGGGGTTCGTTTGTAGGGCACAGCAGCCGCATTGATTTTTACCTGCCCGATGCCGATCGTGTCTGGGGGGCAGATGACGACACCGATATCGAATACATGTATTGGCATCTGGTTGATGTTTCAGACACAGCCACACTCAGCTCGGTACAGATCAGGCAGGGCTGGCTCAGGCACATCTACAGCAACGAGGACGCACCCATTTCGACGGTGGAATTTCGCCGGGAAAACTTTCTCTGGGTATCGAACGAGCGTGCCTACTATTTGATGAAAGACCAGGCACTGTTACCGCCGGCCACCAGCGATCCCGCCGTGAATCCGGATCACGCCATGATTGACGCCCAATTGACCACGGAATCCTTCGGACTGATGGCGCCAGGACTGCCCGAGGTCGCGCTGGAACTGGCCCGTTTGCCAATCAGCGTGACGGCCAGCGGCGAGGCAGCGGCTATCGCCCGTTTTTACGTGGTCATGCACGCATTGGCCATCGATATTGATCGCAGCGGGGACGTTGGTGGTCAACTGCGGAACATCGCCGCACAGGCTGCAACTGAGCTGCCCGAGTCGGGTTACGCCCATGATATGTATCAATTTGTCCTGCAACACTATCTAACGAATCCTGACAAGGACGATTGGGAATTCACTCGCGATGCTGTGTTTGAGCGTTATCAGCAGCAGGGGAGCGCCGGCTACGGGTACCAGAGGCCCTTCGATGCCGGCATCAATTTCGCTGCCAGTTTGGTGAGCCTGTTTTACGGCGAGGGGAACTATAAGCGCACAATACAGATTGCGGCCCTTGCTGGATGGGACAGCGACAATCCCGCGGCCACCTGGGGTGGATTACTGGGCTTCATCCTGGGTGTCGACGCCCTTGAGGCCGTATTCGGCCACAGTTTCCCCGACAGCTACTGGATTCATCGAACCCGCCGGGGGTTTCCCGATCGGACGCCGGGTTTGGATGGGGAAGACAGTTTTCCATTGATGGCCGCCCGTGGGGTCAATGTGGTCAACAAGGTGTTGTTGCAACATGGGCGGCCCTTGTTGGTGGAGTAACAATCCCCAGCGCTTTCGCCAGCAGTTCAACGAACAAACCTGCAGCATCATTTGTGTTCTGCGGTGTCAGTGCGCATGCCCGGCGGCAACTGGGTCTGGAACCGGCCAAGCGGGTCATGGCACCCGTTATGAATTTGTGGGCTTTGCTAATTGCTGTGGCAGGTACACGTTCACTTGTTCCCGTGGGTGAGAGGGGGCCTCTGGACCCATCCAGACCCATATCCTAAATTTAACATAATATACATTATGCGAATATATGGGTTTGCCAAGGCACGCGCCTGAAGAACCCAAACACGCACACACAGGACGCATATCGGTCTGCCCACCCCGTTTTCAGCCCGCAAGCACAGAGAAATAACGCGCACGGACCGTCAACCCCATTCTGGCGACAGCGATGCCCACCTCGAGAATCTCAGGAGCAATAAGCCTGTTGCTTACCGCCAGGCGCGCAGTTGAGCAGCCAGCCTCGAACGGCGGACAATGGAAGGGTTAACGTGTGTGTTATTTGACGTCAGCACTGTTGGACTCAAAGCTTCTCAAACACGGCTCAGCGGCCGCTCACTCTGTGCCGACTAAAAACATGTTTGAAAGCCACCGGGCACACGACAGCCTAAGCAACGAAGACTCGGGAACACAAGATCGAAACCGTGCATATCGTTTGCTTCATTGGCACGGGCTTCGGCTTACGTCAGTGCTGTTGCTTTTGCATTGACCCAAATCTGCCTCCAGCCTTACTGCCGCACTTACTGCTGCACACTTTTGGTTATATGCTAATAACCATAAAGAATGGTACAC
>JAAXJC010000150.1 GCA_012270045.1 Luminiphilus sp.
CTTTTGGGAGGTGCAGGCACGGACATAGGGACGCTGTTCAAGTCCCAGAAAGGTTTACTTGAATTGGTTCATACCGGCATTGGTGAACAGCAAGGTGGGATCGTCATGGGGTACCAGGGAGCTGGACGCCACCCGGGTGTGTTGCTGGGCCTCGAAGTAGGCGAGGAACGCTTCGCGTATGTCAGCTGTTTTCATTCAGGGGCTCTCTCTGGCAATCCCAGGCCGGATGACCCCGGCCTGACCCACGTAACTTCTGGAAAAAATGCGGCTGCTTATTCGACGGCCATCAGCCCAAACCGGCCGCCAGCCCGCCCTCGGCCATGGTGCGTCCGGCGAGAATATGGAGGTGCAAGTGAAAAACGGTCTGGCCACCGCCCTCGCCATTGTTGACCACCAGGCGGAAACCATCACCCACGCCCAGGTCCTGTGCCACGCGTCCCGCCACCAGCATCAGGTGCCCCAACAACGCGCCATCTTCAGCATCAGCATCAACCAATCGGGGTATGGGCTTACGGGGAATGATCAGCACATGGGTAGGTGCCTGGGGGTTGATGTCCCTGATCACAACGCACTGCTCATCCTCGTAGAGAAATTCGCTTGGGATTTCACCCCGGGTGATCTTGCCAAAAATAGTATCGCTCATAGGGTCAGGCTCACCGCTCACGTTCTTCAGGTGTCAGTTGCCGTGCTTCGTTCTCCAACATAACCGGAATATCATCACGGATCGGATAGGCCAGCCCGCTGGCCCGGCAGATTAATTCCTGCTGCTCCGGCAGGTATTCCAGGGGCGCCTTGGACACCGGGCAGACCAGAATCTCCAGCAACTTGGGATCGAGCACGACACGCTCCATTTAGTTAAGCAAACGCGAAGTATACGGTGTAGCCGTCGAAAATCGCAGTCCCGAATCGGACGCTACCCCGTCAGTTGTCGATGGGCATGGCGGGCACCAGCAACTGCGGGTCAATGCGCTGGTTCAACCAACTCATGCGCCAGTCAAGATGCGGGCCTGTGGCGCGGCCTGTGGCACCAACCTCGCCGATCAGATCGCCCGTGCTGACTTCGTCGCCGACCTTCACGTGCAGGGCGCTCATGTGCAAAAACGACGACGACAGACCGTAACCGTGATCGAGTATCACCGTTCCGCCCGAGTAAAAAAGATCGGGCTCTGCCAACGTCACCCGGCCGGGTCCCGGAGCCCGGACCGGATGACCCGTGGGCACCGCAACATCAACCCCATAGTGGGGGGAGCCGGGGGTGCCGTTGTAGACCCGCTGGCTGCCATAGACACCGCTTATCCGCCCCGTGGCGGGCCAGGCGAGACCGGCCCGCACCGCCAGCAACCAGTCGGGTCGCTCTATGCGCTGGGATTTTGCCGCCCGCACAAGTTGTCGCTCCCGGGCAATACGCTCAAGCACCTCCTCCGGGGGGGTCACGGTCTGCTGCGGCACACCCTCGACTCGCTGGATGTTGTACTGCCGCTGGCTAACCTGCACGGTCTGAACACACCCACCGTCACCCTCAATCACCAGGGTTTGCTGGCTGGGCGCGTCCCGCCCCAGACCCAGTACGAAAGCGCCATCGGGTAACAGCGGCACCGACGTACCGTCCAGGGTCACCGTCGCCTGGGGTGGCACCCGACCCCAAAGCAGGCCTCCCTGCTGGGCGTCGCCGACCAGCTCAGTGCAGCTTTCACCCCGGGCTATACCGGTCCAAACCAGCAGCAACAGGAAAAGATGGCGAGGAACTCCAGGGTGCATCTTGCAAGCCTTTACGCAGCAGAATAGTGTGCAGCATCGGCAAATTCCGGGCCGCCTGCAAGGCTGCTCGGATACCCAACACCCGCTACAAGGAGTGCTGCCCTGCCTCGCTACCGCCCACCGCGCCCCCGGGGATCGCCCTACATCACACCTGAGGGCGAGGCCGCCCTGCGCGCAGAACTCCACGAGCTTTGGAAAGTGGAGCGTCCAGTGGTTACCGCTGCAGTTCAGGCAGCGGCCGCCAATGGCGATCGATCAGAAAACGGTGACTACATTTACGGCAAAAAACGTCTGCGGGAAATCGACAGCCGGGTCCGGTTCCTGCGCAAACGCCTGGATGACCTGATCGTGGTCCGGGATCCCCCGTCAGACCCCAGTAAAGCCTACTTCGGGGCCCATGTGACGCTGGAGGATCCCGAGGGCAATACCCAGCAGCTGCGCCTTGTCGGGCCGGATGAATTTGACCTGCGATGCAACAAGCTGAGCTGTGACTCCCCCCTTGGCCGGGCCCTGCTGGGTAAGGGTCTGGACACCGAAATTGTGGTGGACAGCCCATCGGGACCACAGACCTGGTTTTTGGTCGCCGTGAGCTATGCCCAGGAAGACAGCTGAGCCGACACAGGACGGTCCCCACAGCTGAGCAACAGTCAACGAGGCCCGAATTGTAACGACCGCACATGGCGCCGGGTCAGGCGGGCAAGCGGAATTTCCTTGTCCAAAAGAATGGGAAAAATCCCTTCGTTGGCCAACAAACCCCGGTCGATCCTTGGGCCGGGGGCGAGCAAGGGATAGACTTACAACCTGACCCATTCAGCCAGTAGCGCCCTCAGGCCCAGGCTGGCACAAGGATCGTGCACACCATGTCTGACCTCAATCACCGTACTGCGCCAGAACACGCCGCTGAGTTCCACCTGCGTCATATCGGACCATCGCCGGAGGAGCAGGAGGTGATGGCCAGGGACCTGGGCGCGGAATCCCTGGACGCACTGATCGACGAAACCGTGCCAGAGCAAATCCGGCTGCAGACCCCTCCCCGACTGCCCCCTGCCCTCACCGAGCACGAAGCACTTGCCCAACTGGAGGGCTACGCCCGGGAGAACCGGGTGCTCAGAAGCTGCATTGGTATGGGTTACTACGACACCTTTGTCCCCGCTGTCATCCAGCGCAACGTGCTGGAGAATCCGGGCTGGTATACCGCCTATACACCCTACCAGCCGGAAATTTCCCAGGGCCGACTGGAGTTATTGCTGGCGTTTCAACAAATGGTGATTGACCTCACCGGTATGGAACTGGCCAATGCCTCCCTGCTCGATGAAGCCACCGCGGCAGCTGAAGCCATGACCCTGATGCAGCGGGTCAATAAAAAGAGCAAGTCGAAGCGCTTTTTGGTCTCCGAGGACTGCCATCCACAGACCCTGGCGGTACTGGCGACCCGCGCCGCACCCCTGGACATTGAGCTGGTGACTGCCTCCGAGCACGATCTGCTGACGAACGACGATGCCTTTGGCATGCTAGTCCAGTATCCCGGCAGCTCGGGCCAGATTCGTCCTTTGGCAGAGCTCTGCAGCGCGGCTCACACACGAAATATGCTGGTCGGCGTTGCCACGGATTTGCTGGCCCTCACCCTGTTAACGTCCCCCGGTGCCCAGGGCGCCGATGTCGTCGTGGGCAGCAGCCAGCGGTTTGGGGTACCGATGGGCTTTGGTGGTCCCCATGCTGCGTTTTTTGCCACCCGGGACGCCTATAAACGCGCCATTCCCGGCCGGGTCATTGGCGTATCCGTGGATCGACGTGGGGATCCGGCACTGCGCATGGCGCTACAGACCCGGGAGCAACACATACGTCGGGAAAAAGCCACTTCCAACATCTGCACCGCCCAGGCATTGCTGGCCATCATGGCGGCACTGTATGCCATGTATCACGGGCCCCAGGGTCTGCGCAAAATCGCATCCCGGGTCCACCAACTCACCAATGCCCTGGCCCATGCCCTGTCAAAAAGCGCGTTCAAGCTCTGTAACGACAGCTGGTTTGACACGCTGACCGTGCAGGTTGGCGACCAACAGAACGCCATTCTGCAGGCTGCGGTGGAACAGGGTTTCAACCTGCGCCCTGTGGCTGATAACCGCATTGGTATTGCCCTGGACGAGACCACCACCCCGGCAGAGGTGGAGCAACTGGCGATGCTGTTCGCTGTAACAGGCGCCGAGTGGCAAGTCGACAGCGGTATTCCCGAAACCCTGCAACGGGACATGGACTATCTGCAGCACCCCCTGTTTGACAGCTATCACTCTGAGACAGAAATGCTGCGCTACCTGAAGCGCCTGGAAAACCGTGACATTTCGCTGACCCGGGCCATGATCCCCCTGGGCAGCTGCACCATGAAGCTGAATGCCACCACCGAAATGATGCCGGTGAGTTGGGCCGGCTTCGCCCGCATTCACCCCTTTGCCCCGGCCGACCAGACCCGGGGCTATGATCGTCTGCTCAAGGAACTTGCCGAGTGGCTGGTCGCCTGCACCGGCTATGACGCGCTGTCATTCCAGCCCAATGCCGGATCCCAGGGTGAATACGCCGGGTTGCTCGCTATCCGACGCTACCACCAGTCCCGGGGAGAGAGTCACCGGGATCAATGCCTGATTCCAGCATCCGCCCACGGCACCAATCCTGCGTCGGCCATTATGGCCGGTATGCAGGTACAGGTTGTTGCCTGTGATGACCGTGGCGACGTCGATATGGACGACCTGAGGGCCAAGGTAACCGCCGCAGGCTCCCGGCTGGCCGCGATCATGGTGACCTACCCGTCCACCCATGGGGTGTTTGAGGAGTCCATTGTCGAGCTCTGCCAACTGGTGCACGAACATGGCGGTCAGGTCTACGTGGACGGCGCAAATCTCAACGCCCTGATCGGGCTGGCAGCACCGGGCAAATTTGGCGCAGACGTCTCCCACCTGAATCTGCACAAGACCTTATGCATTCCCCACGGCGGCGGTGGCCCGGGCATGGGCCCGATCGGGGTGGGTGAGCATCTGGCTGAGTTCCTGCCCTGCCATCCGGTGACCGGTGGTTGGCGGAGCAGCCGGGAGGCGGATGTCGTGGCGGCAGCGGCCTTCGGCAGTGCCTCCATACTGCCCATCACCTGGGCTTACATTGCCATGATGGGTGCCCAGGGACTGACCCATGCCAGCAAAGTGGCGATCCTGTCTGCAAACTACATTGCCCACCGCCTGGAGGGTCACTACGACATCCTGTACCGGGGCCGAAACAACCGGGTGGCCCACGAGTGCATCATCGACATACGCCCACTCAAAGAAAGCAGTGGCATATCAGAGGAGGATGTCGCGAAGCGACTGATAGATTACGGGTTCCACGCGCCCACCATGTCGTTTCCGGTATCAGGCACCCTGATGATTGAGCCCACCGAATCAGAACCCCTGACCGAACTCGACCGCTTCTGTGATGCCATGATCACGATCCGGGAGGAGATTCGCCGGGTCGAACAGGGAGAGTGGGACGCCAGCGATAACCCCTTGAAAAACGCGCCACACACCCTGAACGATGTGGTGGCGTCCGAGTGGCATCATGGCTACAGCCGCGAGCAGGCGGCCTGGCCATCACCCGCCCTGCGCCGTGACAAGTACTGGGCACCGGTATCGAGGGTGGATAACGTTTATGGCGACCGGAACCTGTTCTGCGCCTGTCCCGGCATGGATGTCTGGGTGCGTGAGGAAGCCACCGAACTGGAATCCTGAGTCCCCGCCCCGGGGGCACAGACAACTCCACCCGCCAGAGCCGACTGCCGGAGCCCTGTCAATGGACAGACAGGCCGCGGGAAAGATTGCGCTCGCAGCCGGGTATTGGCATTGTCGGGCCTGAGCACAACGGCATACAGAGGAACTCATCATGGCTGGAGAACGTCCACTGGAAGGATTGCGGGTTGTCGAGATGGGGCAACTCCTGGCGGGTCCCTTCGCAGGCACTATCCTGGGCTATTTTGGGGCCGAGGTGATTAAGGTAGAGCCACCCACCGGCGACCCGATCCGACAATGGCGGGAGGTACGGGATGGCATGTCACTGTGGTATCACTCCCTGGCCCGGAATAAAAAAAGTGTCACCCTGGACCTGAAGTCCGAACGCGGGCAAGAGCTGGCTTTTGAACTGCTGTGTAAGGCTGATGTGGTGGTGGAAAATTTTCGCCCCGGGGCCATTGAAGAGTGGGGACTGGGGCCTGACCGGGTCAAGGCCGTCAACCCGGGCATCATCTATGCGCGCATCTCCGGTTACGGCCAGACCGGTCCCTTCTCCGCCAAACCGGGCTACGCCTCGGTCACCGAGGGTTACGGCGGTTTTCGCTACATCAACGGCGAGCCGGGGGAAGCGCCGGTCAGGCCCAATATCTCCCTGGGAGACACCACGGCGGCAATCCACGCGGCGCTGGGCGTTCTGCTGGCGGTTATTCAACGCAACAAATCCGGTCAGGGGCAGGTCGTTGACGTCGCTCTCTATGAGGCGGTTTTCAACCTGCTGGAGGGCATTGTGCCGGAATACGATGGCGCGGGTGTCATCCGGGAGCCCTCGGGTACTACCATCACCGGCATCGTTCCAACCAATACCTACCTCTGCCAGGACGGCAAGCACGTCGTGATCGGCGGCAACGGCGACTCCATATTCAAGCGACTGATGAAAGAAGCCGGCCGGGAAGACATGGCCAACAACCCGGAAATGGAACACAACCAGGGGCGGGTCATTCACCAGCAAGCCATCGACCAGGCCCTCGCCGACTGGTGTGCCCAGCACAGTTCCAAGGACATCATCGACCGGCTGGAGGCAGTGAGGGTACCTGTGGGGCCGATTTACAGCGTTGAGGATATGATGGCGGACCCCCACTACAACGCCAGGGGCATGTTCGAAAGCGTCGACGTTAATGGCAGCCCACTGAAAATCCCGGCGATCGCTCCCAAACTGTCAGAAACCCCGGGCAGGACCGACTGGCCCGGGGCCCAAATTGGCGCCCACAACGCTGAAATTCTGGGTGACCTGCTCGGTCTTGATGCGACGGAACTGCAAACCCTGGCTTCGGACGGTGTCACCAACTGAGGCCTGATCGTGAAGCTTGAGGGCATTACGGTCCTGGACCTGTCCCTGTTCCTGCCAGGACCCGCGGCTACCCAGATGATGGCTGACCACGGCGCCCGGGTGATCAAGGTGGAGAATCCCGGAGCACCGGAGCCAACCCGTTCTGCCCAGGCCTTCCCGTGGCAGCAGGGCGGTGAAACGGTCATGTTCCGGAACACCCAGCGGGGCAAGGAAAGTATCGCCCTGGACCTGAAGAGCGAGGCGGGGAAGGCGGCACTGACGGCGCTGATCAAGTCCGCGGACGTACTGGTGGAAGCCTTTCGACCCGGGGTCATAAGCCGTCTGGGCTTTGGTCCCGAGGTGGTGCATGGGCTGAATCCCCGCCTGGTGATGTGTTCCATCTCCGCCTTTGGGCAATCGGGACCCTGGCGCGACCGGCCCGCCCACGATACGGCGACGGTGGCGGCATCAGGGGTTCTCAGTCTGACCCGTTCGCCCGAGGACGACAGTGGCCCCGCCATCATCGGCGTGGCCATATCGGACATGCTGTCTTCCTGGTCTGCGCTGTCGGGCATCTTGATGGCATTGCTGCGGCGGGAAACCACCGGCAGGGGTGATTACCTGGATGTCAGCATGCATGAATCGGTGCTGGCAGCGTCTCCCAACATCCTGGGACCGGTGTTCGCAGGTGATCAGGCGCCGGAGCGCCTGCAGGAAAGAACCCACGGTGGCGGCGCCATGCTGAATATCTATCGGACCGCCGATGACCGCTTTCTGGCCCTGGGTGGCGGCGAGCATAAAGTTGTCACAGCCCTGTGTGCGGGCCGGGCACCGCCCGAGTGGATCGCCCCGGTGCCCGGGCCGGCGGGGAGTGCCCACGAGCCTGCAATCAATTTCCTCAGGGCCACGTTCAGGGGCAGGACCCTGGCTGAATGGCAAGAATGGTTTGAGGGTCGGGACATTTGCTGGAGCCCGGTACTGGACCTGCAGGAAGCCTGGTCAGCGGACCACGTCTGGGCCAGGGACATGCGCTGGCGGGATCAGGACGGCAATGACCACATCGGCACCCCCCTTAAATTCCAACAGGAACCGGGGCAGTTAGACGCGAAATTGCCAAACTTAGGCGAACATACGGCAGAGATCGTCGCAGATTTAGACTTGACCCCGGGACAGCGTAGGGAGATATTGGAACGTCTGAATTAATTGTACGTACATCCGTTGGCAGGAGTCGTTGAGTCCTGCAATCCAAGCGCCCGGTTTAGCGGTACAAACAGGGTAAACAACCACCCAAAAAGCCACTTCCCAAATGCTTACTGGAGGACCCGTGGATAACAACAGCAACCTACGACGTAGCACCGCCTTAAAGAGAAGCAGCCTGTCCCTGGCACTGGCCACCGTGGCAACAGCGGGAGGCGGCGTGGTTTTACCCAATCTCGCCTACGCCCAGCTGGAGGAAGTCGTGGTGACGGCCCGTGCCCGAAGCGAGTCCCTGCAGGATGTACCCGCCACGGTAACGGCGTTCACCGAATCACAGATCAGGGACGCCGGTATCCAGCGGGCTGAGGACTTTGTTTACATGACCCCCGGCGTAACCTTCGTCAACACCGTTGAGGTGGGAGACAGCCAGCTGTCCATCCGGGGCATCAATGGCGCCAGGGATGGCGAAACCAACTTTGCCTTTATCGTCGACGGCATCCTGTACACCAACCCCTCGGCGTTCAACCGCGAGTATCCCGATCTGGCGCAAATCGAAGTGCTGAAGGGACCCCAGGGCGCCTTGTACGGCCGCTCGGCGGCGGCTGGTGCTGTCATCATGTCCACCAAACGGCCCACGGACGAATTTGAAGCCCTGTTGCGGGGTAGCTACGGTGAGTACAACACCGCCACCGGCATGTTTTCGGTGGCCGGCCCCGTGGGAAACAATGTTGCCGGCCGGCTAACGGTTGACTACCGCTCTACCGATGGCTTCCTGGAAAATACCAACCCGGCCCAAAGCGACAAGGACATCGTCAACGACGCAGAAAACTATGGTGTCAGTGGCCGTCTGGTATTCGACCCCACCGATGACCTGAGCATCGATACCAAACTGCGTTACGCGGAGGCGGAAGGCGCTTCAATTGCTTTCAATGCCGCCTTTGAAATACCCCTGTTTGCCGGGCTGTTTGGCGGTTTTGGCCCCGAGGGCAGTATTGCCACCACGCCGGGCTATGAATCCTTTTACCAGGACGTCAACGACCACAATTTTGTCTTCACGCCCAACATGCGGCCCTACAACGAACAGGAGACCCTGGAATTCTCCGTCAAGGCGGATTACCAGATGGATATGGGCACCCTGACCGCCTGGGCACTGTACAGTGATCAGGAGCAGTATTTTGTCGCCGACGGCACCTCGGGGGCCTTTGGCTTCTACGGTGCGGACGCTGCCTGTATCAGCAGCCTGCAGTCTAATGTCGGCTTCAGCCCCGACGCCAGCCGGGAAGGCTACCCCGGTTTTCCGCCGCCGGTACCCCTGCAGGCACCGGCCTTCAACTTTGGTTCAGGCCAACTTGGCGTGGACAACGTGCTGCCGCCCTACAGCCCCACAACCTGTGACGGCTACCAGTACCAGGAGCGCAACCAGGAAGATATTTCCTTCCAGGTGCAGCTGACCTCCAACGACGACCAGGCACTGCGCTGGCAGGTGGGGGCCTACTTCCTGGACATCGACCGCACGGTGGGCGTGGCCCAGTTGCGGGACGACGGCACCCAGAATTTCCCGCTGTCCTTCGTCAACCAGTACACCGACGCCCTGGTACTCGATAACTTCGAGACCACCGTCTGGGCGGTCTTTGGATCGGTCAACTACGATCTGTCAGAACGTATCGAACTGTCGCTGGCCCTGCGCTATGACCGGGAGGAACGGGACGTCAATAACGAAGTACCGTCACCTGCTGACGGCTTCCTGTCCACCAACATCGACTACTGCGCGGGCCGCTGTACTCTGAACGGCCAACCCCTCAATGGCACGCCCTGGAACCCAGCGTTTATCACCAGCTTCGACACCTGGGAGGTTACGGACTCCATCGGTAGCCGAAGCGCCACCTTCTCCGAGTGGCAGCCCAAGGTGAGCCTGACCTGGGATATGACCGACAACACAACCCTGTTCGGTAGCTGGGGCGTGGGCTTCAAGACCGGAGGCTTCAACAACCTCGGGGGTACCGAGACGGTGCAGCAATTCCTGGTGAACCAGGGTGCGGCGCTGGTGGCGCCGCCGGAGATCTACGACAAGGAGACCTCCAGCGCCTTCGAAGTGGGCTTCCGCAGCTCTCTGTTTAACAACCGGCTGAATCTGAACGGAGCGGCGTTCTACACCGAAGTCGATGACATGCAGTTCTTCGAATTCTTCGTAGGTCCCTTCGGTCTGCTGCGAACCGTAGAGAACATCGATGAGGTCACCCTGCAGGGCTTTGAACTGAGCGCCGCCTGGGCGATCACCGACAACCTTCGCCTGGACGCGGGTTACAGCGCGGTGGACGGTGAGATCGACGCCAACAGTATCCGTCCCTACACGGCAGGTAATGACGTGCCCAACAACGCCGAGTTTACCGCCAACGTGGGACTGCAGTGGACCCAACCCATCGGTAACCTGGAGTTGCTGGCGCGGATCGAGTACGCCCACCAGGGTGATACCTGGTACCACGTAGTGCAGGACGACATCGTACCGGCGGTACTGTTCGGACCCTTCTCACCCTGTACCGACGGCACGGCCCTCGATGGCGTGTGTGGCAACTTCAACCAGACCCAGGTGGAAGGCTATGGCATCACCAATGTCAGGTTGGGCATAGGGGGCGAGAACTGGCGCATCACCGCCTACTCCCGCAACGTCTTTGACGAGGAGTACATCGCCGAAGTCATTATGGCACCGGAGTTTGGTGGCGCATTCGTGCACCCCGGCCAGGTACGCATGAGTGGCGTAGAGATCGAAGTGAACTTCTGATAGCAACCAATAAAAAAAGCCGGGACAGGGTCCCGGCTTTTTTTTGGCTTGGAAAACTGCGTCAGCGCGACTCGCAGGCTGAAATGGCTGTCAGGAACTGGCGGCCTTGCGAGCCCTGCCCTTGGCTTTTGCCTTGGACGCCGGCTTGCGGGCGCTCTTCTTGCCCGCCGAGCGCTTGACCTTGACACTGCCACCCGCACCCTTGCCGCCTTCCAGGAGCTTTAACGCCCAGGTCTGGAACTCGGGCTGGCGGGGTGGTTCGAGTCCGGTCTCCTTGAGACAGCGCTTTTTGAGGGTATCGATATCGCCGCCGCGGTCGAACATGGGTACCTTGCCCCGCTTGTCCGCCATCTTTTTCCGCAGGGTCGCGGTGCGTTTTTCGTTGACGGTAAGGTCGGCATTCATAACCACTCCGTAGCGCTAGGCACCTTCAGCCGAAACCAGCCCGGCCCGGACATCAAACTCGACGCGCTCGGTT
>JAAXJC010000156.1 GCA_012270045.1 Luminiphilus sp.
CTCCTCGGTCTTCGGGCACACCCAGGGAGCCCCAGACTGTCCGCGGACACGGGAAACAGCAGCAGATTTCCGCTGCCATTGCTCCGAGCGGGGAGCTCCCTGTGGGCCAGCGCAAGCCGTTGCTAATGCTGGCCCTGGTGTTGGGGCTGGTAGCCCTTGTAGCCGCCTTGCCCTGGCGACCCAAGCCCCCTACCGTCATCGCTGCCCCGGCCTACATTGCCGCCAACACGGCATTACCTCCCAGCTTCAGCATGGACTGGCTTGCCAGCGAGCTCAGGCAGGCACTCTCAGCGGCGAACGCTGGGGCATTGCCACGAAACGAGGTGTTTCACCTGGGTCTGCACTGTGGTCATCGGGCCTGTGCGCTGGTCCTGCATCCGTCTATGAATCCTGGCGAGCGGCGCTATGAGCTACAGTTTATGGCATCACATGAACGCGGGGTCTGGGAGACAGCGATCACCGAACTGGCTCAGGTCGTCGCAACGCCATGAGCCAGCTTTCCAACAATGGCGCCGGTGGCGGCTGAGTGGAATTTGCTTCGCCCATCTGATCAAGAAGATAGCCAAGAATGGCTTCATGTTCTGTGATTCTGCCTTGCTGACGGTCAATTCGCATCGAAGAGCTGTTGGTGGCGGTATCTGCAAGCACCCGATTCAGCTGGTCGGCGAGGGCGGCCGCTATTTCCGGATAGCCGGCCCAGTTTAGTCGAGCAGTCAGCTCAGCTGTTGCTGTCTCCAGGGTGTCCCGATATCCGGGTTCCAGCAGCGCACCATTTGCAATATCGAGCAATGCCGTCGCCGGGTTAATGACGCCGTTCAGTGCCAGCTTTTGCAGTAGCCGCGCTCGAATGTTCGACTCCCAGTTACAGCTCCATTTTGCTGCCCCCAGTAACCCAAACCAGCCGGGCGGCTCCCCTTCGCCGTGCCACCAGCCCAATCGGGTTTCGCCCTGACCCGCTACCAACCGCAGTTCTGGAGTTGCCGCGGTGACCCCGGCTGTTGTTGATCCCGCTATGACCCGTCTCGGAAACTGTCGCGCCAACAACTCGTGGTAACCCATACCGTTGCCCAGGGTCACAATCACCGACCCGGGTGTCAGGCGATCCTGGACATCGGCCACGGCATTGAGGACAGCGTGGGACTTGGTGGCCACCCACAACAGTTCGATGGGCTTGGAAGCGTCTGGCGACTCCGAGGCGATGGTCAGCTCAAGCTCACCCTCGGCACCGGCCAGCCGCAGGCTTCGTTCGCCGTTGTCACCGGATTTGTCGATCAGGGTAACCGGGAATCCGAGGTTCACCAGCCGTGCCGCAAACAGGCCACCAATCGCACCTGCTCCCAGAATATGGCAGTGGGGCCTCAGTGAAGTTTGGCTAGATTGCACAGTAATTGATCTCGTTTCGCAGCCAGTTGTTTTGGGTCCACCGCGGGTTCAGGCGTCAGTCCCGATGCCCAGTGCCAATTCCAGTCCATGACACTGTAGACCTGCCGGGCAAGTTGCCAAAGCCGCGAGCACAGGGCGTCGCCAAATACCTGCGCCGCAAATACGTCAGCGTTTAATGCCGGTCGATCTGCGCATAGGGCTGCGATATCAAAATAGGGGCTGCCAAGTGCCGCGTATTCCCAGTCAATGGCGACCAGCCCACCTCGCATTGATCGAACGTTGCCCGAGGTGAGGTCGTTGTGGCAGAAGGTCTGTGGCCCGTTGGCCAAACAATCAATGACCTTGCATACCCCCGAGTCATCACTGGGAATCAGAAGGTCTGCGCTGACGCCCTGTTGCGCAGCGCTGGCACAGTAGTATTCCAGTCGTTGCAGCAGGTCCATTGTCGGCAGATCGGCGGACAGGGAATGGATGGCGGCCGCCAGTGCTGCCAGCGGTTCCGCGCTGTCGCTGTCGGTGGCACAGGCAAATTCCATGACCATGACCTCGGTGCTCAGGTCATACCAGACTAACCCGGGGGCCAGGCCCGCTGCGCAGGCAAGCCCTAGTGCAGTGATTTCCTGGTCAAATGAGTTGCCCAGCGGTGCTTGTTCAGGCCTCCGGCAGCGCAGCACAAACCGTGCAGGGCCCTCTGGGGTTGCTGCGGTAAGTTCATAACTGGTGTTTCGGGAGCCCTGGCTGACCCGACCGGTCAGCATTGGTAAATCCAGCACTTGGGCCGGACACAGCCAGTCCCGGTAGGCCTCTAGTGCAGCAAATTCAGCCGGTTTTAACGTGGGGGTGGGCATCACTGCTGCGCTCTCAACAGCCGACGCCAGTTGTGCCAACCCAGCAAAGCGAGCACCACATAGCCGGCAAAGAGCAGGGCGGTGAGTTCCAGTCCTCGTTCGAGGTAAAGAACAATGGATACCAGGTCAATGGCTACCCACCAGAGCCAGTTTTCCAACACCTTGCGCGCCACCATCCAGGTGGTTGTGAGTGCTCCAATGGTGGTGATGCTGTCGGGAATCGGCAGCGCCGCGTCGGTGAAACGAGCCAGTAACAGACCAATCCCGACCCCCGAGGTGAGGACAGCTGCCAGGATCAGCAGGTGTAGCTTGAGCGGCCATCGTTGAATCCTGAGGTGCTGGCCACTGCTGTTTCTGCCCCAGGCCCAGAAGCCATAGACCGCCATCACGATATAGAAAACTTGCAGGCCGGCCTCCATGAACAGGCCCACGTCATAGAAAATTTTCAGATAGAGTCCGGCGCTCATGGCGGCCAGCAGCCAGGCGCTGCGTTGCTCCAGAATGATGAGCAGCAGGTAGCCCAACGCGAGGCCCATCGCTAGCGGCTCCTCCCAGGCCATGGGCTAGCCCTCCGGCCCCACCTCGGTGCGGTGACGGGGTAAGAACTTGGCAACCAGAACCTGACGGCCTGAGCGCTCACTGCTCAGCTTGAGTGCTTCGCTGACCGCTGTCATCACAGCGTCCCAATCGCCTGAGATCTGCGTGCTCATGGTGTTGGTGACGGCAGAAACCGTCCCCGCCCTGACCAGTTCATCAATAAAACCCAGCACCACGGTGTCGATGTCCCCTTCCAGGGGATACAGGCTCAATTCGGCGGATAATTGCATTCTTTTCGAGGCCTCGAAGGTGGCTAGCGACGGTATTCCAGTGTCACCCCATAGGTACGGGGTTCACCGTACTGGTAGTAAGGCTCTGTAGCATAACCCTTGCGCGGGTCGTTGCCGAAGCTGCCGAAACCCCGTGTGAAGTAGTCCTCATCCAGCAGGTTCCTGCCCCAGACCGCAACTCGCCAGTCCCGTATGCGCCACTCAAGACGCCCATTCAGAAGTTGCCGGGAGGGTGAGCGGGTGCCGTGTCTGTCGGAGAAGAAATAACTGTCCATGGCAGTCCAGTCGGCACTGGCGGTCCAGTGCTCCGCCAGTTGCCAGTTGATTGAAAGACTCCCCATCCACTCCGGAGCCTGGGGCTGGGAGCGGCCCGAAAGGTCGGCGCCTGCTGCCGTAATGTAGTCATCGAAGCGATCCCTCAGGTAGCCCAACGTCGAGCTGAGCTGAAGTTCAGTTCGGTGGAGAAACCATCCCTGCCATTCCAGACCACGGTTGTGGCCCCTGGCGGCGTTATCCGCGTAGTCGATAAACAGGGTGCTGCCATCGCTTCTGGGCACGGTAACGGACTGCCGGACCTGTTGGTCCCTGCGCTTCATTGCGAACAGGGTCAGGGTGCTGCGCATCCGCTCGTCCTCGCGCTGCCACCGCCAACCGAGTTCGGTATTCAACAGAGACTCGGACTCGAAAACGCCCAGGCCGCTGAGTCCGCTGGCGGTATCAGGCGGCAAGCTGGGTAGGGACGCCAGCAAACTGCTGTTGGGTCCTCCTGCCCTGACGCCGCGGCTGATGCCGGCATAGAAACCGTGGTTACCCGTCGGTGCCCAATCCAGGCCCAAGCGGCCGCTCCAAAGGGTATCTTCGGGTGAACTGTCCACGGCGGCACTGTCAGCATAGTCAGCGCTCCGGTTTTCCAGTCGCCCGCCAACGTACAGTTCCAATTGGGGAGATATCTCAACATCTACCTGTCCGAAGGCGGCAGCGGTATCGATGTCCAACTGACTTTGGAAGTCTGACGGCAGGTAGGTGTACTGCCGGGTTAGGCTCTCCTCCTCACGCTTCAGGTAGGCGCCGATCACCCAACGCCAGCTCCGCTGCTGTCGATCGGCCCGAAGCTCGAGGCTGGTCATATCGCGGTCACGCAAATAGCGATCGAAAGAGCTGTACTCCAGTGCCGGGGCAATGCCGACGTGGGCCCAGTCCTCGTCATAGCTGTATTCGGTATCGGTGGAGGCAACTGAGAACTGTGCCGATGCATTTACCGAGCCGCTCCAACTCCACTTCAGGCGGCCAAGATCGGTATCCAGGCTATCCCGCCCCGGCTGGTCTGACAGCGTCTGCCGGGTGTTGTCCAGTGAGAAGGCATCGTAGCCGTTGTCGATATCGATGTGGTGCCAATTAAATTCAATAAGGTGTTGCTGTGATTGCCAGCGGGCCCCCAGTCGCAGGGTTACTTCATCTCGTGCGTTGGTATCATCCCGATCCAGCCAGGTATTGCTGATCGCGCCATCGCTCTGGTACTGCTCGGCGGCAAGACGCGCCGAGAATTCGCTGTTCAACGGGCCACCCCAGACGACGCCCAGGCGGTGACCATCATAGTTCTCGAGGCCTGCTGTCAGCCGCAGTTCGGGCTTTTCCGGCGATCCGGAGGTCATATTGACCAGGCCTGCCAGGGCATTGGCGCCCAGTAAGGTGCCCTGGGGTCCTCGAAGAATCTCGATTTGTGCCAAATCCCAGGTGGTCGCCGCACCACCCAGTCCGGTCAGATCAATGCCGTCCAGTAACATGGCTACCGATGCGTTGACCGGTTCAACGAACTGGCTGCGCTCGCCTATACCCCTAATTTGCAGGAAGCGGCCACGGGATGCACCGCTCGCGCTGTTGACATTGGGTGCAAGGGACAGAAGGTCTTCCAAATGCTGGGCAGACCTCTGTTCCATGTTGGTGGCGTCAAAAGTCGTGATCGAGCGTTGCCGGGCATGGTCCGGTCGTAGTGTCGCGTAGACCGTGATCTCCTCAAGAGGCACTTCAGCAAGCGCTCCGTGAACTGCCAGACCTAAGACCAACAGAGGGCCGGTGTGCAGGCTTTGCGCCAGGGTTCGGGTTCGTGGTGATGTCAGGGGCATGAGGGTGCTCGCAGGCCGGTGGGTGGCAGGGTGCCAGCGCCACGGCTGCAGGCATCCTGTCCCTCCGCCGGCATTATCCGGTTCAGGTTCAACGGGTCCATCAAATTTTGATGTCTCAGGCGCTAGCCACCCCGCAGGCATGATGGCAGTATACGAAATATAAAAGTCCCCAACAAATGTTGGACTCGGGGTGTTTGATGAACGACCGCGGTAGCCAAAAGTTCGCCGGGAGTGCCGGCGAGGGATATAAGGTAGAAGAAATCACGCTGGGCCTTCCTGTGCAGGAGCCAACGGCGGTCGCACTGGATGAGCGAATTGAAGTCAGTCGCTATTTGGCCAGGCGCATATCGAAAGTTCACCGGGCGATGCTGGATACGTCGCGGCCATCGGACGTGCTGGCCGAGTGCCTGGCTGGGATACGCAGTGCGACCGGCTGTACCGAGGTGGAACTTTGGTTACATGATCCAGCCGGAGCATTACTTGTCACTCTCGGCGACGCTTCAGAGTTGCGGGGCCTGGTGGACCTGACACCCGACTCCTATAAGATTTCGGCAGTATATGGTGATACTGCGGCGCCCCGGCAACTTGCACCCGGTGAAGCTTCGCGACTTAATGTTTTCGAGCATAGCGCGGACCGCAGTGACATCGTTGTGATACCTGCGGTGGAGCAGAGTCACATCGTGGGAAGCCTGCATCTGAAGGCGCCCAAGCTGGGATTGCTGGACGGCGAGGGCGATCTGGAACTGCTTTTCGATTTCATGAATCTGGTGCCGGTGTCGCTCCGTAACGCCATTGCCAACCAGGCAGCTTCCGAACTGATGCTGGTTGATCCCGTCACCCGTATCGCCAACCGCGAGGGTTTGGGCAGGGACCTGGACCGGGAGATCGGCCGTGCGCGCCGCGCGCACCGGCAGGTTGGTTTGGTGGGTATTCGTCTCTGTGGGTTGGAGGGTATGGCCAATTTGTCACAGCAGCACATACAGACCCAGTTGCTCAGCGAAGTGGCCCACAAGATTGCCTCTGGCTTGCGGGCCACCGATGCGGTGGGTCGGATAGATACCATGTGCTTTGGCGTCCTCGTCACGGAAGCACCTCCTGACAGCATTGAGTCCATCTGCACCAGATACCAGAACGAACTCCAGGGTAATCTCCTGGATGACGGCGCGGGGGGCTCGATAGAGATTCTTCCCAATGTCAGTTGGGTGTCCATTGATCCCCATGACTACTCGGGACGGGCAGTATCAGAATTGTCAGAGATGATGTTGGAATCAGTGCTGGAGGCCAGTGCCTGCGCCCCATCAGGTAGCGTATCCATCGCCCGGGCCCAGCCCCAGTAGCGGCGACAAAGGGACCCTTTTTTTGTCAATTTTGTAACTGCCGCACCCCTGACCCTCTCGAACGAATCCGGTGTCGCTGCGTTGTCGGGAATACCCCTGTAAACTCGGCGGGTGACCAGTGCGCTTGCCTATGCCCGGGGTTAGCCCGGGACAGTGGCAGCAAATTCTTCGCCGGAGCTCTGTTGAGAAAACCAAGCCTACCCCTCGATCTTCCCGAGCACGTTGCAGGCCTGCTGCGATGGCCCCGTGCCGACGCCGATCGTGAGGGCAGAGTGGCCCTGTTGAGGGGCTGCCTGGTGGCTGTGGCGGTGGTGTGGGTTTGCGTCAATCTGGCTGGGGTTGTCTGGACTTTTTGGCCCGCTGAGAAGGTATCGCCCCCTGCCAGCGGTATAGCAAACCCCATTACCACCACATCCTCCGCAACGGCTGGGCCGCAGGTGGACCTGGATGCCATGTTGGGGCTGGGGCTTTTTGGTGAGCCCATGAACCAGGTTGACGCCGCTGCGGCCACCCAGAACCCCGGTTCCGAAGTGCCCGAAGGCATTGAAGCTGACGCCCGCGAGACCCGATTGGATCTGGTGCTGGTGGGCACATTGGCCGAGTCGGGCAATGAGCTTGGCACGGCTGTGATTGAGATCAGGGGTCAGCAAAAGCCCTATCGTGTGGGGGATGAATTGCCCATAGGCGGTAAAGTCAGCATCGCGAAAGTGTTGCCCCAAAGGGTCGTGTTGGACAACAACGGCACTTACGAATTGCTGAACCTTTTTGACGATGCTGCGCCGGTCATTGCCGTCGGCGCTGCCCGGGAGCCGATTCAGAACCTCTCCGAGGCGTCACGGGCTCCACCTCCGGGGGGCGCAACTCAATTCCGCAGCGTCTCTACCGAGGGCGTAAAGCTCGCTAAAGCCTACCGTGAGCAATTGTACGAAGACCCCGAAATGCTGTCAGACTTGGTGCAGGTTCAAGCAGTGCAGGGCCCCGAGGGTTTGCGCGGCTACCGCGTGGAGCCGGGGAAAAATGCAAAGGAGTTCATGGCCATGGGGTTTGAACCCGGTGATGTGGTAACAGCAGTCAATGACCTGCCGCTGTCAGATCCCGGTAACGGAGTGCGTTTATATGGTCTTATGCGTACAGCGGCGGAGGCGCGCTTTACCATAGAGCGCGATGGTTCCGAGCTGACGCTTTCTGTGAACCTGCAAAGCGCGGAACAGGAGCGGTAGTGATTTTGGAAGAGAGGAGTTCTGGTTTGCTGGTGCCCGCTGGCAGTCGGTGTCCGCGGAGACTGCTGGCGAGTGCGGTTACGGTGTTGGTTTGGCTGCTGGGCGTTGCTATGCCCATGGCGGCTGTGACTCAAACTGTCCAGGCCCAGGAATATACGGTTAACCTAAAAGACACGGATATTCAGGAACTGATCAAGTTCGTTGCCGATGTGACCGGCGCAACCATTGTGGTTGACCCCACCGTCAAAGGGAAGATCAAGGTGGTCTCTTCCCAGCCGGTCAGCAAGGCTGAACTGTACGACCTGTTTTTGTCGATACTTGATGTGCACGGCTACACGGCGGTGCGCTCCGGCAATGTAATCCGGGTGATTCCCAACAAGGACGCTCGCTCTTCACCTGTCGATGTGCCGCCACCGGGCGTGGAGGGGGATAACGATGAGTATGTGACCCAGGTCATCCGGCTGGAGAATATCTCTGCCGCCAAGCTGATTCCCGTACTTCGGCCCCTGGTGCCCCAGCAGGCTCACATGGCGGCCTACGCCCCCAGCAATGCCATCATCATCTCGGATATTCGATCCAACATTAATCGAATTGTCGACATCATCGACCGTATGGACCGGTCCGCTGTGCAGGGCACCGAGGTCATCAAGCTGCGGTATGCGGTGGCTGAGGACGTTGTCCAAATGCTGCAGACCCTGGAAAAAAAGGCCCAGGGTGATGGCGGGGATGGTAATGAAGAGGTCACCCTGGTCGCCGATAAGCGCACCAATAGTGTCGTCGTCACAGCAGACGAACTGAATGCGCAACGGATCAAGGACTTGATCAACTACCTGGATACGCCATTGGAGCAGAGTGGCAACGTCAAGGTAATTTACCTGGAGTATGCCGACGCCATAGAGGTGGCGGAGGTGCTGACCCGGGTAATGCAGAATATTACCCGCCTCGACGAGGCGGGGGACCGGAAGCGCAGTTCGACCTCGAATTCCACCATTGAAGCCGATGAGGGCACAAATGCGCTGATCATTACGGCAGATGCCGATGAGATGGCGGCTCTGGAGGCGGTCATTGCCCGGCTTGATATCCGGCGAGCACAGGTATTGGTCGAGGCCATCATCGTAGAGTTGACGGTGACAGACGACCGAGAATTGGGGCTGCAATGGCTATTCGCCGACGACAGTGGGGCGTTCGGCAGTAACATCAGCCCCAGTACCGCCCAGCTTCAGCGCAACGCGGCGATCGGCAATGCCATTTTGGGCGACGACAACAGCAACGAGGATATAGGGGTCAGGGATCTCGCCGGTGCGCTGTCCCAGGTGCCGGGTACTACCCTGGGCTGGGGTGTGGTGGACAGCGACCTGTCCATGACGGTCATTCTTAATGCTCTGGAAGCCCAGGGCAACGCGAACATCCTGTCGACGCCCAGTTTGCTGACCCTGGATAACCAGGAGGCCTTCATCACTGTTGGTCAGGTTGTGCCATTTGTTACAGGGTCATACACCAACACCGGCGGCAACAACAACGTCCAGAATCCCTTCCAGACCATCGAACGTCAGAATGTTGGCATCACCTTGAAGGTAACGCCACAGGTCAATGAGGGCGACTCCGTGGTACTTGATATCGTCCAGGAGGTCTCCAGTCTTGCTACGCAAATCCTGACGACCGCTGACGTTGTGACCAATGAGCGCAAAGTTGAGACCAAGGTACTCGCCCAGGATGGCGACATTGTGGTACTCGGTGGTCTGGTTAAGGATGATGTCCAGGACAGTCAGCAAGGTGTGCCGCTACTGCAGGATATTCCTCTGCTTGGCAGGCTGTTTCGCAATGATGTGGTGAGTGTCACCAAGGAGAATCTGCTGATCTTTATTCGTCCCACCATTCTCAGGGATGACGAATCCCTGCGGGGCGCCACGGCAGAGAAGTACCGATACATTCGTGAAGAGCAAGCGGAGCGCCGGGCCCGGGGCCTGATGTTCCTGGATGATGGCAATCTGCCTGTGTTGCCCGATTGGGAAGCCCAGGTACAGCAGTTGCCCAGCGTACCCGTTGACCCCGAGGAAGGCCCCTGACCATGGCCCTTGAGACCGGTCAGGCCGGTGTCGCCGAGCTGGCAGAGCCGGCGGGCGGCGAGACAGCCGTGGGCGTGGCGCGGGGTGTGCTGCCCTTTGGCTATGCCAAGTCCAAGGGTGTTTTGCTGGAGTCGGATGGTACGGAGTTCAGGCTCCTTTACTGCGAGCCACTGGATATTGATGTGCTGCTGGAGGTCCGGCGTCATCTGGGACAGGGGTTCACGCCGATTGCCATCGAGCCAGAGGCCTTCCAGCGACAACTGACGGGAGCCTATCAGCGCACTCAAAATGAAGCCGCACAGATGGCTGAGGACATCAGTGCCGATGTTGATTTATCCCGGCTGGTCGATGAGATTCCCGATCTTGGTGACCTCATGGATGCGGAGGACGATGCCCCCATCATCCGCCTGATTAATGCCGTGCTGTCCCAGGCCGTCAAGGATCAGGCCTCAGACATCCATATAGAAACATTTGAGGACCGATTAAGCGTGCGTTATCGGGTGGATGGCGTGCTCAAGGAAATCCTCTCCCCAAAGCGAATGTTGGCCCCCTTGCTGGTGTCACGTCTCAAGGTCATGGCAAAGCTGGATATCGCCGAAAAACGCATTCCCCAGGACGGCAGGATTTCCGTTCGCATCGCGGGGCATGCGGTTGATGTCAGAATGTCGACTATTCCATCAGCCCACGGCGAGCGCGTTGTTCTGAGGCTGCTGGATAAGCAGGCGGGACAACTGGAACTGGAACAGCTCAATATGAATGAGCAGGTGTCCTCCGCCTATCGTCGCGGTCTGGCACGTCCACACGGCATTATTCTGGTCACCGGGCCAACCGGGTCTGGTAAGACCACCACCCTGTATGCCGGGCTTTCCAGCATCAACCAGAGCTCCCGGAATATCCTCACCATAGAAGATCCCATTGAGTACATGTTGCCCGGTGTCGGCCAGACCCAGGTTAATACCAAAGTGGATATGACCTTTGCCCGGGGGCTGCGCGCCATTCTCAGGCAGGACCCCGATGTGGTCATGGTGGGTGAAATCAGGGACCTGGAGACCGCCGAGATCGCAGTGCAGGCGTCCCTGACCGGGCACCTGGTGTTGTCGACACTGCATACCAACACCGCCATAGGCGCCGTCACTCGCCTTCAGGACATGGGTGTGGAGCCGTTTCTGCTGTCCTCTTCACTACTGGGGGTCATGGCCCAGCGTCTGGTCAGGCTGCTGTGTGTCCACTGCCGGGAACCCCACCAACCTTCGGCAGGTGAATTACAGACCCTGGGCCTGACCGACGGGCAGCAGGTTACCCTGCACCGCGCTGTGGGCTGTCCCCACTGTAACCAGACTGGTTACCGGGGTCGGACGGGGATTTACGAGTTGATTGAAATTGACGAGTCGCTGCGGGAGATGATCCA
>JAAXJC010000008.1:0-2151 GCA_012270045.1 Luminiphilus sp.
GAACCAGAGCAGAACGCTGATGACCCGCCGGCTGCAGAAACCACCGCCGAGCAGCTGGCGGAAGAGGTGCTGGGGGATATCGAATCGGCACTGGCCTCCGATCAGTTTGCCCAGGCCGGTAAGGTAGGCTCAATCAGTGACACCGTGGCTGCGGTGATCAAGCAGGCGGTGGTGGGTCGGTGGACAAGACCTCCCTCGGCCCGCAATGGCATGACCACCATTCTGGAAATCGCCCTGGTGCCCACCGGGGATGTGGTGGGTGTCACGGTTCTCGAGTCAAGCGGCAACTCCGCGTTTGACCGCAGTGCCATGAACGCTGTTGAGAAAGCCGCCCGATTCCCCGAGGTAAAGTCATTGGATCGCGCCCTGTTTGAGCGCGATTTCCGCCGTTTTCAACTACTTTTCCGCCCAGAGGACCTGAGATACTGATGCGCCAGCTACTGTTGATTATCCTGCTAACCGCAGTGGGCCTGACCAGCACGCCCACCTTTGCCCAGTTGCAGATCGAAATTACCCGCGGTGTCGACAACCCGACCCCAATCGCAGTTGTCCCCTTCGGTTGGCTGGGCAGCGGGGCGCCGCCCGAGGATATAGCGCGCATCGTTGACTCGGATCTGGCCCGCAGCGGCCAGTTCGCTCCGGTGAGTCGCCGTGACATGTTGAGTTACCCGACCCGGGGTTCGGATCTCTACTTCCGGGATTGGCGCGCCATCGATAGTGAGTACGTGCTGATCGGTCGTTTTGAACCGGCTGCGCCGGGTCGCCTGCGCCTGGAATGGCAGCTGTTCGATACCACCCGTGAGCAACAGATCGAGGCGGGCACGGTGAACGGGCCCACCGCCGAGGCTCGAATGCTCGCCCACAAAATTGCTGACAAGGTCTATGAGAAACTGACCGGCATCCCTGGCGCCTTCGCCACGCGGCTGCTGTACGTCTCGGTCACCCGGAATCCCAACGGCAAGGATTTCTACCGTCTCACCCTGGCGGACTCTGATGGTGCCCGACCCATTGTTCTGCTGGAGAGCCGTGAACCCATCCTCGCCCCGTCCTGGTCCCCGGATGGCAATGAGGTCGCCTATGTGTCCTTCGAGACCTCCCGCCCGGCGATCTATCGGCAGAACCTGCGTACCGGCGCCCGTGAACAACTCACCAACTTCAAGGGGCTGAATAATTCCCCGGTCTTTTCCCCCGATGGCAATTCCATGGCTATGGTGCTGTCCAAGGACGGTAGTCCCGATATCTACCTGATGAATCTTGCCTCCAAGCGACTGACCCGGCTCACCCAACACTACGCCATCGATACCGAGCCAACGTGGATGCCTGACGGCCAGTCCCTGCTATTCACCTCGGATCGGGGCGGGCGGCCGCAGATTTATCGGTACGACCTGAAAACCGGTAAAACAACTCGGGTTACTTTCGAGGGCCGTTACAATGCCCGTGCCAGGGTCGCCCAGGACGGCCGCAATGTAGCGCTGGTGCATCAACAGGGTGGTTCCTACCACATAGCAGTACATGACCTGGTCACTGAGCGCCTCACCGTACTGACTCAAACCCAACTGGACGAAAGCCCAACCATCGCACCCAATGGTTCCATCGTGCTGTATGCCACCAAGCGTGGCGGGCGCAGCATCCTGGGGGCCGTTGCGGTCGACGGAGGTATCAGTTTTAATCTGCCTGCCCGGGACGGAGAGGTGCAGGAGCCGGCGTGGTCGCCCTATTTGCCGTGATGCCTGTCCATGGGCTGATGTCGGGGAGTGGCCCCAGTCAGAGCCGCCCCGCCGACAAGAAAAATGTGTGATACAGACAGCATTTTTTCGGCGAATGCGATACATTAGCCGCAGCGGTTCTTTTTTAATGCCCAGACAGGATGGATCAATGAAAGCTATTCCCCAAGTCGGTAAGTTTGCCACTCTTCTTTTTGCATCTCTGGTGCTGGTGGCTTGTTCAAGTAACGAGACCAACGACAGTGCTGCCGAGGACGCCGCCGCTGCCGAGGCCGCCGCTGCCGCTGAAGCGGCTGCAGCTGAGCAGGCTGCCCGCGATGCCGAGGCTGCCGCCGCTGCCGCTGCGGAACAACAGCGTCTTGCGGAAGCCGCGATGTCCGCGGGTACGGTGTTTTACTTTGATTTTGACAGCTCGGCGCTGACCGAC
>JAAXJC010000008.1:2161-45089 GCA_012270045.1 Luminiphilus sp.
ACGCCGCCCGGGCAGCGGTAGATGCTCACATTGCTGCGATGCTGGGTCATGCTGCCAGTGTGCGTCTGGAGGGCCACACCGATGAGCGCGGGACCCGGGAGTACAACCTCGCCCTGGGTGAGCGCCGCGCCAATGCCGTCAGGGATTACATGGTGGCCAATGGCGTCCCGAGTTACCGGATTGAAAGCATCAGTTACGGCGAAGAAAATCCCGTCGCGTTTGGTTCCGGGGAAGCCAACTGGTCCCAGAATCGACGTGTCGAGCTGAAATAAGGCGGCACTTCCTTGACATACAGCGTTACCAAGCCGGTTGCTATAGCCGGCTTTTTCATTTTTACAGTGCTGATCAGCCTGCCGGGCCCAGTTCGGTCCCAGGGCTATATCGATCTTGAGGCCGAGCGGGCAGCGGCGCGACAACAGGCGGGTGCTGTCCAGGACGCCGGCGTGGAGGTATATACGGCAGAAGGCGTTAGCTCCGGGCCGGCCCCGGTAGCCGATGGGGGTATCCAGCCCTACTCCGGGCAAACCACGACGGTTGTGCCCATAGCTGGTGATCCCGCTGTCATAAATGAGCCCGGTGCCAATGCTGGCGCACTGGTGATACAGCTGCAGCAACTGCAGGAGGAAGTGCGCCGCCTGAATGGCATTGTTGAGCAACAGTCTGCTGAAATTGGACGACTCAAGGAACAGAGCCTGGAGCGCTATATTGACCTGGACCGGCGGTTGGCGGATCTCTCCGCGGGGGGCGGGCCATCAACCGGCACCGATGGCGGCGCAGGATTTAACGTTGGCGGTGCCTCCGCCCCGGGTGCTACTGACCCGGGTAATGCGGTTCCCGGCCAGGTGGTAGCCGAGCCCGGGGAGGAGCCCGCGTACCAGGCGGCCTATAATTACGTCAAGGCGAGGAACTTCCCCGAGGCGGTGGAGGCTTTTCAGAAATTTCTGGCCCGCTTCCCCCTGGGCGCCTACGCACCCAATGCCCACTATTGGCTTGGCGAACTGTATCTGGTCATAACGCCCCCCGAGCCGGAGCTGGCAAGACAGAGCTTCAAACTGCTGCTAGACCAGTATCCGGACAATCCCAAAGTACCCGACGCCCTGTATAAATTGGGTAAGGTGCATTTCCTGAAGGGTAATCGGGAGCGTTCCCGTGCCTACCTGGATCAGGTGATTGCCGAATATCCGGGACACCCGGCGGCGCAGCTGGCCCGTGATTTTCTGGATGAAAATTTTTGAACTACGGCATGGATCGTCATGTTGGCAAGGAACTGCGTATAACCGAAATCTTCCACTCACTGCAGGGTGAGGCACGGACCGTCGGTGTGCCCACCGTTTTTGTTCGCCTGACCGGTTGCCCCCTGCGCTGTGTATGGTGTGATACGGAGTACGCCTTTTCCGGGGGCGAAATACTGGAGCTCCCCCAGGTGCTGGAGCGGGTGGCAGCCTATGGCTGTGACCATGTGTGCGTGACGGGCGGTGAACCCCTGGCCCAGCCAGAGTGCCTGGAACTGCTCAGTGAACTGTGTGATCAAGGCTATAAAGTCTCTCTGGAAACCAGTGGCGCGTTGCCTATTGCCGATGTTGACCCGAGGGTCAGTCGGGTAATGGATCTCAAGGCCCCGGATTCGGGGGAGTCGCACCGGAATCTCTGGGATAATTTGGCCCAGCTGACCCAGCACGATCAGGTGAAGTTCGTCATCAGCAGTCGTACCGATTACGATTGGGCGCGCTTCAAGCTCGATGAATTCTCATTGCCGGGCAGGGTCGGAGAGGTGTTGTTTTCCCCAACCCACGGCCAGTTGCCACCGGCGACCCTGGCCCAATGGCTGCTGGAGGACAGGGTGCCGGCTCGCTTCCAAATTCAACTGCACAAGCTGTTGTGGAATGACGCGCCCGGACGCTGACGACATGAAACGGGTCCGGGCCATCGTACTCACCTCCGGTGGGTTGGACTCGGCAACAGTGCTTGCCATGGCGCACCGGTCAGGGCGGCAGTGCTATGCACTCAGTTTTGATTACGGACAACGTCATCGCTCCGAACTGGCCGCCGCCGCCCGGGTGGCCGGCGCCTTTGAGGGTACCGTGCACAAGACCGTTGCACTCGACCTGCGCGGCATCGGCGGCTCGGCACTGACCGATGATGCCATCGAGGTGCCGACCCAGCCCACCTCCGGCATTCCGGTCACCTACGTACCGGCCCGCAACACGGTGTTTTTATCCATCGCCCTGGGCTGGGCTGAAGTGGTCGGTGCCCAAGAAATCCACTTGGGCGTCAATGCGGTTGATTATTCCGGCTATCCGGATTGCCGTCCGGCATTTATCGAAGCCTTTGGCAATCTCGCCGCCGTGGCAACCAAGGCGGGAGTCGAGGGTAATCCGGTAAAAATCTGCACCCCGATCATCGACATGACCAAGGCGGAGATCATCTCTGCGGGCGTGGAACTGGGTTTGGATTACAGTATGACGGTATCCTGCTACCAGGCCACGGAATCTGGTGTCGCCTGCGGGGTATGCGACAGTTGCCGGCTGCGTGCCCAGGGCTTTCTTGACGCGGGTATTAAGGACCCGACTCACTATGTTTGAGTCACAGCGATACCTTTATTTTTGCGGTTGCCGAAGCAGCGAGCAGCATGGCACGGGAGCGGGTTGTGGTTAGGCGCCCGGAGCGCAGGGAGAGTGGCCAGTTCTTCCGCTGGGTTGTGGATGCCTGGAACGTACCCCCGCGCAATCCGCCCATAGGGTCCAACAGGGACCTGGCCCTGTTGCTGCTACGGTTCCTTGTTCTGGTCGCTTTTGTCCTGTCGGGACTTATGGCTGTTGTGGGCTACTTGCTGACAAGCGCCTCGACCCTGTCAACGGCCGTCGCCGTGGTCGTATTTTTCTTCACTTTGCACCTGCACCTGTTCTGGGAGCGATTGCCCCTGACCTGGGTGCGGGCCTGCCTGTTGATTGCGTTGACAGGGTTCCTTGTACGCTGGGTTGCCGCGCTTCATTTTTTGGCGGCTCCGGAGGTTCCCGTTGCCCTGCTCAGTTCAATGGTCTATATCCCCATGCTGCTTGTTGTGCTCAGTCTGATGGAGGGCCAGCGGCGCAGCGTTGCGGCGGGCCTGGCGGTTGCGGTGATCATGGGTGCCAGCCTCACCCTGGCGGCCTGGCGTCCGGAGTTGTCTGCCGTGCACCTGGACGACCCGCGTCTGGGAGTTTTGGTCTCGGTTTTCATGGCGGTGTTCGTGTTCTTCCTCAACGCCTGGGGTGGCCAGCAGACCGACCTCGAGGAAGCTGAAATGCAGGCGCTGCTACTCAAGGAGCGGATCAACAGCGATCCCCTGACGGGATTGCTCAATCGGCGCGGCGTGGATCTGGCTGTGACCAGCCTGATGAGTCGCCGTGAGCCGTTCGGCGTTCTGTTGATTGATATCGACCATTTCAAAGCCATCAACGATACCCTGGGTCACGACGCCGGTGATCGTGCCATCAAGGCGTTGGCAGCAAAGCTTCGTGACGTGGCCCGGGATCGGGACGTGGTGGGCCGCTGGGGTGGCGAAGAGTTCATTATGCTGTCACCCTCGTCTGAACCCCGTTCGATCGAGGGTTTCGCCCAGCGGGTAAGACGCGAAGTTGCTGCCATGGAGGCGCCCGGGGTGCCAGCCATGACCATCAGCGTGGGTATTACCCGATTCCCTCTTTTCGAGCCCTTCGAGGAAACGGTCAAGCGCGCAGACGATGCCCTCTATATTGCCAAGGCCCAGGGTCGAAACTGCGTGCGGTCCGAGTGGGGCGGTGACGCGACGGATGACTCGTAAATCAACCTTCAAAGGGTTCAAATAAAAAACGGTCGTCAGCGAAACTCTTGAACTCCAGGGCGTAGCCGTTGGGGTCACGAAAAAATAGCGTTTTCTGCTCCCCGGGCGTATCGGGAAAACGGGTGGTCGGTGGCACGATCATTGATACCCTGTCCGCAATCCGCGCTGCGAGGCTCTCAAAGTCCGTCGGCGTCAGTACAATGCCAAAATGGGGAATGGGAATGGCGTGCTCGTCCACCGGGTTTACAAATTCCGCCAGTGCGCCACCGCCACAGTCGTGGAACACCAACTGGTGCCCGAAGAGATCCAGATCGATCCAGGACGCGCTGGTCCTGCCCAGGCTGCAGCCCAGGACGTCACAATAAAAATCCCGTGTGGTGTTGAGATCCCGGGTGGGAAGAGCAAGGTGAAATGGACGTAGCGGGGGCGTCATGGCGATTTTCTTGCACTTTTTTTGAGAATGCGTACCATACGCTGCTCGCTACTTCAGCGCATTCTTTTCGGGTCGTTAGCTCAGTCGGTAGAGCAGTTGGCTTTTAACCAATTGGTCGCTGGTTCGAACCCAGCACGACCCACCATCTTCTCGAAACCACCCTTCAGGGTGGTTTTTTTTGCGCACCATTATTCCGGGGCCGCGGCGGTGCCTTGCTGTCCGGTGGCGCCGCGTTGTGTGTGCCGGTCTTGACTTGGGTCTGGTAATGGGTCCGAGCCCAGCGGATACGGGTTCGGTCTGGATTTTTGTCCGGATGCCGTTCAAAACCGCGGCTTGCGGGTGTGCTGAAGCCCTGGGGATGCTGGGCTGGCGTGACCCGGGGTTCAGTCCTCGCTCGCTGTGACTGACCGCTTTTGACGTTGTGTTCGCAACACTGCCTGCCCATCATGTACCAGATGCAGGATGACTGAGACGCTACGCTGCGCGTTCCCATTGCCCTGCAAAAGTGCCCCCATCGGCGATTGTCAGATTCTTCCTGGCTGTCGCAGAATGGTGGCCTGTCGAATTCGGAAGAGCGACCCGTCCATGCCAGTAAGTTTTCAGGACAAACCCATTGAGCTGTTGCGCGAAGAGGTGATTGATCAGCTGATCATGAACTACGGTCACGGCCAAATATCCCTGCAGGCTTTCGAACGAAGGCTCGATCAGGCCTATGAGTTAAACGACCATCAACAACTCCATGCCCTCACCGAGGACCTGGTGTTGGAAGTGAACAAAGAGTACGCCGATAAGAAGCGCGAAGAGTTTGGCATCCGTTACTCCAGCGAACCCGCCGATTCGGTGGATTGGATGGTGGATATCATGGGGGGGAGCAAACGCGGCGGCGCCTGGCAGGTGCCCAGGGAACTGCGGGTCATTACCCTCATGGGAGGCGGGGAAGTCGATTTCAGCAGCGCGCAGTTTTCGGCACTTGATGTCAGGGTGAGGGTTGCCTGCGTGATGGGCGGGGTGGATATCAAGATACCCGAGGGGGTGAGTGTTTACTCCAAGGTGGTGTCCATCATGGGGGGCGTGGAGACCAAAGGTTATGCCGCCCCGAGTGAAGATGGTCCGAGGATCATCATTGAGGGCGTGGTGATCATGGGCGGCATCAATGTCACTGTAAAACGACCGCGCAGGGAAACATGGCGCAGTTTTGCCGATGAGGTACGACGCGCCTTCGGTTTCTCAGCCTCAGAGCCGACCTACACCTGATTCCACCCGGTCTGGCTGTTCTTTGGGAAATGAGTTGTTGCTGGCGCCATTGCAGCCGCTGACTTCTCAATCAGCGTCAGGCGGCTGTTGCTCGGGTCCTCCATAGCGGGCGAACCAGGCCAGGATATTCCCGATCTTATCAATCATCTGACTGGGTTTGCGGGCTATAAAGTGAGCGGCCCCGGGCAGTTCAACAAGCACCGTCGGCACCTTTCTGTATTTGAGCGCGTGATATAGCTGTTTCGCCTGGGAGGGGGGCGTTCGCAAATCCTCCAATCCAACCATCACCAGTGTCGGCGTGGACACGTTGCCCACCAGGCTGATCGGTGAAAAACGCAGGTAGTCATCGGGGTGGGTCCAGGGCGTTCCCGGTATGCGCACGTCGTAATAGTAGAACCAGTTATCGGCATTAAGGGTTTTGCTGTACCAGTTCATCACCGGTTTGATCACCGCTGCGGCCTTGAACCGGTCATTCTTGCCAATCATCCAGGCAGTCATGATGCCCCCGGCACTGCCACCGGTGACGTACAGCCTGTCCGCGTCGACAAAGCCCAAATCGATAACCGCATCGACCCCGTCCATGACGTCGTTATAGTCCTCCCCCGGATAGTTGTGGTACAGCAGGTTGGCAAACTCTTCCCCGTAGCCGGTGCTGCCCCGGGGATTGGGGAAAAAGACAACATAGCCTGCTGCGGCGTACAGCTGCATTTCGGGGGAGAAGCGCTCTCCGTAGTTGCTGATGGGACCGCCGTGGTTCTCCACCAGCAGCGGATATTTTTTGTCAGGGTCGAAGTCCGGCGGCAGCACCAGCCATCCCTGTATGTCTCGCTGGTCAATGCTGCTCTGCCACCACAGTTCCTGGGTTTTAGCCAGGGTCCTGTGGCCCAGCAGGTCGCTGTTAAGGTCGGTCACCGCCCATCGGGTGCCATCACTCACCACCGCTACTTCAGCGGGAAATTCCGGGCGGGTATAGGTGTAGGCCAGGCGGTCATTGTCAGCGACGGTGAAAGAGCCGCCGCCATAGGGTCTGCCAATGCTGGTGCCGCCCAGGTCTGAGGCCACCACCCGCATTTCATCGGCCAGGCTGACGTAGGCAATCCGGGTTCGTCCCCTGTCATCGTACTGTACGAACAGGCCCTTGCTGTCGGCGGCCCATGCCATGGCGTCGACACTGCGATCGAGATCAACCAACAGTTCCCGCATCCCTGTGCCATCAGGTCGTGCAATCCGCAGTCGGGTCGTTTGAAAGGCCTGCCGCCGGTCACTGAAACCCAGCCAGGCCAACCACCGCCCGCTGGGCGCCACGCGCGGTTGCTCATCCGGCCCACTGGTGCTGGTGATTGCCGCAGTTGCACCCGTATCGACATCAATGCTGTAGATCTCAGTATTTCGGTAGTCGTACTGCCAATCCTCATTTCGATTGCCAGAAACGTAAATCCGTTTACCGTCGCTGTGCCATTCGGGTTGGCGATGGTGGAAATTGTCGGTGCTGATCTGGCGGGCCGTTCCGCCCTGGGCGGGTACCACGAACAAGTGACTGAAGCCGGGCTTGATATAGCCGCTACCGTCACGCTCGTGGTAAAGGCGGTCAGTCACCCGGGGGGCGCTGGCCCACTGGGCGCCTTCGGGTGCCTTGGGTCGGGACACCAATAGCGGAGGGCTGGCGTCAACCACCATGGTGAAAGCTATTTGTTCGCCATCCGGTGACCAGCTGATGTCCCTGGGTGAGCCCGCCAGCCCGGTAACCCGGGCGCTCAGTCCGCTGGCGAGCCAGTGCACGTAAATCTCTGATCCCTGGTCTGGGAATTCGCGGACATAAGCAATCCGGGTACCGTCCGGGGACCATCGTGGACTGGATTCATCACCCGGAAAGCCGGTGAGCTTGCGGTGGTTTTCGCCCCGGCTGCCGACCAACCACAGGTTGCCCTCCCGGCGATCAGACATAATGTCAAAGCCCATCCTACGGTAGACGATCCTGTCGCCGTCGGGGCTGATTTGAGGGCTGGATGCCCACTCCAGCCCGAATACATCCAGCTCAGAGAACGGAGCCAAGGCCTCGGCCAGGGGCCTGACAGGCGATGAGATAAGCGCAGTGGCTAGCAATAATCGTAGCAGTATCACGGGCAGTCCTTATTCGAAATCCCTCGCTGAGGTGTTATCAGCCTACCAAATCCATGGTGTCTCGCGTGGTGCCACCTGCTGGTGACGACATCTTTAAATCGAAAGTTCCCATTGCAGTCTGACCCGGTGTCCCCGGGTGGGCTGATCCGCAAAGTCGGCGTCCAGTCGACTGTACTCAAGGGTCAGTTTGTTTCTGTGGCCGTTGATGAACCAGTTGCAGGCAAGGCTGACTTCCCTCTGGCTCGCCGTTACCGTATCGGTGTCCGGGTCCACAAGCGCATAACGTGCCGCGAGCTCCAGTTGTCGGGGCAGCGTCGACAACCACTCCGAGGGAAAGGTCCCCAGCTGCAGGTAGAAGCCCTTGATACTGTGCCGGGCACCGCTGCTACGGTCCTTTATTCTTTTGAAGTGCAGTTCCTGCTGCCAGCTGATGCCGCGATAGTGGGCTGCAGTTTCAAAAAGGAGTTGCTGTAAGTCGTAATCGCCGTCCACAAACCCGGGAAGCTGACCACCCCCGGCACTGGAAAAACGGGTGAAGGGGCTTTCCCCGGCGACCATGGCCACCGCAAGCGAGGTGATCGGGGATGGTCTACGGCGTAGCTCACTCTGACTGAAGGGCAGCACTTCCCCGTTGGGGTTCCACTGCCAGCGGCCCAGCCACAGTCCGCTGTCAGATGAGGTTTTGCCACCCCGACCCTGCCCCGAGAGGTACTCGGCCCACCAACTGCTGTCGGCCTGGGAGCCCCGCCAGCTTCGGCCATGCAGCGCGATTCCCGGTTGCCGGTCAATGGTGAACCAATAATTGGCCAGGGAGCGGTCCGCCATTTGCAGGTTACCCGATGAATCTATGCGCTCGCGGTTGAATTCTGACTTCCATTGGCCGATTCGAAGCTTGAGGTTGTCGGACAACCCCACGGTGGCTCGGTAGTCGAGCAGATTGGAACTGGGCTGGTCGTACTCCATGTACAGATCCAGTTTCTGCGCCAGCAGCGTGCCGCCCATCTTGAGTCGACCCCGGTTTAGGCCAAGCTCTGAGCGCTGTTCCGTTGAGTCGCTGTCTTGGACGGGTAGGGAAACCGTGAGATCCTCAAAACGGGTCTGAAAGCGCAGCCCGATCCTGAAGCGGTTACCGCCACTGGATTGATATTCCAGGCCTTGTTCACCATAAACCCAACCGCCAGGGGACTCGGGTACCGGTGGCGTAGTGGACTCGCCGTCAGGGGCATCCTGTGCCTGTGACGCTGCCGATATGGTAACGCTGAGCAGCAATGCAGCGAGTATCCGTGCCGGGCTGGACCCGGTGCCGGCGGCGACCAATGATGAGAGCCTACCCGCCGCCGCAATCTGCTTTGGGTAGGCTGCCCGGGCTTGGGCCCTCGCCCGCTTGGGATCGACGGAACCAACGGCTGCCCATTGGTAGCCCACCCGGCTGCTTAAGCAACGGCTTAAAGACGCCGTGACGAGACTCACCGTTCTACTGTCTCCTGTTTTCCAATAGCGGGAATCCGGCCTACACCAGGGACACCACAGCGACCAACGAACTGTGCACATTTTCACCTATTGGATAAAAATGTCTCAAGTTTTGCCACGAAATGTCGATGTTTACCGTAATGAGGGGGAGTATTTTGTCCGGAAGCTCCCCGCTCGACAGGCAGGATTGAAACAATGGCCGACACTGGCTCAGACAGAGATGGAACACTGGACCCGGACTCGGATGGTACGGGCCTCCTTGCTGGACAGGGACGGGGTGAACAGTCATTGGTAGGCCCCGGGGCAAATACTGCCGCCAAGGCAAGCCTGTTTGCGGCCACCGGTGAGTGGGGTTTCCGGGGTAGCCAGGGCTCGCTGCAGGGTCATCGTACCGATACCGGAGAGCATCAGGATTTCAGCGCCCAGTGGGCGGTGCCCTGGTCAGACCTGATGATGGTCATGTTTGTGTTGTTTGCGGTGCTGTTTGCCATGCAGCTCACTGAGCGTGATATCAATGAGATGTTCGAGCCCGAGCAGCCCCCTGACGCAACGCTGCCGTCCCAATTGGACTGGCAGTCATCGGATTTTCAGCTTGGGGGCAATGGGGGCGCACCCATGTCTGCAGAAGAGATTCTTCGGGAGAGCGAAAAACTGATCGCCGAGGCCAATCTCGACAACATAGATGTTGTCCTCACTGATCGACAGGCGATCAAGGTCAGTGTCAGGGGCCCCATGCTGTTCGATCTCGGTAAAGCCGATCTCAGGTCGGAGGTGCAGGAATTCCTGACAGAACTCGCTGCCATCATCGCCAAAAACAATTACCAGGTGCAGGTGGTCGGGCATACCGATAACTTCCCCATCAGCACCCCCGAATTTCCCACCAATTGGGAACTGTCTTCAGCCCGGGCGGCCCGGGTAGCGCGGTACCTGATCAGGGAGGGGCGACTGGAACCGGGTCGCTTTACGGTTATCGGGCAGTCCCTTTATCGCCCGGTAGCACCGAACACCTCGCCGGCGAACAAAAGGCAGAATCGCAGGGTGGAGATCATCATCACACGAAATGAGTACCAGTCATGAATAAGACCGCCCATTTCTGGCCAGGCATTGTTTTCTTCCTGATTCTGTTTTTCGGCAGCTTCGCCCTGAGTGACGGCGCCCATATGATGGTCAATGTGATCGGCCTGATCGTGGTGGTGGCCGGCACCCTTGGCGCGGCTTTCATGAGTTACCCGTCCTCGGAATTGATCGCGGCCTACCGGGTGGCGGTCAACAGTTATCGCACCGCACCTGTCGGTGAAAAAGAGGTTGTTGATGCGCTCCTCGACCTGTCATTGAAGTCGCGACTCGATGGTCTGCTGGCATTGGAGGAGGCGGAAGAGGGCACCAGCGTGCTGTTCCTGAGACGTGCCCTGACCCTGGTGGTAGACGGCTTCAAGGTCGATGACGTGCGCGACTCGCTGAACACGGAGAGCTTTTTTTTCCAGCAGCGTCGCACCAAACAGGAGCGCGTGTTTCGCCATCTGGCGAGATTGGCACCCGCTTTTGGAGTGACCGGTAGCGTCATAGGTCTGATCGGGATGTTGGCCGGTATCGGCGATACCGGAGTCATTATCCAGACCATCCCGGTGGCACTCACGTCGACCCTCTACGGCATTGTGTTGGCGAACTTTTTCCTGACGCCACTGGCGGAAAATATTTACAGCAAAACCCAGAACGAACTGTTGATGCAGCGCCTGGTGATTGAAGGCGTCACCCTTATCGCCAGCGAATACAACACCCTGAAGTTGCAGACAAAGCTCGAGTCCTTTTTGACGCCGTCGGTGCGGGAGACCCAACACCGCAGTCTGGAGGATATCAAGGCACACTATGCCAGACTCAGGGAAGAGAATGCGGCACTCGCCGATCGAGGCTGATTTACGCGGATTCCTTCAGGCCTTCAATGGCCGGTGATGTGTCGGCCGCCCATGGCGTGGCTTATGGTTTTTCCGCCCTGGCCGCGGCAGAAATTCGTTTCAGGCACTGCAAAGCTTCGTCGCCCCGCCGGTAGGGTACAAACAGGTGATCGTGGTTGAGCCCGGCAACGATATTGGCACAGAGGTTCTGCTCAGCCAGTACCCCACTGACCGCAGCAGTGAGTCCCACGGCCTCCAGATCGGAATACACCTGCAGTGTGATCCGTGCGAACAGGGGCAAGGTCTCCAGATCATCACTGGGGGCGGCCCGCCTGATGGCCGTCAATACCTCTTCCTACCGTATCAGGGCAAAGACGCTGTGATCTTCTGGCAGTTGCGGGGCTCCCCCGGCTACCAGTGTAAAGACCCAGGGGTCCGGGCATAGTGTTGGGTTCAGGTTGGCCAGAAGTTCCTGGCAGCTTTGGTCGGAGGCCATGGATCTGAAACAGCGTTGCTTTGGAATGCCGGAATTTACCACGGTGAGGCTGCTCCACGGTGCTTGTTGCGGTACTTGCGTATCGTTTGCTTTAGGGCATAGGCTGCAGGTGTTCGTTGCACTTAGGGACTTGTGATGAAGACAGTCACTTGGACTATTGATACGGTCAGCCCATCGGGAAAGAGTATGGTCAAGTTCCCGATAGAAAAGCCCGTTATGGTTGTCGGGCGGGTCGAGAGTGCGGACTTCACGGTGCCCAAGGGCGATGTTTCACGGGCCCACGCGGAGCTGTCCAAGTCAGCCGAACAGCTTAAGGTCCGGGATCTGGGTAGCACCAACGGTACCTTCGTAAACCACCAGCGCATAGCAGCAGAAGTCGTGCTCCAGCACGGGGACGTCATCCACTTTGGCGCCCAGGAGTTCCGGGTCATGCGGGTTGAGACGGACCAGTTGCCTCCGGACGAGGGTATGACCGCGCTGCAGGAGCCTGAGCGGCTGTCCAATGTGCTGCCGGTTGGTTTATCCCACTTACAGCGGCTCATCGAGCAGCGCCAGGTAAGGGCGGTTTTTCAGTCCATCGTGACGCCGTCGGGTGATCTTTACGCAACCGAGGCCCTGGGTCGTGGCACCAGTAGCGATCTCCCGGAAGGTCCCTGGCCACTGTTCCAACTGGCTGAAAGCGGCGACCTTGAAATTGCCCTGTCCAGGCTGTTTCGCGAGGTGGCTTCCAATGAGGCGTACCAGCAGGCGCCCGGGACGACCCTGTTCCTGAACTCCCACCCCAGTGAGTTGAATGACATTGATGCCCTGCTGGAAAGCATGTCCGGCTTGACCCACACATAATCTGGGCTGTGGACCGTGCTGGATGTGCATGCGGTTGGCGAATCGGATTTGGGTAGGTTGCGTGTTTTACAGGTTGGCTTATAGCAAATGAACATTGGCCTCGCCTATGACGATTTTGGCGCCGGGCAGTCGCGACTCAGGGAATTGACCGAGGTGCCTCCCGACTACCTCAAATTCGACATGGGCTTGATCAGGGACATCGACACGGCACCCCAGGTAAAGCGGAATTTACTCGCTGTATTGGCTGAAACGGCGAATGCGTCCGGTACCACCACCCTCGCGGAAGGGGTTGCCTCAGCCGGGGAACTCGCCTGCTGTGTCGACATGGGAATGTCGCTGATCCAGGGCTTTTACTTTGCCCGGCCTGACCCTCGCATTCCCACGTCGGGTTGAATCAATTCCGGAAGGCGAGGAGTTCGCCGTTAACGGCTTGCTGCAGACTGGCGATATCTAAATAGGTCTTGTCCGAACGTACCTGCTCGCCATCGATGGTGATGGCCGTGGTAATGGGATAGGTTCCCTTGGGTAAGTCTTCCGGGAATGTCATGGTGAATTGACCATTGAAGATCCCGCCGGTGGTGGTGCCTCCGGTCAAAGACTTGGAAGTGCTCTTCAGCTCTGTGCTGGAATCCTCGTTATCCCAAATAGTCAGCGTTTCCATTACGTTCACCGCCTGTCCATTCTGTCCGGGGACGAGTTCAACCGTGGATGAAAACGTGACCTTGGCGCCGCTGGAGACCTTTGTCCCGGGTAATACCTCGGTTTTGTAGCTGCTGACCAACGGCGACTGGGGCAGTGCTCCATGCTTGCTCTTGTATTTGTCAGCTACGGTCTTCTCGTCTTCGGTTTGGTTGGCCTTGAAGTCGACGATAAGCCCGCTGATGTAGTCCGCTGCCAGGTCTGAGGCCACATCCGCGGCGATGTCTTTGACTACGTCAAACAGGCCGGCGTTGGCGGCGGAGCAGGTTGCGATGGTCGCGGCAAATAACAGACTTTTTTTCATTATATTGTGTCTCCTGTTATCGATCTTTTCTTATTCCTATTGTATGTCGATGCTGCGCTTCGCCTTACGTGCCCGCTCGGCTTCTGCGGCCCTGATTGTCTCGGCATCGCTCAACAATTGGCGAGCGCCTTCATGTTCGGAGTCCAACGCCAGAATAGCGTTGGCCCGGTCTGCCATGCAATCGTAATTTCTTTGGGACTGGCACGACAATCCGCCTTCTATCAGGGTTGAGATCGTGCGTTGAGTCTGTGCCGACTGCAGTGCCTGTATTCTCGTGCCCAGAGCGGCCATTCGTTCGTCTCCTGGCGCGCGGCCCATTGCCAGTTGGTAGCTCTCATTGGCGCAGTTCAGGTCATCGGCGGCAAGGCAGTCTTCAACCTTAGCCAGCATGAATTCCAGTTGTTCATCGGTTTCGGGACCCGGGTCCCCGGTGAAGTTGAGCGCCAGCAGGCCAACCGCCACCAGGGCTGCCACCCCACCCAACAGCAACGGGGTATTCCGGCTGCGCTGAGTGTTGGCACTGTCCTGTCCCGAGTCATTAGCCAGCGCGGCAAGCACAGTATCTCGGAAGGCGCTTATCGAGTCGGGACGCTGCGCCTGGTCGCTGCTCAATGCCTGGAGCAGTGGGGCCCACTCCGCGTCCGTCAGGCTGTCGGGCTGCAGGGGTGACAGGTCCTCCAGGGCCACAGCCTCCGCGCTCTTCATGTTGTAGGGATGGGAGCCGGTTAGCATGTAATAAAGTACGCAGGCCAGCGCATAGACATCATCCGATGCGACTGGTGGCTCCCCCGCGATCATTTCGCAGGTGGCATAGGCCGGGGTCAGGGCATTGACTTTGTTGTCCGAGAATCTGCTTTTGCCCAGCGGCTTCGCAATGGCCTGGGCAATTCCAAAATCCAGAATCTTGGCCACGCCGGATGCCGTGACAAAGACATTGCCGGGTTTGAAATCGGCGTGTACCAACCCGCGTTCGTGGGCATATTCAAGACCCGCACAGAGGTCTCGCAGATAGCGCAGGGCCAGGGGTCGGCTGAACGGCGCCTCCAACTCAAGCAACTGGTCCAGGGGGTCACCCTTGAGCAGTTCCATGGTCATAAAAAAGGTCGAATCGTCTCGATCGAAGTCGTAAACGGTAAGAATATTGGGGTGTGCCAGGGCCTGGGTCTTTACCGCTTCCTGCTGCAGGGTGGTCAGTGCGTCGGCATCACTGCCCAGATCAGCAGTGAGGATTTTGATGGCGACGAATGGATTTCTGTCTTCAGCCTCTACCTTGCGCAGGTCTCGGGCCTTGTAAACGCTTCCCATACCGCCCTGACCAATTTTCTCGTCGAGGATAAAACGGTCCTTCAGGACAGTGCGCTCGCTGGTCTTCTGGTCGTTGAGCAGGGCCTGTGCGGCCTCAAAGCCCGCAGTGGGGGTTTTGACCGCCGGATCAGTAGCGACAGGCTGTTCTGCCGTCGGTGCTGCTGCCAGACGCGTCACCTCGCTGTTTGAAAGAACAGTGGCATCGTCAGTTGCAGGCGCGCCACCGGGGTTGTCGCTTAATTGTGTGGCGTCGTCTTCAGCAAGCTGGGATTCTGAAGCTCTGGGTGCTGACCCGCCTGCATCTTCGGACTGGGAATCCGTCATTGCTCGTCAAAACCTCCCTGCTTTAGGTGTTACTTTTTTGATATTCCAAGGATCAAAGACATGACCTCAGTCGTATACCTTTACGTCGCCGCCAGTGTCAATATGGGACAGCTTGACCTGGCTTGCTGCCATGGTTGTTGCGAGTTCATGACCTGATGCCTGCGGACCGCTGTGGGTTCGTTTACAGGGGAATGTTCTTTTGATGAAGTCCCGGGGTGGGTGCGGCCAGCCCGCTCCGGGTCGTGCAGTTTCAGCCATAGCGTAACGACATTTCTGAACTCTTATTCCCACTCAATTTATGGCTACAGGGAGTGTTAACGGTGAATCAGGTTTTTGACATTTCACCCGCTGAACCCGGTGATACAGGACACATCATGGGCTTCATCCGTGAGCTTGCGGAGTACGAGCGGGCGCTGGAGGAAGTGATTGCCACCGAAAGGGATTTGAGCGACGCACTGTTTTGCGATAACCCCCGCGTCTTTGCCGACATTTGTCGACTACAGGGAAATCCGATTGGCTTTGCTCTGTATTTTTACAGTTTCTCGACCTGGGTGGGCCGCCACAGCCTGTTCCTGGAAGATCTGTATGTCACACCCGAACATCGGGGTTGTGGTGCGGGTAAGGCGCTGTTTCAGCACCTCGCGAGGGTAGCTGTGAGCAACAACTGCGGTCGTTTTGAATGGAACGTGCTGAACTGGAACCAACCCGCCATCGACTTTTATGAATCCTTCGGCGCCCAGCCCCAATCCGAGTGGCTGGGTTACCGCCTGACCGGATCGGCATTGCATGACCTGGCTGCGGTGAATGAGTGATCAAATCTAAAGTTGGTCGGGCTTGTGCCCGGTGGCTGCTGCTACCGGCCGGATGTGCAGCCATGTCGCCAGGGCTGCGGGTGGTCGACCACGAGCAGGGGATAAACCGCTGCCGGCGCAGGTGATTTTTCTGTCACGCCTTGATTGTCGACAGGGTACCCGAGGGTCTGGCACAGTTTTGCTAATCATAAGTGCCGGAAGAGTGTAACTCTGATGAAAGTCGGATCCTTTGTACCCGAGCAGGCAGGCCGTGTTCTCTACGCCATGGCGGGCGATGACTGCTCCCTGCACCACGACCTTGCTGCATTGACGCCCAAGCAGCAGGTGGACCATCGGGAGAATCAGATTCTCACCTGCGCACTCCAGCTGGCGCTGATTGGTTTGGGGAAAGCCTCAGACCAGGTGGCTTTGGCCCGTGAGTTTCAGGAAGAACCCTGGCAGCAGCTGCTGGAGCACTACAGAATGCTGTTCTCGGGCATGGGCCTTGGAGCCGTCTCTTCAGATAACCTTGAGTATCACGACCTGGACAGCTTTTATCAGGCACTGGCTGCCCGCAACCACGATGTCGATCTGATTAACCTGTATATGGTCAGTGGCGGCAACGCGGTCCTGCATCAGGATACCGAGGCGCTGACGGTCAGTCGCAATGTCAATTCCAAAGTGCACTTTGCCGCCCACGCCCCGGCCGCGGGTATTCCCGTCCCAGAGACCTCCGTATTCAGCAAGGCCGCCATTGATGGTGGCGAAGCGGACGGGTTTTTTGCGGCGCACCCCGAGGGCCTGATGGTGAAGTTGCTGGGGCTGGCGGGGGCCAGGAATGTGTTTCGGGCGATATCAGTCCAGGACTGCAAGGACCAGATAGCGGAATTCCCGGCCCAGTCACCGGTATTGCTACAGGAGATATTGGACACCGGGCGCTGGCGTGAGATGACGGTCGACCTGACTATTACTCCCGAGTCCGTGGAGATCAGCAACGTGCGTCAAATCCTGTTTGCCGGGGGTAAGTGGGTCGGCAATTTTATCAGTCCTGAACTCCCCTTGACCCCAGCCCATCAAGCAACACTGGAGCGGGTGGGTGCCTATGCCCGGGACCAGGGTCATGTCGCGGCTGAGGGCGTCAACTGCGGTGTCGATTATTTCATTGACGGCGATGACGTTACCGTGACCGAGATCAATGCGCGCTGGACCGGGGGACTGTTTCCGGCGGAATTTTTACGCCGGCTGGCGATAGCGCAGCCCGCGGTGGCTTTCTTCGACGTAATCCCCTTTGACGCAATGGCTGCGCTACAGCAATTCCAGCGGCAACACCTGTATCAGCCGGGGAGCCCCAGGGACTTTGCTTATGTGCCCATGGGCTTTACCCCGTTCCGGCTGCCCGTGGAGGGCGTCGACTGCTTTTTTGTCTGGCAGGTGGTGGTTGGCGATTTTGGCCAATTCGTGGCGGCCTGCGATGGGGCCATGCCCGAGGGTTGTTTTGCCACCGCCCGGGCCATTCTTGCCGAGGCCCTGTCATGAGTAGGACTGATCTGGAGACCGTAGATTTCTTCAGCCCTGAGCTGCTGGAATGCCCCTTCGACCTGTACCGGCAGCTGCAGGATGAAGCGCCTGTGTTCAGGCTGCCCGGTACCAACGTATTCATGGTGACCCGGCACAGTGACATCCGGGAAGTCGTTCGCGATACACGGCGCTTTTCCAGCATGTTTGGCGAACTGATCAACGAAACGGAGCCCCCTGGGGAGGTTCAGGCGGTCTACGATGAGGGGTTTGCCATGGTTGAGACCCTGCTGACCCAGGATCCACCCCGGCACAAAACCTATCGCAGCCTGGTCAACGGTGTCTTTTCCCAGAAACGCATAGCGGGGATGCGCGAGTACGTTGAAGCCATCACTCGAGGGCTGATCGACAGCTGGATCGATGACGGTGAGGTTGATCTGCTCAATCGTTTCTGCGTACCGCTACCGATTTTCGTGATTGCCGATCAGTTGGGTGTGCCCAGGGAGGAACACAGTCGGCTCAAGCGTTGGTCCGACGCCTCAGCCAATACCTTGGGGCAGCTGGCCGATGAAGCGCAGCAGCTCGCGGACGCCCGCTCCATTGTCGAGTTTCAGCATTATTTTGCCGACCTGATCGACCAGCTCAGGGGCCAACCCCAGGACAACATCATTTCGGATCTCGCCAATGCCACCATTGATGAGGGCAGGGGTCTCACCAAGCCCGAAGCCCTGGGCATGTTGCAGCAGATTTTGGTGGCGGGTAACGAGACCTCCACCAGCGCCATTGCCGGGGGTGTGCTGTTACTGATCCAGAACCCGGAGCAGCAGGCTTTACTGCGTGAAGATCCATCGCGCATACCCCAAGCGGTTGAGGAGATTCTGCGGCTGGAGAGCCCCACCAGTGGCATGTGGCGTCGGGTGACCGAGGATACCGAGATCGCGGGCGTCCAGGTGCCCAAGGGTTCAATGCTGATGGCTCGTTACGCCGCTGGCAATCGGGATGAGTCTGTCTTTCCCAATCCCGCCTGCATGGATGTCACTCGCGGCAACGCCGGTCAGCACCTGGCTTTTGGCCACGGTGCCCACTTTTGCCTGGGCGCGCAGTTGGCACGTCTGGAGCTACAGGTGGCCCTGGAGCAACTGCTGGATCGCACTGATAACTGGCAACTTGTAGAGACCGAACTGGCAGGACAGCACCATCCCAATGTATTGCTTCGGGGATTGATGGAGCTACGCATCCGGTTTACCGCCACAGCCGGGCAGGACGGTGCCTGAATAATGACGACCACAGGCGCGCTGCCCAGCTTCCAGGACCTGCTCGACCGGGAGACGGTTGCGGTGCCCGAATGCCTGCGCATCAATACCTGCCCTGAGATTCCCCAGGTTTTGCTGACCACAGACCGTTGGACCGATGCCGCTTTTGCTGCCCTGGAAGCGGACAGATTGTGGTCCCGGACCTGGCAGATGGTCTGCCGGGAAAGTGCCCTGACCGAGGCCGGCGATTTCCTGGTCTACGACATCAGTCGCTACTCGGTGCTGCTGGTTCGTACCGAATCGGGCCAGTTGCGGGGCTACCACAACAGCTGCCTGCATCGGGGCAGGGCATTGAAGTCCGGGCGGGGCAGAAGCCGGGAGATCCGCTGCCCCTACCACGGATTTTGCTGGCATCTGGATGGTTCATTCAAGGAAGCGTTCTGCAGTGAGGAATTCTCGGGGCAGGCACTGGAGAGCCTGTCACTGCCGGAGGTGCAGACTGCCGTTTGGGGTGGCTGGGTATTTATCAACATGGATCTGCAAGCCCCGAATTTCAGCGACTACGCCGGCTTGCTGGACAGCCATTTTGGGCGCTGGCAGCCTGAGCAGCGCTATGTATCGGTGCACGTGGCGAAGAAGTTGCGTTGCAACTGGAAAGTCGCCCTCGAGGCCTTCATCGAGTCCTACCACTCTATCCAGACACACCCCCAGATTCTGTCGTTCACGGGTGGCGACAATTCCCAATACGACGTTTTCGGGCCCCACCTGAGTCGCACGATAACGCCCCAGGGCATTCCCAATCCGGGTCAGGCCGATCGCTATGGCGTCGCGCAAACAGTGGACGATATGCTGGGTCCCGGCAGTTTTCAGCATGCCTGTGACCTCACAGGCATCGCCCCGGATCAGTTGACATCCCGTCAGGCCATCGCCGCCCTGAGACGTGAAGCGCTGTCAGGCGTACTCCCTGCCAGCGTCCTGGCAACGGCGACCGATGCCGAGCTGATGGACTCCATCCTGTACCTGCTGTTCCCCAATTTTGCCCCCTGGGGCGGTTTCCAGACGCAGATCGCGTATCGCTATCGGCCCATCGACTCGGACCCCGGCACCTGCGTCATGGATTTGTACTTTCTGGATAGCTTTCCCGAAAACACGGCCCGTCCCGCCGATGCGACCACAGTCCATTTGGATTTTGATCAGCCCTTTACCCAGGTACCGGGACTGTCCGGTTTGGCCGCTATTTTTGACCAGGATGCCAACAACTTGCCTGAGGTGCAGCGGGGGTTGTTGGCGTCCCGGCGCGGGGCCGTGTTGACCGCTGACTATCAGGAGTGCAGGATCAGGCACTTTCACCAGACTCTCGATCATTACCTCGATAAAGAAGGGTAGCCATGGTCGGCGATAGCCAGGGGATGCATAGACTCACCTCCCCAGTATTACCCTGCCGGAGCATCATCGGCATCGTCCTGCTTGTTGTGCTTGCGGGTTGTGCAGCGGCGCCCCGGGTCGCTGACAAGCAGCGGGCATTGTTCGATGAACTACCGACCCAGCCTTCGCCGCTGACCGAACTGGCGGCAAGTCATCAGGGCTCGGGGGTCGCCCTGCTGGCAGATCCTGCCGAGGCATTACAGAGCAGGCTACAGTTGGCAGCGTTGGCCACCACCTCCCTGGACCTTCAGTACTATCTCTGGCAGGGCGATGACAGCGGTATGGCACTAACCCATGAGGTGTTGACGGCTGCGGACCGTGGCGTGCGCGTGCGCATTCTGCTGGATGATATTTATCACTCGGGTCGGGATTCTTCCTATCAGACTCTGGACGCACACCCCAATGTGGAGGTCCGTCTGTTTAACCCCATGGGCAATCGGGGTGCCGCGAAAACCGGCAATTACGCTCTCAACAAGTCCACCCTGAATTACCGCATGCACAACAAGATTTTCCTGGTGGATGGGGTCGCCGCCATCATGGGAGGCCGGAATATTGGCGACGAGTACTTCGGCTATGACTCCAGCTTCAACTTCCAGGATATGGATGCCATTGCCCTGGGTGAGGTCGCTGGCGAGGCAGGGGCTGCGTTCGATTTGTTTTGGAATGCCGACCTGGCGATACCGGTCTCGGCGGTGGACGGTAAGGAAGGTCAGCCGGCCAGCGACGCACAGCTGCAGCAGTTGGCAGTTGCCCGTGAGCGTATGCGCCCGGGCAGCGAAAACGGTCAGGAGCCCGGGATGGCGACCCAGGCCTGGCTGGAGCAACTCACTGAAGAACTGCGCTGGACCCGGGCCCGGGTCATTGTCGACCGTCCCGATCGGGGCAGCGAATATCCTGACTCTGCCTTTACCGTGTTTGCCCAGGATCCCGATTCCAGACCCACGGAGTCCCTGGTCATACAGACCGCCTATCTCATACCCAATGGTCCCACGATGGATAACCTCAGGGGTCTGACCTCGGCGGGTGTTGCCATTCGCATACTGACCAATTCGGCTGGGTCCACCAACCACAACTCAGTGCACGCCTATTACGCTCCCTACCGGAAGCCGCTGCTGGCGGCGGGTATCGACCTTTACGAGGTCCAGGGTTCGGGAAGTCTTGCGGCGTACCTGGACCGGGTTGGCGAGGACGCCCACGCGGGCTTGCACACCAAGGCGATGGTTGTGGACCAGCGCGTAGCGGTGATTGGTTCCTACAACATGGACCCGAGGTCCCGGGTATGGAACTCGGAAATCGCCCTTGTGGTTGACGATCGGGAGTTTGCCGCCGAGGTGCTGGAGGAAATGGACCGTGATTTTGCCCCGGCTGCGGCATGGCGGCTATCTTTGGACGACGCCGGGGACCTGGTCTGGACCGGTACCGTCAACGGCGACACTGTGCGGCTGGATAAGGATCCGGGCAGCAGTTGGTGGGATCGGTTTCTCTGGAGCATAATGCGCGTCCTGCCGTTTGAGAACGAGCTCTAACCCAGCCGGCTCAGTCATGGCCTGAGCATGTCCCCCGTGGTGCGGGATCGAAATCAATTTTTGTGCGTAAAGCACTCATCAACAATTTGCCCGGAGCGATTCAACCCATGATGCGATTGTCCTCACTTTGTTTCCTGCTGGGGCTGTTGGCGGTACCCTTACACGGTCTCGCCGACAAAGACGAAGCTCATGTGGGCAGCGGCCGTGAGGCCTTTGCCCAGCTGGGTCAGGAGTTGCCCGACCCGAATGTCTACCGAACGGCTTCCGGTGCTCCGGGTACCGATTATTGGCAGCAGCGCGCCGACTATCGCATAACCGCCATGCTGGACGCCGCCGCCCGTCGGGTAGAGGCGAGCGCAGACATTACCTACACCAACAACAGTCCCGATACGCTGCGCTACCTGTGGCTTCAGCTCGATCAAAACCGTTTTCGCAGGGATTCCCTTGACCAGCGCTCCCGGACGGTCGCGGAAGATCGGGTCAGTTACGGCACCCTGCGCGAGCAGCAGTCCTACGCAGACACCGCCTATGGTTACGAGGGTCTGCTGTTTCGAACTGACAACGGTGAGCCCATCAAAGCCACCATCGTCGACACCATGGCACGGCTGGATCTGGCAGCGCCCCTGGCACCCGGTGAGACAATCAGTTTCACGGTCGACTGGAAGTTCAATGTACTTGAGGAAGTCGCCGTGGGCAGTCGCGGCGGTTACGAATATTTTGAGGAAACCAATACCCAACTGTTTTTCCTGGCCCAGTGGTTTCCAAGACTTGCGGCCTACACCGATTACGGCGGTTGGGAAAACAAGGCTTTTTTGGGGCGCGGAGAATTCACCCTGGAGTTTGGCGACTATGAGTTGGCGCTGACGGTTCCCGACAACCACATCGTGTCCGCAACGGGTATCCTCACCAATCCGGAACAGGTCATGACCGCCGTACAGCGCGAACGGTTGGCATCTGCCGGCACCGACGCTCCGGTGTTTGTGGTGACGCCTGAGGAGGCGCTGGCCAACGAAAAGACATCGGCCAAGGGGACCAAGACCTGGATCTTCCGCGCCGAGAATGTGCGCGACTTCGCCTGGGCAAGCTCTGCCAAGTTTATTTGGGACGCCATGCGGCACGAGCAGCCGGGCGCTGAATACGACTCGGTGTTGGCCATGTCCTTTTACCCCAACGAGGCTGAGCCGGTCTGGTCCCAGTACTCCACCCACTCGGTGGTGCACACCATGGAGGTTTACAGCCGCTTCTCCTTTGATTACCCCTATCCCACGGCCCAGTCGGTCAATACCTGGAAACGGGGTGGCATGGAATATCCCATGATCACCTTTAACGGCTACCGTCCGGATCCGCCCCGGGCCAAGCCCGAGGAGCCGGAATCAGCCGAAAGCCGGGCCAACGCGGAGCGGGCCTATTCGCGGCGTATCAAATATGGGCTGATCGGGGTGATCATCCACGAGATAGGGCACATTTACTTCCCGATGATCGTCAATTCCGATGAGCGGCAGTGGACCTGGATGGATGAAGGCCTCAATACGTTTCTCGAGTACATGGCGGAGCTCGAGTGGGAGGAGGATTACCCTGCGTTCAGGGATGACACCAATATTCTCGATTACATACCGGGTTACATGACGTCCAAGAACCAGGTGCCGGTGATGACCCAGTCTGACTCCATCCTGCAATTTGGTCCCAATGCCTACGTCAAGCCCGCTGCGGCGCTCACGGTACTGCGGGAGACGGTCATGGGAAGGGAGCTGTTTGATTTTGCCTTCCGTGAGTATGCCAAGCGCTGGCAGTTCAAGCGGCCGACCCCGGCCGACTTTTTCCGGACTATGGAAGATGCCTCGGGAGTTGACCTCGACTGGTTCTGGCGCGCCTGGTTCTACGGCACCGATCATGTCGATGTCGCCATCAGTGACGTGCGTGCTTACCGACTCAAGGCGGGTGACCCTGATATCGACTATCCCCTGGATCGGCAGGAGACAGCGCGGGATAAACCAGAGCCGCTGACGGTGCTGCGTAACCGGGAAGAGGGCCGGGTGCCCCGTGAAACCCGCTATGAGGAGTTGCAGGATCTGTACAGCGAGAACGACCGTTTTACGGTTACCAACAAGGACCGCAACGAGGCGCTCAAAGCCTACAACAAGCTTGAGCCCTGGGAGCAGGCTGTTTTGGCCCGTGCGCTGGAGGAGGACCCGCTGTTTTATTTTCTCGACTTTGAGAATGTGGGTGGGGTGCCATCGCCCATTCCACTGGATATTCACTACGAGGATGGATCGAGCCGGGCACTGATGATCCCGGCTGAGATATGGCGTCGGGATGCCTTCAAGGTGACCCATCGATTGATCGAGGCGAAGCCCATTGCCTACGTACAGATCGACCGCCGCCATCAAACGGCGGACACCGACTATGCCAACAACCGTTTTCCACCCGAGATTCGCAGTTCGCGCCTGAAAACCTACAAGCGTGAAGACAAGAACCGCAACCTCATGGCTGATTTACTGGTGGAACTCAAGAAGAAATCGGGTGAGGGTGCCGAGGACGGTGCCTCGGTTGAGCTTGAAGCCTTGGATGAGTGACGGCAGCTCGGTGACCGGACCCGATTCACGTCGGGGCATGATGTTTGTGCTCATGAGCCTGCTGGTTGCGACGGCCAGCTGGGGCCATAGGGATCATGGGGTTTGGACCGAGGTTATCTGGTCCGAGGATCGATTCGAAATTACCCATCATGTGCACCTGCAGGACGCCCAGTCGGTACTTCGCGGTCTGGCGCCATCGGTGCTCCTGGACAGCCCCGAAGGGCTGGCGAGGGTGGCGCTCTATGTCGAGCAGCGGTTTGCGATCGTTGCAGGGGATGAGCCCGTGGCACTGGAATTGATCGGTGCCGAGGTCGAGGATGACTTCCTGTATGTCTATCAGGAATGGCCCCTGCAGGACCCCGCCGGCCTGCCGGGGTTTCGCAGTCAGTTGTTGACCGATGTGCTGCCCGACGCCCGCACCTGGGTGCGCTTTCAGGCGCCGGGGATTAATGAAACCCTTGTGGTGGGTAGTCCGGGCGCACTCAATCCCGGCACTCCCTGACCGCCCACAACCCAGCGCCGGCGGGCGACGGGGCTGGCTGGTTCAGGTGACGGTGTTGCGTTGATTGAAACGGGACGCCTCATAGCAGCGTGTCTCTATGATGTCCGCAAGGGCAGCAACCGCCTGATCAATGTCGGTCGGTTGGTTGTACAGGGGTGCAAAGCCAAAGCGCACAATATCCGGTTCACGAAAATCCACGATAACCCCCCGCTCGATCAGCGCCTGACTGATGGGATACCCCTCCGGCAGGCGTAGGCTGATTTGTGAACCCCGGTCACTGTGGGGTGTGGGAGTCAGGCACTCGATCCCCGCTGTCGTGGGGTGATCCCCAAGGGCCGCGAGAAAAGCATCGGATAAACGGAGGCTGCATTCACGCAGGGTACCGATGTCGATGCCATCGAGGACCGACAGCGCCGCGCCAGCAGCAGCCAGGGCAATTACGCTTTGGGTGCCAGTCAGGAAGCGCCCGATACCCTGTGCCGGGCGGTAGCTGGCTTCAAACGCGAATCGGTCTGCATGGCCCATCCAGCCAGGTATGACGTTGCCGGCGTGCTGATGACGCTGGGCCACGTAAAGAAATCCGGGTGACCCGGGGCCGCCGTTAAGGAACTTGTAAGTGCAGCCTACCGCGAGATCGACGTTGTTCTCGCTCAGTGCGGTATCGATAACGCCGGCGCTGTGGGCCAGATCCCACAGTACCAATGCGCCGCCCGACTGGGCCCGCTGGGTCAGGGCCGGGAGGTTGCGGCGGTGGCCGGTTCGGAAGTCGACATGGGCCAGTGACAGCACGGCGACGTCGCTGAAATCGAGTTGTTCAATCTCCGCCAGGGGCAGGGCATCGACCCTGCAGGTCCCGGGTCCCAGCAGTTGTGCCAGACCCTCTGCGATGTAGTTATCGGTAGGGAAATGGGTTGCTTCGGTGACGATGCGTGTTCTTGGTGTATTGAGCTGCAGCGCGGCGGCCAGCGCCTTGAACAGATTGATCGACAGGTTGTCGCAGCACAGCACCTCGCCGGGGTTGGCGCCCACCAGTCGCGCCACCTGATTGCCCACGGTGAGCGGCAGGTTGATCCAATCGTGTTTGTTCCAGCCTGCAATCAGGTCATCGCCCCACTCATCCTGCAGTACGGAGAGTGTCTTTTCACGAGCATGTCGGTGCAGCGGTCCCAGGGAGTTGCCGTCGAGATAGACCTTGTCGGGCGGGATCTCAAATCCAGCACGGATGTCGGCAAGTGCCGGTGCGAAGTCAGTGCTCGTCATAACCCACCAGGCTGTTGAGGCTGTCGACCACCTGGCCAAAGGCGGGTGTGCCGGGGTAGATCAGGTCGAAATGTCCGGCACCCGGGATGCGCACGACATCCGACCCTGGGAAACCCGCCAGCTGGTCGGCGCCGACAATCGGATCCCGGTCGCCCAGAAGCAGCCGCACCGGTACCCGAAGTCTGGTGCCATTGACCGAGGCATCCCGGTAGCGTTCGGGTTCAGCGTCGAGGGAGGCCTGTAGTAGCTCGGGTACCATGGCCTGGCAGGAGCCCTCCTGCTGCGCATACCCAGTCAGGTCAGTGATGGCTGCCAGAGCGATCACTCCTTGGGTCACGATGCCGGGTTCATAGGCGGCACGCAGTGCCAGGTGTCCGCCCGCGGAGTGCCCCAGCAGCCAGGGGGATATGCCGGTGGTCTTGGTCACATAGCGCACCGCGGCTACCACGTCGTTCAGGGTGTTGGGCCAGCCGGCCCCCGGATCCCCCACCCGTCGGTACTCGGGAATCCAGACATCAAAGCCTTCATCGGCCAGGGCCCTGGCCATGGGCAGGGTGTGCTCCCGGTCGAAGGCATTGGACCAGCAGCCACCGTGTACCAACAGGAGTACACCCCGGGATTTGTTCTGAGCTGGTAACGCCAGCAAGGTTTGTTGGGGCGCAGAACCGTAGGCATGTCTTGCAGGAGCCGCTCCGTGGTTCGGTAGCGCTAACACCTGTTCCCAGGTGACGGGAGCGTGTCCTTTTTCCAAATCCTCAGCCACTGGCTGCCCTGCCCGTGTACCCAGGGCCAGGGTGGCGGCCAAAAACAGCCACAGCCGTTGCGAAGTCATGCGGGTTGTAGGGCAGGTTGCGACTTGGGCAGCGTCCTTCAGGCCTCAGCAGTGTCGTACATGTCGGCATCCTCGCGCATGTACATAGACTTTTTCGGCCGGGCGAAGACCCGTTCCACCATGGGCTCAAAGAACGCCAATGGATAGGTCTCGGCATCGGGATCGAAGGCCGGCGCGTCGTATTTATCGATGAACTCGAGGGTGTATTCATACAGGGGGTGGTCGCGGTACTGCTCACGCATGTTGCGGTCCAGTCCGAGGTAATGGAGGAAGTAGTAGCCCTGAAATTCGGCATGGTGCTTAACCATCCAATGGTTATCCGGGCTGACGTAGGGTTCCAGAATGGTGGCGGCTATATCGGCATGGTTTGCGGGGCCCAATGTATCGCCTATGTCATGGAGCAGAGCGCAGACGACGTATTCTTCGTCTTTACCGTCCTTGTGGGCGAGGGTGGCGGTCTGCAGGCAATGGGTTAGCCGGTCCACGGGGAAGCCGCCACAATCCCCTGCGAGCAAGGACAGATGTTCCAACAGCCGGGCGGGCAATCCCTTGGCATGGTTGGCCGCCTCGCTGCCGATGATGGCCCAGTCCTCAGCGGTTCCCTCTTTCATGTGATGAAACTTCGCGGATGGTTTTGCTTCTGCCTGCATTGCGGTGCTCTCCTGCCTGTTGCCAATGGCGTCTTCCTGGGCGCGGCCTGCGCCCGAACGTTCCGATGATGATCGCTCGGGACCGCCGGTGCAAGGTGCTGCCCGGGATGGCGGACAGGTCTGCGAGATCACCCTGTGGCCATCACCGTTGCGGTGCTTGTGGTTCTCCATATGGGTGCCCTGTCATTCACCCTGTTCTGCGTCAGGGCGTCTCCAGAAGTTGTCGTCGCTGCCCTGGGATGATGCCGAGAAAAACACCCCGGGCTCCCGTCGGGGGTCGGGTTTGGGGTAGGGTAGACGACCAGTGTCCACTCCCACGGGAATACCCATGAGCAGCACCCACACCTACGCCGTCGATAGCCGCAATGCCGATATCCAGATCAATATCAACGGCGAGCTGTTTGCCAGGGATCAGGCCGTGGTGTCGGTGTTCGACAGTGGCTTTATTCTCGGCGACGGTATCTGGGAGGGGCTGCGGGTTCACGAAGGCGTTATTCCTTTTCTGGACCAGCACCTGAAACGGTTGTGGGAAGGGGCCAAGGCACTTGATCTCGACCTGGGCTTGAGTCAGGCGGAACTGGCTGAGCGGTTGTACGGCACCCTGGCCGCCAATGGCATGCGGGATGATGTGCATATTCGTCTCATGGTCAGTCGGGGTATCAAGGCAACGCCCTACCAGGATCCGGCGGTCACCATCAGTCCACCCACGGTGGTGATCATTCCCGAGTACAAAGCGCCGGACCCGTCCCTCAACGATCGCGGGGTACGCTTGTATACCGTCTATGTGCGCCGGGGCTATGCCGACGTGCAGGATCCGCGGATTAACAGCCACTCCAAGCTCAACTGCATATTCGGGTGTATTCAGGCATCCAAGGCGGGCTATGACGAGGCCCTGATGCTGGATCCCCACGGTCACGTGGCAACCTGCAATTCGACCCACTTTTTTATTGTCCGTGACGGTGAGGTCTGGACCTCCAGCGGCGACTACTGTCTCGATGGCATCACCCGACGCAATGTCATCAACCTCTGTAAAGCCAACGATATTCCCGTATACGAGAAGAATTTTTCGGTCATGCAGTGCTACAGCGCCGAAGAGGCTTTTGTCACCGGCACCTTCGCAGGGCTGACGCCGGTATTCGAGATCGACGGCCGCCAGATCGGTACGGGTCGCAGGGGCCCTATGGTTGATCGGCTGCAGCGGCTGTACCTGCAACTGTTGGACACTGAGGTTGGGTCCCGTCAGGGAGCGGCAGACTGAGTGACCATCCGTATCGCCATGTGGTCCGGTCCCCGCAATATTTCCACGGCCATGATGAGGGCCTGGGAAAATCGGCCGGACTGCGCGGTCATCGACGAACCCTTCTATGCCTGCTACCTCACGGAAAGCGGCGCACAGCACCCCTGCCGCGAGGCTGTTCTTGCATCACAGCCGACCCGCCGTGAACAGGTCGTTGCCGGGCTGATCGGGGATATGCCGGCACCGATTTATTATCAAAAGCACATGACCCACCACATGCTCGAGGGCTGTGATATGGGCTGGGTGCGGGGCCTGCGTCATGCCTTCCTCATACGCGATCCCGCGGCGGTCATCGCTTCCTATCTGAAAAAAATGCCGTCGGTATGTGCCGACGATATCGGGATTACTCGCCAGTGGCAGCTGTTTCAGCAGATCACCGAGATCACCGGGACCACACCGCCCGTCATCGACAGTGCTGCCGTGCTTGGGGACCCTGCGGGCGCACTGGAAAAGCTCTGTGACGCTCTGGAAGTTGACTACTCGGGCGAGGCCATGACGTGCTGGCCTGCAGGTCCAAGGACCAGTGACGGTGTTTGGGCAGACCACTGGTACGCCTCGGTTCGGGCGTCCTCGGGCTTTGCGCCGCCCGGTCCCGACGCGGTGTCGCTTGAGGGTGAGGCAGCGGACCTGGCTGATCAAATGGCACCCTACTACCAGTCATTGCGGCAGCATCAACTCTAGTCGCGCCATCAGGCCGCTTCAGCCCGGCGCAGGCGTTTGGGGGGCCGGGCGGCCAATGGCATGCCCCCGGGGTGATTACCGTCCCGCCCAGCGACCCGGTGGCTTCATCGTGAGCAAGATTCACCGTCGAAGGAATGTTAGTGTGCAGGGCAGTTTCAGTTTCAACACGCCAGTTCAAAGGTGACCAACCATGACCGCAACCCGTGCTACGCCCGTTTTGATCGACGAACAGGCAGACCTCATGACGATCACACTCAACCGCCCGGAGCTTGGCAACGCCTTTAGTGCGGACCTGGTCGATACCCTGTTTCACACGTTCACCGAGTTGGCATCCCGGGACGATATCCGGGTCGTGGTGCTGCAGGGCGCGGGCAAACATTTCTGCTCGGGCCTCGATCTGGTCGATGGTGGTTGGGGCTTCAGTGAGCGCTCGGTGGGCATGCTGCTGGGGGTGCAACGTCGCATTGCGCGGCTGTACCTGGCCATGCGCCGCTGCCCCCAGGCGGTAGTAGCCAGCGTTCAGGGTGCTGCCTATGGTGGAGGCCTGAGTCTCGCTGCCGCCGCTGATCTGCGGGTCGCTGACACCACAGCCAAATTCTGTGCTGCCTATATACGCATTGGTCTCACAGGTGCTGATATGGCCAGCAGTTACCTGTTACCGCGCCTGGTGGGGGGTTCTTTTGCGGCTGAAATGATGATGACAGGGCGGGCCTATACCGCCGAAGCCATGGACAAACGGGGCTTCCTGTCCCACGTCACTGCGCCGGAGGAGAGGGAGTCGGCGGTGTCGGCCCTGGTGGCTGATTTGTTGGCGACCGCGCCCCTGGGTCTGCGCCTGACCAAGGAGGCGGTACACCTGGGTATCGATTCCCAATCCATGGAAGCAACCATGGCCCTGGAGGACCGGCACCAGACCTTGCTGTCGATGACCGATGACGCCGCTGAAGCAATGCATGCATTCCAGGAGAAGCGCGCTCCGAATTACCGGGGTCGATGATTTCGGTGCGAGCCGATGTGACCGCTGGTGCTTTTTGTGCGGGTGAAGAGATTACGCTGTAGCTGCGCTGGTATGCCAAGCCGTCAGCGTCTTTTCCATCGTTAGCCCGACGATTGTTCAGGAACGCTGTTGATAAAATTGGGCCAGCAGATCTGTGGCGGTCCCCGGCGATTTTTCCTGGGTGGCCTCGCCTCCCCCGCAATTAAGAAAGGTCTCGAAGTCACTGAGTAGCTGAGCTCTGGCTGCTTCCCGGGCAGCCAGTATCCGGCGTTTTTTGCTGCTCTCTGTTGGGGAGTCCGCCAGCAGCTGCGCCAGGTCATGCCACAATTCTGTAACCCCATCGCCATCCGTAGCGATGGTTGGAAACACGCTCGGCGGCCTTTCCACAGGCAAACACTGCAGGGACTGCTCCAGCAGTATTTTCGCCTGCTCCAGGCCCGGACGATCTGCCTTATTGAGTGCGAAGGCATCCCCCTGCTCGGTGAGACCCGCTTTATTTGCTTGAAAACCATCGCCCCATCCAGGATTCAGGACGACCAGTACGCGGTCTGCCAGATCAACGATATCGAGTTCAACCTGGCCAATGCCCAACGTCTCAATGATGATCAGGGGCCACTGGTCGGCATCGAGCAGATTGATAGTGGCTCGGGTGGCGGCGGCAATGCCCCCCTGGTGTCCCCGGGAGGCCATAGACCTGAAGAAGACCCTGTTGCCAAAGTGCCGGTAGTCAATACGAACCCGGTCTCCCAGCAGCGCACCTCCGGTTACTGCGGAACTCGGGTCCACTGCGAGTACTGCCACAGAGGAATATCGCTGCAATGCCAGGGGCAGCAAAGCGCTGACCAATGAGGATTTTCCTGCCCCGGGTGGACCGGTTATGCCCAGGACATGGGCGTTGGCAGGTGTGGCCAGTGCAGCCTCCTCCAGGGTGAGTGCTTGGTTGCCTCCTGATTCAATCGACGTAATGGCCCGTGCCAGAGCTTTACGCTGCTCAAAGTCAACCGGTGCCGCAGCATCTGCCGCATTGCTCATTGCTGGCTGCTAAGCCCCGTGAGGCGATTTGCCGAAGCCACGATGTCGGTCAATGCTGAGCCCGGTGGAAAAACCTCCAATCCTTTCGCTTCCAATTGCTTGCAGGCATGTGGCGGGATCGTGCCGCCAGCGAAGAGCGGCATATCGGGACATGTGGACTGGACCGCGTCGACTGCCCGCAGCGCCACATCAATATGGCCACCTATATTAAGCCCTACCAAATCAACATCTTCATCCACAGCGGCGGCAACGATTTCGTTTGTCGTGGCCATGCCGATCATAATGACTTCGAAGCCTGCGTCCCGGAGTGCCCGCGCAACAATGGTGGGGCCGCGCCAGTGCCCATCAAGTCCGGTTTTTGCCATCAGGATACGTTTTGGCCTCATTGGCGTTTCCTCTCAACTTTGGATGGGGGTGCGCCAGTCACCGAAAACCTCGCGGTAAACGTCGCCCACCTCGCCCAGCGTGGCTTCTCGCTCGAGGCAGTCCATCATCGCGGGCATAATATTTTCCGTTCCCCGGCAGACCTGTTCCAGGCGCCGGAGGGCATCCGCTGCCCCCCGCTCATGACGACTGCGTTTCACCTCTTTAAGCCGGTCCAGGGCAACATCAAAGGCGTCGTCGCTGCCTATGAAGCCATCAATTTCGAAGGGGCTGCAGTCATCATGGGCCATCGTCACTCCGACAATATGCGCATCGCCACTTTCGGTTTGCATGAATTCTGCGTGTTGGTTCTCCTCCGCCTTGGCATGTAACCAGCCCGAATCGAGGCAGGCCAGGTAGCCACCCCGGCTTTGGATGTCCTCAAAGAAGGCCCAGGCTTTTTCGACCAGCTGCGCGGTCAACGTCTCGACGTAGTAGGAGCCTCCCAGCGGGTCGGTAACATCGGTCAGACCCGTTTCCTCCATCAGGATCTGCTGAATTCTCACCGACATTTGATGGGCATGTTCCGAGGGTATGGACAGCGCTTCGTCATAACCCGATACCCCCAATGATTGCACGCCACCCAATACGGCGCTGACTGCCATCAGTGCACCCCGGACCAAATTGTTCATGGGCTGCTGGTAGGCCATTTTGGAGCCAGCGGTAACGCAGTGGATTCGCAGGTTGGCCACTCTGGGGTCGGTAATGCCATAGCGTTGTCGCAACAGATCGGACCACATCAGTCGCGCGGCTCGCATCTTGCAGGCCTCTTCAAAAATTTTGATGGACGCGCGGAAGCTGACCCCCGCACAACCCCGGGCTGCAATCTCCAACGAAATCCGGTCCCGTTTCGCAATCTCATCAAGGTATTCCACGGCATTGGCAAACAGGCTGCCCAGCTCCTGATCAGGGGTCAGTCCGGTGTCCGCGCCGTTGTAACCCGCGATGGATACCGGAACCCAGCGGGGAAGATGTTCGGTACAGAATTCAATGATATCCGCGTTGAAGCGCAGGCCGGCATCGGTGGGTATCTGCTGCTTTGTCACGCAACCCAAATAGGTGAGGTTGAAGTCGCTTTGACCTGTGCCGGCCAGCCTCTGCAGGTCATAGCCGCGCTGTTTTGCCACGGTCCAATAGGCTGCCAGTGCGAACGGCGCGTGCTGAACGACGGCGCCTCCCGCGTGTCCGAAGCTGGTATCCATGGGCAGGCCGTCAAGGCAGATAGCGGTGTCCCTGACGCTCTGCATGACGGCACCGGTCAGGCCAACGTCTTCCCGTCGCGCCAAGACTTCGGGGTGGTCTACGTTATAGCAATGGTCCGCCGTGTTTCGATCATGCTCCATGATGAAGCCGGTTTCGCCATTTTTGAGCAAAAACTTGATCCGCTCATTTTCATCCTCTGGCTTGCCAAAGCCGCTGAGTTGAAATATGCGCCAGGGCTTTGATCGGTAGCCCGAGGGGTGAAAGCCTCGGTGATAGGGTGCCTCCCCCGGCGGTTGGTTGACGCGCGCCGCGTGCCCGTCGGGGATGTCGTCAGCAGTGTAGTAGGGCTTGAGCGGGATATCCGAACAGGCCCGGGCAGTGTCGCCGGAACCTTTTGCCTGCATGCGCTGGAACCTCGCACTCGTTATTTTTGCTACAGACTACTACATCTTTACTTTGCAGTAAGCTATTGCTACGTTGAGTACAACAAAGATAACAACAGACTGGGGCGAATAGTGTTTGGATATGACGCGTCGACACTCGGACTAACGGCGACCGAAAGGGTTCACATGGGCCGCGCCGCCGCGGACGCCCTGGCAGAAGAGGCAGAGAGCCTGGACGCCGAACGGATTTTTCTGCTGGTCAGCAGCACCCTTCGTAACAACACAGATGAAATCGCTCGAATTGAGTCTGCATTGGGGTCCCGATTGGCGATGACCTATGACGGCATTGCTCCCCATGCACCTCGTACAGACGTGCTGAAGGCCATGGTGGCGGCCCGGGACGTCAACACTGACCTCATCATTACTGTTGGTGGGGGTTCGGTTACGGATGCGGGTAAGGTTATTGCGCTGGGACTGAAGCACAACATGCTCAGCCATGAAGATTTTGAGGGTTTCTATGTCTACGTCGATGACGATGGCAATACAGTCGCTCCGGTCTTTGATGGCCCCGACATTCGCGTCATCTGCTGCCCTACGACCTTGTCGGGGGGCGAGTTCAACACCATGGGGGGCGTCACTGACGATCGGGAAAATAAAAAGCAGGGCTATACCCATCGATTAATGGCGCCGGTGGCTATTGTGCTCGATCCTGCACTGACCGTGCACACCCCGGAATGGCTGTGGCACTCCACTGGTGTTCGTGCAGTCGATCACGCGCTTGAATCGCTCTCTTCCAGGCACTCGAGTTATTTCTGCGATGGTGTGGCAGAGAGTGCCCTGCGATTGTTGAGTCAAGCCATGCCAGCGGTAAAGGCCGACCCCGGAGATCTTGATGCCCGGCTCAAATGCCAGGTTGGCGCCTGGCAGTCGATGATTCCAATCATTGGTGGCGTACCTATGGGCGCCAGTCATGCCATCGGTCATGTGTTGGGAGGGACAGCCGACGTGCCCCATGGTTACTGTTCCTGTGTGATGGCTCCCGCCGTGCTCGCATTCAACAAGCCGGTTACCGGTGACAAGCAGGTCAAGATCAGTGACAGTTTCGGGCGACCCGGTGAGGACGCCAGTATTGTCCTGGATGAGTTCATACGTGGTCTGGGCATGCCTCGCACCCTCGGCGAAGTGGGTGTCACTGACGAGCAGCTGGATTTGATAGCGGAGTACACCATGTTGGACTTCTGGTCCCGAACAAACCCCAGGGAGATTACTGGCCCAGGTGATGTGCGGGCGATTCTTGAGCAGGCCCGCTAACCGATGTCCGTTGCTTTGACACTGCCTCAGTCCAGTCTGAAGCACGAGGTCACCGACTTTAAGCGCCGACGGATACGTGAAGAGGCCAGCCATCTTTTTTTTCAGCTTGGATATGAAGGGACTACCCTTGATGCCATCGCCCAGCGCCTTGAGGTCACCAAGCCCTTTCTGTACACCCATTACGCCAATAAAACAGAATTGCTTTACGACATTTGCCAGACAGGGATTCTCCAGTCCCTCAACGCCATCCAGAGAGTCATGGACAGTCCATTGGATTCGGCGACCGAACGGCTCAGTCGGCTGGTGGAAGAAGTGCTTGACATCATTTTTGAATTTCAGGAATTCATCGTGGTGTATGAGCGAGAGGAAAAAAATCTGACGGCAAACCAAGCCAGGGAAATTCGCGAGCACCGCAGCCTGTTCGACCATAAGTTAGCTGAAATACTTGAGCAGGGGCGGGAGGCGGGAGAATTTCTTATCTGTGACGGGGTTCTCACGGCCAACACCATCGGCGGCATGATGACCTGGGTGGCCCTGTGGTACCGACCTGAAGGCAAGCAAACGCGCCACCAGATTATCAGCCACACGCTGCGGATGGTGAACTCAGTGGTCGGGTTGGGGCCCAAATATGCTGCGGATAAGGCCGCCCAATGAAGCCAAAAAGCCTGGGGATAAAGCGATGACGATGCAGACCTCAACTTGTGACCCGCGGATACCCGATCGTGATCGTTGTGTCACCCGTTATTTGCTGGAGCGGTGGGCGACCGAAAAACCAGAACAAGTCTTCGCCATCTTCCAGGACGGCGAGGAGTGGTCCTACGGTGACCTGCTGGTCCGCGTCCGCCAACTGGCAGGTGGCTTTGCCGGATCCGGTGTTGGGCGCGGTGATCACGTCGCGGTTTGGATGTTTGATGGCAAGGAAGCGATCCTGACGTTCTTTGCCCTGAACTATCTGGGCGCTGTATTCGTGCCGCTGAATACGGCATTTAAAGGCAAGGTCCTGGAACACACCCTGAATCTTTCTGATGCCCGAATTTTAGTGGCCCATGACCAGCTGTTGGACCGACTCGCTGATGTTGACTGCCCCAGAATCAGCGACGTCATCACGCTGGGCCCAGGAGAAGCGCCTCAGGGTTATACAACAATACCGTGGTCGGTTATTGACCAGGCAACGACACCGCCGCCGGAGCTGACAAGCCCTATTGAGCCCTGGGATACCCAATCCATTATCTTTACTTCGGGAACCACTGGACCCTCAAAAGGGGTGCTGTCGTCCTACCTACATATATTCACCAATGCGGGTCCGGAAACCTGGCCCTTTGTGACCGGTGAGGACCGTTTCCTGATCAACATGCCTATTTTTCACATCGGTGGCATGGGGGTCATTTTTGTGATGTTGGCCAGAGGCGGATCGATTGCAGTAACCGAAGGTTTCTCTACGGATACCTTCTGGCCCTTTGTCCGCTCCTCCCAGACCACCGTGGTATTCCTGCTGGGCGTTATGGCGACCTTCCTGCTTAAGCAGCCGCCGTCGGACCAGGACCGGAATCATTCGGTTCGTCTGGTTTTTATGGTGCCGCTGACCGAGACCTGCACAGACTTCACCCAGCGTTTTGGTTCGGACGTCTACACCATATTCAATATGACAGAAGTTAGTTCGCCTATTGTTTCAGAGCCTAACCCGACCAAGCGGGGCACCTGTGGTCGCAAACGCGAGGGCGTTGATGTGCGCCTGGTCGATGAGTTTGACTGCGAGGTGGCTGTGGGGGAGGTCGGCGAGATGATTGTTCGGACCGACCGTCCTTGGGGTATGAATTCGGGTTATTACAAACAGCCGGACGCCACCGCCGCGGCCTGGCGCAATGGTTGGTTTCATACCGGCGACTGTTTTCGCGTTGATGAAGATGGGTATTACTACTTTGTCGACAGGATGAAGGACGCGATCCGAAGACGTGGGGAGAACATTTCATCCTTTGAAGTTGAGGCGGAGGTCGTGGCCTACGACGCGGTTCGAGAGGCTGCAGCCTACGCCGTTCCCAGTGATGTCGGTGAGGATGAGGTCATGATCGCCGTGGCGGCAGTTGATGGGCAGGAGATAGATCCCGAGGCCCTGGTGCGCTTTCTCGGCGATAGGATGGCCCATTTTATGGTGCCTCGCTACGTGCGGACCCTGTCCGAACTGCCCAAAACGCCGTCATCCAAGGTGATGAAGCACGTTCTGCGCAACGAGGGCATTACTGCAGATACCTGGGATCGTACATCCGTGGGACTCCATTTCAAGCGCGAGACACTATCGGCCTGACAGGGGCCAGAACTTTTAGCCGTAGAGGAGCAATAACAATGAAGAAAGCTGGATATTTTCCAAAGGCTCTCATCTTGGGAGGAGCAACCGTCTTCGCCGGACAAGTCCTGGCGCAACCCATGCTTGAAGAGGTGGTGGTTACGGCGTCCAAGAAAGATGTGTCGGTAACCGATCTGGCCGCCGCCGCGAACGTTATCGGTGCGGATGAGATTGTTCCCGGTGGTGTTCAGTCTGTACGAGACATGATTGTCGACGTACCCAATCTCTCAATCGGTGACCAATTCGGATTTGCCCGTGTGTTTATGCGCGGTATCGGTATGACCAGCATCGATATCGGGGGCGAGGGCGCGGTCGCTTTCCTGCAGGATGGCGCCATTATTCCTCGACCCGCGGCGCAGCTGATGGGTATGTTTGATCTCGCCCAGGTGGAGGTGCTACGTGGGCCCCAGGGCACACTGTATGGACGCGGTGCTACGGCCGGTGTCATCAACATGGTGACGGCCAAGCCCAGCGGGGAGTTCGGTGGCTACCTGCGGGCAACCGCTGGGAACTACAGCATGCTCGATTTTGAGGGGGCCGTTGATGTGCCCCTGGGTGATGCCCTGGCTGCGAGGGTGGCCGGTAAATTTGAAAATCGTGATGGCTACGGAACCAATTTGTTTTCCGGCGAGGATGTTGATGACCGCGACGCTCAATCCTATCGGGTGACCCTCGCCTATGACGGCGGAGGCTCATTCCGTGCCACAGGTTCTTATCAGCACTATCAGGAAGACGACCAAAACTTTGCTTTCCACTACTTTGGCCCCTCGGAGGGAAACCCACTGGGCCCATTAGCTGTGCCGATTTTCGGTGGACAGACGGTCTTTCAGGCCGGGGGCACCATTTACGACATCAACTCTGATCAGGAAGCCATCAATACGCGTGACGGAGACAGCGCTATTGTCACCCTGGAATTTGATGTCGCTGAAAACCAGACCATAAAATCGCTGACCTCATTCCAGGAGTTGGATCGATTCCTGCGTGACGATCTGGATTCAACCGACGCCAATCTTTTTGGCCAAAACAATTATGTCGAGCAGAGTGAATCCTGGAGTCAGGAATTCATTTACAACTTCTCTGGTGACAAGATCGATTTTCTCGCGGGTGCGATGTATTTCGAGGAGGACCTCTACGGTCAGGTTCTCGTTCCCCTGACCAATATCTGTGCTCTTCTGGCTCCGGAGCTGTGCGGTACGCCCATCGGCGATGCGATCGGAGCGGGACGTTATGAACAAAACGGCGCGGTCGATATCGAGGCCTACGGTATTTATGCTGAAGGTAGCTATCAGCTCACAGATACCCTGAAAATAATCGCCGGCATTCGTTACAACTACGAGGAGCGTACCGGTACCGGGGCTTTCATCTTTGACGCCCTGCCGGTGGACGTGCCCACGGATCAAACAGCCGACTGGAGCGATGTAACGCCGCGGCTAACGGTGGAGTTTGAGCCCAATGACAACATGCTGCTTTATGCCACCTACAACCAGGCATTCAAATCGGGCGTTATCAACACCGGTAGCCTGAGTCCGCCGCTGGAGCCTGAGACGGTTGATGCCTTTGAGGTGGGTATCAAGGGGTCATCGGCGGATGGTCGCTTGCGCTACGGTGTGTCCGGTTTCTACTACGACTACGCCGACCTCCAGATTTCCTTTGTCGATGCCAACAGCACGGTCAGTACGATTAATGCTGCTGAGGCAGAGAATTACGGGATTGAAGTGGAACTTGATGCGGCCTTGTCCGACAACTTTACCCTCGACGTATACGCAACCTACCTCAGTGCAGAGTATGAGGAGTTCTTTAATGGCGACTACTCCGATGGTTTCGCCATTAAGGACCTCAGCGGTAACACGTTGCCGAATGCTCCTGAATACACCTTCAAGCTCGGACTCAACTATCAGGCATCTATTATCGGTGGCGACCTGCTGCTCCGTGGGGAGTACTACTATCAGGATGATGTCTACTTTACAGAGTGGAACCGGCAGGATGCCTACCAGGAAGGCTATGGCTTGTTGAATGCCAGAGCTGTATACACACTTCCGGGCGAGCGGTGGAGTTTCGCTGTGTGGGGTCGAAATCTCGCTGATGAAGAAATTATTTCCAACAACATCATCACAGCCCCGCTGTACAACTCCCTTCGAGTGGGCTCGATGTTGCCGCCGCGCACCTACGGAGCTACGGTGAGTTTCGACTTCTAGGCCTGTCCTGGCTGGTCCCAGGTGAGTCCTGCATTCTCCTTCAATCCCATGGATCCGCAGCTTCTTGCGGATCCATACCCTATTTTTCGGTGGCTCAGGGAGGAGGATCCCATTCACCGTTCAGAACTGGGTTTTTGGGTGATGACGCGGTACGACGACTGCCGTCACGTGTTGATTGATAAGGCCTTTGGACAGGGTGACTTTGTAAAAAATATTCAGCTCTTTTATGACGACAGCTTCGATGTGCTCGCGAATCCCGCCTATGCCTGGCTGTCACGTGTCTTTGTCATGCAGGATCCTCCCACCCACACGCGATTGCGTGGGCTGGTGGCAAGCGCACTGTCTCTTAAGCGTATTCGAGCCATGGAGCCCAGGGTACGGGAGTTGGCCAGGGGTATGTTGGCCGATCTTGCGGGCCGGCCCGGTGCGAACTTTATTGAATCGTTTGCTTACCGGTTCCCGACTCTGGTTATGTGCGACATGTTGGGGCTGGAGGAGCATGAGTTTTCTGATGATTTACTGACCCAGTTGAATCAGGCGATTGCCGATACTTTTCCAGTCTTTGAAACCCGCGCTTTGAACCCTGATGAACTCAGTCTTGCCAATCGCCAGATGGAGTTTCTGACCGCCTTTTTCCATGATTTGTTTGAGCGGCGACGGTCCCATCCCCGTGATGACCTCACTACAGCTCTGGTGCAGGCCAGAGAGGGCGACGCATCTCTATCAGCCGAGGAACTGAGCACGTCTGTGATCGGTTTGTTCGGCGCCGGATTCGAGACTACTGCCCACATGATTGGAAATGGCATGTATTTGCTGGGGGAGCACCCCCAGGAGCGCGCCAAGCTCACCAATAATCTGCAGCTGGCCAAGGCCGCGACCGAGGAGATTGTCCGGTACGAGTCTTCATTGCAGGCGACGTACAGAACGGCGTTGGCCGATACCGTGGTCGCCGGTCACGAATTTGCGGCGGGTGATCGTATTCTGACCATTGTTGCCGCAGCCAATCGAGATAAGGCGGTATTCACGCGTCCAGAAGCGTTCGTAGTAGATCCTCGTGAGGAAAAACCCCTGACCTTTGGTGGCGGCATCCATTACTGCGTGGGCGCTGAGCTGGCTCGATTGGAAGGGCGCGTTTTCCTGGAAGAACTGTTCACTGCATTTCCGAATTTTCAGGTAGATACAGCCAACGCTCGTCTGCGCGAGGCCTTCCTGTTCCGGGGTTTTGAGCACTTGCCGGTCACTCTACAGTGAGCGGCGACCCTATGCGCCGGCTTGCATTGGGCCTGTTTATGCCCAATTGCTCCAACATGCCCTCCATCTCTACCCATGATGTGGTGCCCGACCAGTGGACGTACAGTGAAAACGAGGCGCTGGCTCTGCGAGCAGAAGCACTGGGTTTTGAGTATCTCTTTCCCGTATCGCGTTGGCGAGGGTTCGGAGGCGAGACCAATTTCCTGGGGACATCCCTTGAGACCACTACCTGGGCTGCGGCCCTGCTCAGGGCGACTTCTCGAATCAATGTCTTTTCCACCGTCCATGTTCCGCTTTTCCATCCGTTCGTCGTGGCCAAGATGGGTGCGACCCTGGCACATCTGAGCGGGGGACGCTGGGGCCTGAACGTGGTCAGTGGTTGGAGCGCCCGGGAATTCGGCATGATGGGGATCGAACTCGCGGAGCACCACAGCCGCTACGCCCGCACAGCTGCATTCATCAAAATACTGCGCGGTCTGTGGGATTCGGCGGCGCAGCCTTTTGACTTTCACAGCGAGTGGTACAGCGTGGTGGCGGGTGAAGCGTCCCCGGTGCCTGCTGTCCAGCCACCGGTAGCGAACGCGGGCACCTCTGAAGACGCCAAACAAATGACAGCCGAACTCTGCGACTGGGCTTTTATATCGACGCCTTCGGTCGCGGCTCTGGGGGCCATCACCGAAGATATTCGGGACCGTGCGGCGCGCAATAACCGAACCGTGCGCACGGCAATTTTCCCGTTTCTGTTGTGGGCAGACAGCCGCAGCGAAGCAGAAGAAAAACTTGCAGCCATCATTGAGGCCAAAGATGGCGTTGCCACAGATAACTGGTTACACGACCTGACGGCGGGTAGCGGTTCCTTTGACGACTTCACTAAAGACATGCTGGCGGCCTCGGGGGGCGGTGTGCATATGGTGGGTACTGCCGATGATGTGACCGAGCAGTTGCTATCCGCCCACGATCAGGGAGCGGATGCCGTTATGCTGACGTTCCCGCGGTATCGTGAGGATCTGGAGCGTTTCGCCCTGGATATCCAGCCCAGGCTCCTGCAGGCGGGGGTTGTTGCCAGCTGAACCGAATTTAACAGTGGGCGACTGGGGTGATGTTGAAGTGGTTAGCTGCCTGGGTCTGCGGGTAACGGCAACGGCGGAGCTTTGATGGCGCAGAATCCGGACATTATCTGTGATGGTTTCACCTTCATTGAAGGCCCCCGCTGGCATCAGGGCGCACTCTGGTTTTCCGACTTTTATGATGAGGCGGTTTACCGGCTGCAACCGGGGGCGACAGCAGAGCGCATTGTCAGCGTGCCGCAGCGGCCGTCGGGACTGGGCTGGCTGCCGGCCGGCGAGTTGCTGGTCGCCTCCATGCTGGACAGGACGGTGTTCAGGTTGTCCGCCCAGGGCGACCTGGTTTGCCACGCCGATGTCTCCGGGGTTGCTGAACGTCGCATTAACGATATGTTGGTGGACCCCCTTGGCCGCGCCTGGGTGGGCAACTTTGGCTTTGATCTGCCCGCCGGGGAGTCCGTCACTCCCGGCACATTGGCCCGGGTAGACCCGGATGGTTCAGTGCACGCTGCGGCGGGCGACCTGCTGTTTGCCAACGGCATGGCACTGCTGGCAGATGCGGCCACGCTTGTGGTGGCGGAGACTTTCCGGGGCTGCCTGACCGCCTTTGATATCGGTAGCGATTCAGAACTGTACAACCGCAGGCCATGGGCCCAGTTGCCAGAGGGCGCGGTGCCTGACGGTATCTGTATCGATGCCGAAGGTGCGATCTGGGTGGCTTCACCGACCACAGGGACCGTGCTCCGGCTGGCTGAGGGGGGACGTGTGCTGGACACCATTGATACCGGCAGGCAGGCAATCGCCTGTGCCCTCGGCGGTGCTGATGGACAGACGCTGTTTGTCAGCACGGCGGTCGCTACCGACCGTGATACCTGTCTTAAAGCCCGCTCCGCCCGGGTTGAGGCCTATGCTGTGCCGGTCCCCATGCCCTGATTTGTCCGAAGGGCGGTCTCCCTTCAACCTCCCGTTTCGGGTGCTACTTTGCGGGCGCACAGGACAAGGCCAACCCAGATGCCAGAGCAGTAGTCTAGGTCCCGCGGATCCCCGGACAGGCGCTGTTGCCATGAGTACCGGATACGGTGGCTGGTTATACTTCTCGCGCCATCCGTCACGCAAGGAATACCCAATCAAGGTCTGTCGTTCAGTGGCCTTGGTGTTTTTTCGCGGTACCGTCCTCTTTCATGGCTCTGCGATCCAACTCTTTTTTGAAGAAGGTCCAAGACGTCTCATTTGGTCTCTGATCATCCCCGGGGGGTGCATGTCGATATTTGGGGTAATTCGCAGCAATCTCAGACTTCAGTAAATCGGGCAGATCATCCCAGCTCTTTAGCTTGGTACCCTGCGCGTTGAAGTAGGTGATGCCATCACGTCCGCCCATTTCCATCCTAGGAAGCCACTGAACAATTCGAACCCATGAGATGCCAGGGTTAATCGAAGTCAGTTGATCATCGAGTAAAGAGTCCGCCATACCGTAGTAATT
>JAAXJC010000039.1:0-27098 GCA_012270045.1 Luminiphilus sp.
TGAGGGAACGGCTGTGGAATGAATACCGCTAGTACAAGGCTCTGGAGGTGCCTGAGCAATGACCCTGCGCCTGGCCCTGATTTTCTTGCTGACGCTCGTTACCGGCTGCGTCAACCAAACGGTGAAAAGTACCTCCGTCCCTCCCCTCGCCCAACCACCGGCCCCGGTACCTGAGTCTCAGGTGTTGGATGTCGGCGTCGCCATACTGGATCCCGGCATCACCGACCTGAAGGATGACGAACCGGTCTACCCGGAGATTCGACGCGCAGAGGCCACGTTCATAGCCAGGGAGCTGACTGCCACACTCGAAGGGGTCGGTGCCTGGGGGGCGGTTCGGGTTGTACCCGACGGAGATCAGTTTACCGACCTGCTGGTGACCGGCCGGATACTGCACAGCGATGGCGAACATCTCGCCCTGGCCGTTCAGGTGACCGACGCCCGGGGCCAGCCCTGGATCGACAAAACCTACGAGGGCACCACCAGCCGGTATGCCTATGACAGTCCCGCAAGCGCCGATCGCGATCCTTTCCTGTTGGTTTACCGACAAATCGCCAATGACATGCTGAAGGTATTCAACAGCACCTCCGGGCGGGACCGGATCGCGATACGTCAGGTAGCTGAGTTACGATTTGCCCGCAATTTCGCGGAAGATGCCTTCGCCGATTATCTGGTGCAGGACAAGGCGGGCACCTACCGGATACAGCGCCTGCCCGCAGAGAATGACCCCATGTTGGAGCGGGTCCGGACCCTGCGGCAGCGCAACTACGTGTTCGTGGATACCCTACAGGGCTACTACACGGGGTTTTCAGAGGAGATGTACACCCCCTACCAGGAATGGCGCAAACTCAGTTACGACGAAGTGATCGCACAGCGAGAACTGCAAGCCGAAGCGAACCAGCGCCTGATCGCGGGGGCCGCTGCGGTTGTGGCGGGCATCGCCGCCCAGGGCTCGAGCAGTGACTATGCCAATGCCGCCGGCATGGTCGGCATTGCCGGCGGTGCCTACCTGTTGAAAAGCGGGCTTGAGAAGCGGGCCGAGTCCAGCATCCATTCCCTCGCCATCGAAGAATTGGGTCAGTCCCTGTCCGCAGAGATCACACCCCGGGTAATTGAACTGGAGGACCGGACCGTTCGCCTGTCGGGCAATGTGGAGGATCAGTACAGCCAGTGGCGGGAACTCATGGCTGACATCTACGCCACCGAAATCGGAGCCCTCAATCCACCGGTCAGCGATAGCGACCAGCCGGACAGCCCGGACGCAGGCTGAAGCCACACGATTGCCATGGATGACCCCGATCACCAGCCCCTGAAGGCTGCCGGTTTCAGCCCCCAGGTGGAAACACCCAGTGAACCTGAAACCACCCCCAGCAAACGACCGCCCTGGTTGCTGCCAGGCATCAGTATCCTGGCTGTAGCGGCCGTGCTGGTGTTTTTTGTGCTGCCCGGGTTGATGGATTCCGGGGAGTCCGTGGTGGTTGAAAACTCCGGTGCTGACAGCCAGGCCCCCCGCACCGCTGGCGGCAGCGGCGGCTCGGCAGCCACTGAAGGCACTGAAACGGAACGCAGCCCCTTTGCCGAAGCCCAGCAGCAAAAGCTGCGCAAGGCCGCCCAGGACGCATTGCAGGTGGTACTTGAAGCCCAGGAAGAATTGCTGGCGTTCGGGGTGGAAACCTGGGCGCCCGAGGCCTACGCCACCGCTATCGCAATTGCCGAGACCGGTGACGAAGCCTATCGCCAGCGCCAGTTCACCGACGCCGCCCTGGCCTACCAGGAGGCCGCAGCCGCCCTCGCTGAACTTCAGGACAGCATCGATTCCCGCACGGAAACCGCCCGCTCTGCGACCCGGACAGCGATTGAGGCTGGGGAATCCGCGACCGCCCGGGCCCAACAGGCACTGCTGGAACTGCTGGCCCCAGGGGACCCCGAACTGCCGATTATCGAGCAGCGCATTGCCGCCATACCGGCTGTGGGCTCAGCCCTGGAAGCGGCCCGGGCAGCTGCTGCCGGGGGTGATACCGCGGCCGCGGTAGCTGCAGCTGAGGAGGCGCTCAAAGCCGACCCACAGCACCAGGGCGCCACCGAGGCCCTGGCCGGCTACAGGGAAGCTGACATCAATGCCCGGTTCCGCCGCGCCATGAGTGAAGGCTATGTGCAAATGGAATCCGAACAGTTTGCTGACGCCGCCAGCGCCTTCCAGCGGGCCGCACGGATACGGCCGGGGGCACCGGAACCCCAGGCGGCGCTGGTGGAACTGGCGGCTGCTGAGACCGCATGGCAACTGCGGCAGTTGGCCAGACAGGGCGAAACCCAGGAACAGCAGGAGGCATGGGGCGATGCCGTGGCAACCTATGAACAGGCATTGGCGGTGGACAACACCCTGATTTTTGCCCGGGACGGCCTGGCCCGGGCAACCCCCCGGGCAGAACTCGCCAAGGCCCTTGAGGGCGTGCTCAAGGAACCCGAACGGCTGGTCGATGCACGGGCGCTGCAGGCCGCCGACAACCTGCTGAAGGAGGCCCGGGGAACGGTCCCTGGAGGCCCCAAGCTGGAGCAACAAATCACTGAACTGGAGGCATTGCTGACCTGGGCCAAGACCCCGGTCTCCGTGCAGTTGACATCCGACGCCCAGACCGACGTCACCCTGCTGCGCGTAAAGCGGCTGGGCAGCTTCGACACCACCCGCCTGACCCTGCGCCCCGGCCGTTACACCGCCCTGGGCGTGCGCAACGGCTTCAGGGATGTGCGAATCAATTTTGACATCAAGCCGGACAGTCAACCGGTAATTGATGTTCGCTGCCAGGAAGCAATATGACAGGCAGGCAAGATGGGGAGACATTGGCACCGGGAGGCTTCACGCCCCAGCCGGGCAGTGACGGCGAGGCCCTGACGCCAACCGGATTTCAGCCCCTGGATCCCGGCCAGCGCCCAGAGCGTGGGCCACTGTGGCCAAAATTAGTACTGGCGGCCGCCGTCGCGCTGGTTGGTGCCGTCTTGTTTTTCTTACTGACCGCCCGATCACTGGAAATACAGGTGGACGCTGTGGGCGAGGCTACCGTCACCATTCAGGGCCTGAGCGTACCCCTGGGCCAGCGCTACCTGATTCGCCCCGGGGATTACCCGGTGACGGTCGCTGTTCCCGGTTATCGTGACTGGCAACAGGTCGTCTCTGTCACCGATGCGGACAGCCAGCAAGTGCGGGTCGCGCCCAGTATTTTGCCCGGGCGGGTATCGTTTACCAGTGAGCCCTCCGGGGCAACGGTGACGGTTGCCGGAGCCATTGTTGGCCAGACCCCTCTGGAAGATCTGAACCTGGAAGCGGGCGCTACCGAGATCTCCCTGGCACTGGCACGCCACCAGACCAGTGAGCAGGTCCTGGAAGTGACCGGTAGAGGCGTAGAGCAGACCCTCGCGGTGACTCTGGCGCCGGACTGGGCCGCGATTACCGTGCCCGCCCTACCCCCAGAGGCTACCGTTTGGGTAGACGGAGAACCCGCGGGATCCGCGGGCACTGCCCTTGAGCTGATGAGCGGCGAACGGCAGGTCAGTGTGCAGGCTCCGGGCTATCTGGATGCGACCTTTGACCTGACGGTAGTGGCCGAAGTCGATCAGGTTCTGGAACTGGTCGAACTGCTGCCCGCCGCTGGCATCCTGGAACTGCAATCCAGCCCGGTCGCCGCCAATGTCACCGTTGACGGGGTCTTCATGGGCCTGACACCGATTGCAGTGGAACTGGCCCCGGGCCGAAATCACCTCATCCAGGTCAGCAAAGTCGGTTACAACCGCCGCAGTCTCGACGTGGCCCTGGCCAAGGGCGCTACCGAGACCCGTAACGTGGTGCTGAAACCCCGCCTGGGGAATGTCAGTTTCAGGCTGTCACCCCCCGAGGCGGAGCTGTGGATCAACGGCCGCCTGCAGGGTGCAGGGGATCAGGCCCTGGACCTGCCCGCGGTGGAGCAACGGGTGGAGGTCAAACTCGCGGGCTACGCCAGCCAACGACTGCGGGTCACTCCCCGGGAGGGTCTGGGGCAGGTCGTCGATGTGCAGTTGCTCACCGAGGCCGAGGCTCGCAAGGCGGCACTGACACCTGAAATTACCTCGGCGCTGGGGCAGACGCTGGTGCTGATCGACCCGCTGGCGGAACCGATGAACAGTTTCAGCATGGGGGCGTCCCGCCGTGAGCCCGGACGCCGCTCCAACGAGGTATTGCATACGGTGGAATTGGAACGGGCCTTTTACCTTGCCACCACCGAGACCACCAATGCCCAGTTCAGGCAGTTCCTGGAAAGCCACGACAGCGGGCAGATAGAGGGCAACAGCCTGAACCGGGAGCACCAGCCGGTGGTCGGAGTCAGCTGGCAGCAGGCGGCAAGGTTCTGTAACTGGCTGAGCCTCAAGGAGGGTCTACCCCCGTTCTATCGCGAAACCCAGGGCATCATCGACGGCTACAATCCCTCCAGCACCGGCTACCGACTGCCCAGTGAGGCCGAGTGGTCCTTTGCCGCCAGGGTAGAAGGTGAGAGCTACCGCAAATTCGCGTGGGGCCAGGACTTTCCGCCCAACCAACCGGTGGTCAACGTGGCCGACAATACCTCGGCCCTGGTCACCGGGCGCATCCTGAATGGCTATGCAGACGGCTATATCGTCGCGGCCCCGGTGGGTAGTTTCCCCGCCAACCACCGCGGCCTGTACGATATGGGTGGTAATGCGGCCGAGTGGGTGCACGATGTCTACAGCATTCCGTCGGCCAACGCCGAGCTGGCCACGGACCCCCTGGGCGCCCTCAAGGGCGATAACTACACGGTCCGGGGCGCCAGTTGGGCCCTGAGTCGACTGTCAGAACTGCGACTGACCTTCAGGGATTACGGTGCTTCGGGCCGGGACGATCTGGGTTTCAGGATTGCGCGCTATGCGGAATAACATGGGGAGGACAACAGCCATTGGGCTTGTGCTCTGGCTACTGGCGCTGGCAGCGTGGCAAACAGCTCTGGGCCAGAATACCGGCACCGAGGACGCAACCCCGACAGCGGCTGAAACCGGCACGGAAACCCCGGCGGACACCCCCCCGACATCCGAGCGGGCTGAGGAGCCGGCTATAGAAGCCGCAACAACCGGTCGCCCAACCCTGGACTACGAACCCACGGAAAGCATTTCCGAGGACAGCTCGGTATCCTTTCCCGTCGACATCTGAAGAGGCACGGAACGGCATGAATCTCCGCTTAAACAATGAATTCCTCTACCAGATATTCGCCCTGCTGCTGGCTGTCATCGTCGTGCACGGGGTCTATGTGGGTGTCATCCGACCCACAGCCGATGCCCAACTCGCCACCCAGGCGGCGCTGCAGGCCGCCGGTGAAGAGGTCGTCACCCAACGGACGCTGGCCATTGTCATCCGGGACCTGGAGCAGGAGGCCTGCTTCATCCTGCTGATCTGGGCACTGGCCATTATGGGACTGAAAGCCCGCCGCACCCGGGATGAACAGAGCATGTTGGGACGCAGCCTGATTGACGTACCCACCGGCACCAGCCTGCTGCCCCAGGACAGCCGGGAGTATTCCAGGGTCCTTGAGGCGCTGCCGGAGGATGAACAGGATTATCTGCTACCCCGGGCCTTGATGAACGCCCTGCAACGCTTCGCGACCACCCAGTCCATCCCGGCGGTTTCAGAATCGGTGAGGGAGCAGTGCGACATTGAAGCGGACCGCCTAGACTCGGAACTGTCCATGGTCCGCTATATTTCCTGGGCCATACCGTCCATTGGCTTTATCGGCACAGTGCGCGGCATCGGCGACGCCCTGGGGCAGGCCTACAAGGCGGTTGAAGGGGATATTTCCGGGGTCACTGTCAGCCTTGGCGTGGCCTTCAACAGCACCTTTGTAGCGCTGGTACTGTCGATCATCATCATGTTTGCTTTACACCAGTTGCAGCTTTCCCAGGAGCGACTGGTGCTCAATACCCAGCGCTATATCGACCGTAAGTTGCTGCGTCACCTGGCCGTACCCCAGTCATGACCGCCGTACTCGACTTACACGACAGCACCCTGCGTTTATGGCACGGGGACGCCCTGGTCGAATCGCCGGGCTATGCCTGGTTCGATGGCAAGGAATTCCGGTTCGGTGTGCCCGCCATGCGTACCCAGCGCCGTACACCCCGGGAGGTGAATACCCGCTACTGGTCACAGCTGAGCACCCAACCCCTGTCACCGCCGCTGGGACAGGCTCGGCATGCCGCCGACCTGGTCCACGCCCACCTGAAGGACATGCATCAGCAGGCGGGCCAGCCCGAGACCCTGCTGGTGGCTGCACCCGGCACCATGGATCGGGACGCCCTGTCCCTGTTGCTGGGCATTGTTGAGCATTTGCCCTTCACCATGGCAGGACTGGTACATCGTAGCGCTGTACTGGCCTCGGGTAGCGGCCTCGCCAGAGGCCTGCATGTCGAGCTGCAGTTGCACCAGACCCAGGTCACACCCTTTGCCACCAACGACCAACAGGTGACGGTCGACCCCGGTCAGGTGCTGCCCGGTGAGGGTCTGCTGGCCCTGCAAGACCGACTTGCCACCGCCATCGCCGGCAGTTTCGTCTCCCAGACCCGTTTTGATCCCCTGCGCAGTGCCGATGGCGAGCAGTCTCTGTACGACGCCCTGCCCGGAGCACTGGAAAGCCTTCAGCAGACCGGGGAAGCCCAGATAGCTATAGGTGGCTATCAGGCGCGTATTACCCGTGACGACCTGGAAGGGGTCGGTGCCGCCTACCGCCGGGTGCTGGAGCCCCTGCTCGGCGACGATACCCCGGTGCTGCTGGAAGGGCCGCTTAATTTATTACCCGGCCTGAGCCTGCCAGCTGGGCACCGGGACATATCGGGTGCACAGCTGGCGGGAGTAATCAGCCAGTGCGGACCCGCGCTGATACAGAGCCCGGAGCATCTGGTACTGAACAGATCCGTGCCAATAGCCCAAGCTTCAGCGTCGGCATCGCCTGCAGAAGAACGCTACGACCCTGACCAGGCTACTGTGCGGGTAGCGGCAGTCCCCGCCCCCACCCACGTGTTGGGCGACAACCACGCCCACCCCATCGCCACCGGCAAGGGGTCTTTGCCCGGCACCGCGACCCTGGTGGCCACCGGGACAGGCGTAACCCTGGCCCTGGGCGGAGACACCGGTCTGCAGATCAACGCCCAACCCGCACGGGAAGGTCAGGCGCTTGCCCCCGGGGATGTGTTGGACCATGCCTCCGGATACCGGGCTCTGCTGATCGTGGTAGAGGACTGAACCTTGCCCCGGCGCAAGCGCCAAGCCTCGACCTTCAACCTCAGTTTCCTGGACATCATGTCCTGCGGCTTTGGCGCCGTGGTGCTGGTGTTCCTGATCATCGACCATTCCATGGAAGTGGAAACCCGGACGCTGAATGCGGAGGTGTTCTCCGAAATCGATCTGTTGGAGGACGACATCCGGGATGGGCAAGAGGGCCTGGTTGCCCTGCGCAACGCCCTGACCAGCACCGACCTTGAGATTGTCGAGGCACAAGGCCTGGCGACCCGTGTGACCGAGGACCTGGACCGCTACGAAGCCCTGATCGCTTCCCTGGAAGAGGAAGGTTTTACAGATACCACAGACGTCGAGGCACTAAAGGCTGAAATCAACCGACTGGAGGAGCGGGTCACCAAGCTCCGGGAAGCCGCCGAGGCAGAAGCGGGACAGTCGGCCCGGGACTTTACTGGAGACGGCAACCGTCAGTACCTGACCGGCCTCAACCTGGGGGGCAATCGTATTCTGATCCTGGTGGACGTATCGGCGAGCATGCTGGCGGATTCGATTGTTAATGTGATTCGCCTGCGCAATATGTCGGCGGAATTACAACGTCAGGCGGGCAAATGGCAGCGCACCCTCAACACCGTGGACTGGCTGACCTCGCAACTGCCCATCAACGCCCAATACCAGATCATCGCCTTCAACACCCAGGCAGCACCGGCTCTGGCCGGCACCGAGGGCAAGTGGCTGGAGGTAGCCGACGCCGCCAAGCTGAAGGCCGCAGCCGAGGCGCTGCGGGAGCGCCTGCCCAGCGGTGGCACCAGCCTGCACCGGGCCTTTGATGCGGCCGGAACACTCCCTGGCGGCCCAGACAACATTTTCCTGATCACCGACGGCCTGCCCACCCAGGGCACCGAAGCTCCGCGGAAGACCACCATCTCGGGGCGGGACCGGCTGACCCTGTTCCGGCGGGCGGTGCAGCGACTGCCCGCCGGCGTACCGGTGAATATCATCCTGGCGCACATGGAAGGGGATCCCATGGCCGCCTCCGAATTCTGGCAGCTGGCCCAGGTCAGCGGCGGTTCCTTCATGTCGCCGTCCAAGGACTGGCCGTAATGGGACGCGGGGAGAACGCAGCATGAAGCAGCGTCGGGGCACTCCGGAGTTTTCCATATCCTTTCTGGATGTCATCTGCTGCGGCTTTGGTGCCGTGATCCTCCTGCTGATGATTACCAAAACCGTGCAACCCCAGATTCTGGAGCGCTCGACCATCGTCGCGGACGGCCGGGTGGCTGAACTGACCCAGCAGCTGTTTGAAATTCGGGGTGAGACCACCATCCTGAACCGGGACCTGAAAGCCAAGCAGGAACAGATTTCCGAGTACCGGGAGCGCATCGCCATTCTCCAGGGCGCCCTCGCCAGTGCCCGCTCACGCTATGACAGCCTGGAAACCAGCCGCAACTCCAACAGCATTATCCAGCAGGAACTTGCCATCGCCAGGCAGCGACTCAGCGATGAGGAAAAACGGCTGTTGGGGGTAAATAACCAGAAGAAGAATCAGTTGATCGGGGGTATCCCGGTGGACAGCGAGTACATTATTTTCATCATCGATACTTCGGGTTCGATGTTTTCCTATGCCTGGGACCGGATGCTGCGGGAAATGGAGGCGACGCTAAACATCTATCCCGAGGTGAAAGGCATCCAAGTGCTCAACGACATGGGCAACTACCTGTTCTCCCGCTACCGGGGGCAATGGATACCGGACACGCCTGCCCGGCGCAGTCTGATCCTGCGCAACCTGGCCAATTGGAATGTGTTCTCCAACAGTTCGCCGGTGGAGGGCATCACCGCGGCGGTCCGGTCCTTCTACGACCCGGAGAAGAAAATCTCCATCTATGTTTTTGGCGATGAATTTACCGGCGAGTCCATACGCAACGTGGTCGAGACTGTGGACAGGCTTAATGCCCAGAACTTTGGCGGTGAACGACGGGTCAGAATCCACGGTGTCGGCTTCCCCGTACAATTTATACGACCTCCGGAACTTCAGGTCACCGGGGTGCGTTTTGCTACACTGATGCGAGAACTGACTTACCGGAATGGCGGCACCTTTGTTGGACTCAATGATTTCAGGCCCTGACAGACTCATCCGCGCGCTGGGCGTGCTGGCCGGGACGCTGTTGCTGGCGGCCTGCGGCGCCAGGGAAGTGGTGGTACAGGGAAACTTCCCAGAGCCCCTCATGGACCCGTTGCCCATCACCCTGGGCGTGGTCTACAGCGATGCCTTCGCCCAGCATGAAATTTTTGACGAGGCGGCAGGGCGCGCCGAAACCGACTGGCTGGTCAAGACCGGGGATGCCCAGGTGGAGTTTTGGAACACCCTGTTCGGCGGCATGTTTCAAGACGTCATTCGCATCACTGACCACGATTCACTGCATGCCCGCGAGTCCGAGATTGACGCTGTCATCATTCCCTATGTCGCCGATTTGCAGTACACGATTCCCCTGCATACCAACGTCAAGGTGTACGAAATCTGGATGAAATACCGGTTCCGTCTGGTACCGGTGACCGCGGTACATGACCACGAAAACGGCGATCTGACCATTGACCCCGCAGAACAGTTTGCCGACTGGACCCTGACCGCCTACGGCAAAACCCCCACCGCCTTTCTGCAGTCGGATGAGGAGGCTGTGAATCTCGCTGCGGTGGTAGCGTTGCGGGACGCAGGGGCCAATTTCGCCACCTCCTTTACCCGGGTGCCCGGTGTGAAAGCCTGGATGGACGGGGATACGGAGTCCTTCGATGGTGAATAAGTCTCTGCCATCGTCCCAGACCTGCAATAGCTGCGGCGGGGACGCAGCACGAAAGCCGGGCCGCAGCGGTTCGGCCGGTATTGCGCTGGCAGAGTCGGCTTTCGGCCCGGTTTGCCTCCGACGCTGGCTGGGCCTGGGGCTACTCGCCCTGTGTGCCGCGTTGCAGGGCTGCGTTAATGCCACGGTCGATGAGATGACCTTCATGGAGCCTACCGAAGGTATCGGAGATGCCTCGGTCGTGATCATGGGCCGTCGCCATGCCCCGGATTATGAAACCGAATTCGACTTTATCGAGTGTATCGGCGATCACATCCGGCGCGGTGATGACTCCATCACGGTGTTACACGAACTGGAGTTCATCAACATGATGTATCCCTGGTTCGAGCCCCGCACGGCACCGCTGCGAACCGACGACATCGACAAGCTGTTGACCCAACAGCGGGTAGCGGACCGATTCTCCGAGATTAAACTGGAGTACATGATCTGGATCGACGGCTCCACCGTGGAGACCAATAGTTCCGGTTCCATGACCTGTGGCGTCGGTCCCGGCGGGGCGGGCTGCTTCGGTTTTGGCACCTGGGGTAACGCCTCCGACTACGAAGCGACTATCTGGGATTTCACCGATGAAGTGGAAGTAGGCCGAATCAGCGCCAATACCAGCGGCCAGAGTTATATGCCCGCTGTGGTGGTACCCATTCCCATCATCGCACCGGTACAGGGCACGGCCTGTGACAGCCTTGGAGACCAGTTGCTCAAATACCTGTCGGCCAAGTTGTGAAGGGACGCGCCATGAGAACCTTCGTTCTGCTGCTGGTCTCAATATTGGTTAGTGCCTGTTCCGGTACCGGCGGAACTTCATCCACGGTCACCGTGGGTGGACGGCAGGTGGATGTTCCCGATGTCACCGCCGACGAACACCAGCGTCTCATTGAGACGATAGGCATTTACGACGACCCGGAGGTTGCGGCCTACGTCGATGGCATAGGCCAGCTGCTGGTGGCCAACTCTTCCATGCCCGATGCCACCTTCACCTTTACCGTTCTGGATTCACCGGACATCAATGCCTTTGCACTGCCCGGCGGTTTCATTTACGTCAACAGGGGCCTGCTCGCCTATCTTGAGACCGAGGCTGAGCTCGCCGGGGTCATCGCCCATGAGATCGGCCATATCACGGAAAACCACCACAGCCGCCGGGCCACCTCCCAGACCACCACCACGGTGCTGGCGACCACCGCCTATATCCTGACCGGCAGCGGTGATCTTTACGACGCGGCACAAATGTACGGTGCCGAAGTGGTCAGTGGCTTCGGCCGGGACATGGAACTGGAGGCCGACGCAGCGGGGGCCGAGTTCATGCACCGATCGGGCTACGATGCCGACGCCCTGCTGTCGGTGATAGGGGTGCTGAAAGACCAGGAGATGTATCGCCGGGTCCAGGCCAAGGCCTCGGGTAAGCCCACGGGTACCTACCACGGCCTCTATGCCAGCCACCCCCGCAATGACCTACGACTGCAGACCGTGATCAAAACCGCCAACAGCCTTGACCTCGCGGACCAGCCGGAAAACCCCGAGCAGCCCGGCGTCTTCCGCAGTCATGTGGAGGGGCTGGTCTTCGGAGCCAGCGCCCAGTCCCAATCCGAGGCCAACCGTTTCTATCACAACAAACTCGATTTCACCTTCCGCTACCCCGAGGGCTGGACCGTGGTCCAGGGCTCCCGGGACGTAACGGCCCAATCGGCGGATGGCTCAGCCTCGGTCACGATTACCCTGTCCCGCCTCGACGCCGGGGTCACGGCTGGGGATTACCTGGCCAGCACCGCCTCGGGAGCGCTGAGCGACCAGAGGGAACTGGAGCAGTTCGGTCTCTCTGGCAGTACCGCGATTGCCTCCGCCGGGGGTAACAGCAAGCGTCTTGCCGTGCTGGATCACCGATACCGCTTTCTGTTTGAAGGCACCGGCGCCGATGCCGACGCCCTGACCGTGATCGAAAGTTTTCGACCGCTGGTGGCCAAGGAGAAAGCCAAGGGCCCCAGCCGCACGCTGCATTACGTGCAGGTGCCGCGGGGTGCGACCCTGGAGAGCCTGTCCTCGGGGGCCCGCATCCCCGATGCAGAGGACCAACTGCGGCTCATCAACGGCTACTACCCGGTGGGTGAGCCCCGCATTGGTGACTGGATAAAAACCATCCGCTAGGACAGACTGCCCGGCGACACCATAGATTTGGGAGAGCCACGGTGGTCATGCTGCGCGTCGCTTCACTGCTATTACTGTGCGGGTTTGCAGTTCTAACCCGGGCAGAGGTCACGGTTTACACTGCGGCCCTCATTCGCACCATGGAGCCGGCCCTGCCCGAAGCCACCGCGGTGGCGGTGGAGGAAGGTCGGATTGTTGCGGTTGGCAGCCTCGAGGATATGGAACCGGTACTGCGGCTGCGCGGCGGCACCGTCGACCGACGCTTTCAGGACCGGGTGATGGTGCCCGGTTTCATTGACCCCCATGTGCACCCGTCGCTCCCGGCCATCCTGACGCAATTCCCCTTCCTTGCCCCCGACGATTGGTCGCTACCCACCGGAGAATTTCCCGGCGCAACCACACCGGAGGCGTACAAGACAAAACTTATGGCACTGGCTGAGCAGCACACCGACCCGGCCGTGCCGTTTATCGCCTGGGGCTATCATCCCCTGTGGCACGGGGAGATCTGGCGGGCTGACCTGAACGACTGGTTCGGTGACCGACCGGTGATGCTGTGGCACCGGTCCTTCCACGAGCTGATCGGCAACGACGCGGCCTGGGCCATGCTGGGCGTGACCGAGGAGGACGCCACCGGAACTGCCGAGGCGGACTGGCAGCGGGGTCATTTTTACGAAGGCGGGCTGAAGGCGGTGGTACCCAAGTTGGGATTTCTCTTTGAACCCGCTCGTTTCGGCAAGGGTATGCAGAACTTCCTGACCATGATGCACCAGAACGGCGTCACCACGGCCCTGGATATGGGCACCGGTATCTTCGGCGACCCCCAGCGGGAGATCACCGCGATACGGGGCGTGGCAGAGGCTTTTCCCATACCCTCCCGGATCATACTGACGCCGATCATCGTGGACTTTCTGGCCCGGGGTGTTGAACCGGCCCAGGCGCTGTCCGACGTCAGGTCATGGCAGGCTCAGAACAGCGAGCGTGTCGCCGTGGGAAATCACTTCAAGCTGATGCTGGACGGCGCGATTTTCAGCGGCCTGAGCCAGTTTGGCCCCCCGGGCTACCTGGACGGTCACGAGGGCGTCTGGATGGCTCCCAGGGACGCCACCCATGACTACGCCCGAACCTTTTGGGACGCCGGTTTTCAGATTCACGCCCATGCCAACGGCGATGCCGCGGCCGCCTGGTTCATCGATTTGCTTGGCACCCTGTTGCGGGAGTCCCCCAAAACAGACCACCGCATGACCCTGGAACACTTCGCCTACAGCACCGAAGACCAGACCCGGCAACTCAAGGCCCTGGGCGCACTGGTTTCGGCCAACCCCTACTATCACTACATCCTGTCGGAACTCTACGCCGAGGAGTGGCTGGGCAGGGACCGGGCCGCACAGATGGTGCGCCTGGGCAGCCTGGAACGGGCGGGTATCACCGTTGGCCTGCACTCGGACAGTCCCATGGCGCCCCTGTCGCCGCTGACCCTGATTTGGGCCGCCTCGGCCAGAGAAACCATAGGGGGCCGTGCCGGCATCGCCTCGGAGGCGCTGTCCCGGGGCGCTGCTCTGCGAGGGGTAACCATTGACGCCGCCTGGATACTGGGCAGGGAGGACGATTTGGGTTCCATTCGGGCCGGCAAGATTGCCGACTTTGCGATCCTCGACAGCGATCCACTGACGGTATCTGATGATGAACTTCGCGACATCAAAGTAATGGCCACCGTCCACGCGGGCCTACCCTACCCCGTGCCTCACTGAGGCTGGCCTGCACCTGGCTGCCGACTGGACACCATCGGCACCGACAGGCAACGGGAACAAGCCGCAACGAACCGGGCAAAATGCCCTGTTAATGCGGTTGTCTTGTCCCAACCATGCGCGTAGGGTGTGCGGTCCTCAAACGGACACCCCACCATGCCCCAGACCAATACGCCACCCCAGCACTTCAGTGAACTGGGACTGCATTCCTGTTTGCAGGAAAGTCTGCGAGCCCTGCAGTACGAGACCGCCACACCGATCCAGGCTGGCACCATTCCTCCGCTGCTTGCCGGACAGGACGTCATTGGCCTGGCGCAGACGGGGACCGGCAAGACCGCCGCCTTTGCCCTACCGGTACTGGCCGGCCTGGATGTCAAGCTGCGCCGACCCCAGGGCCTGGTACTCTGCCCGACACGGGAGTTGGCCCTGCAGGTAGCTGAGGCCTTCCGAAGCTACGGCCGCGGTATGCCCGGCTTGCGGGTCGTTGGTATTTTCGGGGGCGCCGACATGCGCCAGCAGCTCAAGTCCCTGCGGGAGGGTGCGCACATAGTGGTCGCCACGCCGGGCAGACTGTTGGATCACATCGAACGACGCAGTATCGATTTAAACCAGATCACTACCGCAGTACTGGATGAAGCCGATGAAATGCTGAGAATGGGATTCATCGACGATGTCGACACCATTCTGGCGAAAACCCCCAAGACGCGGCGGGTTGCCCTCTTTTCCGCCACCATGCCACAGCGCATCAGGGAGATCGCCAGTAAACATCTCAACAATCCGGCGGAAATTTCGGTGGCGGCAACCGCCTCGACCAACGAAAACATAGAGCAGTGCTACTGGCTGGCGAAAGGTGCCAGCAAGCTGGAGGCACTGAAGCGACTATTGGCCTTTGAAGATACCGATGGCGTCATTGTCTTTACCCGCACCCGTGAAAGCACCGCCGCCGTCGCCGAGCAGCTGCGTCAGGTTGGCCTGAAAGCCGCCTCCCTCAATGGCGACATGGACCAGAAAGCACGTATCCGCACCGTCAACGATTTGAAGCGCGGCGGCCTGGATATTTTGGTGGCTACGGATGTGGCGGCCCGGGGACTTGATGTCGATCGCGTCACCCATGTCATCAACTACGATGTGCCCTTCGACGAGGAGGCCTACGTCCATCGCATTGGTAGAACGGGGCGCGCTGGACGGCGGGGCAAGGCTATTTTGTTTGTTGCCCCCCGGGAACGCCGCATGTTGCGCAACATCGAGCGTTTAACGCGCCAGCAGATTCCTGAAATCCGTCTACCCTCGCCGCTGGCAATCGACGCCAAGCGCCGCGAGGCCCTGGCCGACCGCATTAAGCAAGCCTTGGCAGAACCCACCCAACCGGAACTGGAAGATGTCGTTGACCAACTGTGCATCGACGCCCAGTGCGACTACCGCAGCGTGGCGCTGGCACTGGCAAGCCTGATCCACGCCCCTGACAACAGCAGCTCTCGAGGAGCGCAACATCCGTCCAGGCAGTCGGTAGAGCGAAGGGAAGAGGCAGCGGAGACGAAGGCCAAAGCGCCCAACCGGAGAGAGCGCCGGCAGGCGCTGCAGGGGAAAAAAGAGGGGAAGCAGCCAAAAGACCTGGGTGAGGCGAGGCCACTGAAGGATCATCCGGACGTTCCCATGGAGCGATTCCGGGTCGCTGTCGGCAGAAAGCATGGCGTGAAGGCTGGTGAGTTGGTCGGTGCCATTGCCAACGAGGCCGGTATCGAAGGTCAGTTCATCGGCACCATCAACATTCTGGAAGACTGCTCAACCGTTGACCTACCCGAAGGCATGCCCAAGGCCACGCTGAGGCACTTGAAAAAGACGCGGGTCAAAGGCATGAATCTGGCAATGAACCGGGTAGCCTGACAGGTCCACCGGCAGAGAACGCTGACGCATCACCGGGGTTTCAGAGGTGGCGAACCACCTTCACTTCGGTCGATAACGGCCTGCCACACGGCGGCAAATTACCGCTGACCATCAGTGGGACAGGATCTGGTTGAGCTCGATCAGATAGCCGTCGGCGTCATAGAACTTGGACACCAGCACCTCAATGGTGCCCTCGCCGCCATAGCCCGGATATTGAGTCACTTTCGGCGCACTGATGATCTCGACCCCCGGGGCACTCTCGATATCGGGCCACCGGGACTCAAGCTCAGTGGTATTGAAGATCAGAACGGCATTACCCGGGGTAAAGCCCTCCCGGGCCACCGGTTTCTCGTGTACAGGATGCTCGGGATAACCGTACTCGTAGTCGATCAGTCCAATGACCCCCACGTGGGCATGGGAAGCTTTCAGGAAGATCAGCCGCAGGCGCTGCTCCCGCTCCTCGAAGGGGTGGGGTCTGGCGATTTCCTCATCGTAAATCACCTCCATCCCCAGGGCATCGCGATACAGGGCCAGGGCATCATCGATGTCCCGGACAATCAGCGTGGTCCTGCGGAACACCAGTGGCAGCTCGGCCGCTTCGGCCAAAGGCGACGTATCTGAAGCCGCTACCGGGCCGGGCAAGGCGACCGAAACCAGTGCGACAAGACAGCACAGCGTTAGATACCGAACGATGGCAACTCTCCCTCAAAGCCCCAAAGAGCACTCTATCCAGACTGCAGTTGACCGCCAGAGTATCACTGGCAATGGCTTTCTGGCAGGCTTGCCAGCTGTCCACAAACAGAGCCCGTCCGGGCAACAGGAGCTACCATGCCCACCCAACTCGCCGATGCACTGGAATTCAATAATGGCGCCACTCTGAAGAATCGCTTCGTACTGGCCCCGTTGACCAACCTGCAGAGTGCCGCTGACGGTGTCCTCAGTGACGATGAGTACCGCTGGTTGACCTACCGGGCCGAGGGCGGCTTCGGCCTGACCATGACCTGCGCCGCCTCGGTTCAGCACAGCGGCGTCGGTTTTCCGGGGCAATTGGGCGCCCATGACGATCGGCACATTCCCGGGCTGACCCGCCTCGCTGCGGGTATCAAGGAGCACGGCAGCCACGCGGTGGTTCAGCTCCAGCACAGCGGCATGCGGTCCCAGCCTGATTACTGTGACGGCGTGCCCCAGTGCCCGTCGGATGATGAGAAAACCGGCTCCAAGGCCATGACGGACGACCAGGTCGAGGCCTTTATTGCTGACTACATCGCGGCTGCGGTGCGCTGCAAGACCGCCGGCTTTGACGGGGTCGAGCTGCATGGCGCCCATGGCTACCTGCTGTCAGAGTTCCTCAGTCCACAATTGAACCGACGCGAAGACAGCTACGGTGGCAGCGCTGAAAACAGGGCGCGCATACTGTGGGAGATCATCGAGGGTGTTCATCAACGCTGCGGCCGGGAGTTCAGTCTGGGCGTGCGCCTGTCACCGGAGCGTTTCGGCCAGCGAACCGAGGAAATCCGGGATCTGGCCGCGGCGCTGCTGTTGGATTCGCGCCTGGATTACTTGGATATGTCATTGTGGGACCTGGACAAGCCCGCCCACGAAGAGCAGTTCCAGGGCAGGTCCCTGTTGGAGATTTTCGGCGAGTTGCCCAGGCAAGGGGTCGCGCTGGGCGCTGCGGGCAAGGTCTACTCGGCGGCCCAGTGCCAGAGCGCCCTGGACAGGGGGCTGGACTTTGTCATCCTGGGGCGTGGCGCCATCCTGCACCACGATTTCCCCGAACGCGCCCTCGCCGATCCCGACTTCCAGATGGCTGACCTGCCGGTTAGCCGGGACTATCTCCGGGATGAGCGGCTGGGTGAGCCGTTCATTGACTATATGGCCAGCTGGGACGGTTTTGTCTCGGACTGACGCTGCCCCGGGGCAGGACCAGAGCCTGCAACATCCATAGCGGCCGTACCGTGCAGGCTTGCCGCTGAACAATGACGGCGCGGTCTTGAGATGCCGACCGCAGCACCCGGAGCAAGCGGGCTGCCCTATAGGAGCGGGCTAGTGTTCTGGGGCTGCAAAGGCCCTGCTAACCAGGGCCCTGACCAACCGGATACGCAGCCTGATTTCTTCTCGGCTGCACAGCCCCATACCCGTGCCCAGGGCGTACAGCAGATGGTCTGTCTGGGCCACCGGCATGGCGGACTGGGGGAACAGCCTGCCGTACAGGGCATCCCCGACCACCCTGAACTCACCCCAGAACCGGGCATCTGAAACCCCGGGGGCGGGCACGCTGCACAGGTCGGACATCGCCTCTGCTCCCAGTACATCCAGTGCTGTTGTCGCCGCCACCTGTTCGGGGTGGGTCATGGACAGGGCGAAAAATAAACCCAGGCTCCAGCCCGCCCGGTCCAACCGCAGCTGGGCCTCGCCGCCGATCTCGTCGGATGGCAGCGCCGCAGCGGCGGCGCAGGCCACGGCAGATGCCAGCAACGTGTAAGTGAGCAGGGACAGGGCCTGGCTCTGCTGCTGCTTGGTCAGCTCACCGGACCGGGACTCGACGGCCTGCCAAACCAACTGGCGCAGCCGGGGATAATTGCCGCCATCGGGATGGGCTATCTGGTCAAAAAGGTTGGCGTAGGCCTGTTTGAAGCCAGCAATTTGTTCCCGATCTACCGGCACCTGTCAGCCAAAACGGGTATCGGCCACAAAGGGGTTGCTGGCTCGCTCACGACCAAAAGTGGAATCGGGGCCGTGCCCGGGGATGAACTGGATATCATCACCCAGAGGAAACAACTTCTCACGTATGGAGCGAATCAGGTCCTCGTGGTTGCCCATGGGGAAATCAGTCCGCCCTATCGAACCGGCGAAGATCACATCGCCGACCCAGGCGACCTTTTGGGGCGCGTAGAGGAACACCACATGACCCGGGGTATGGCCGGGGCAATGTATGACCTGGAATTCTGCCTCACCGACGGACACGGTCTCACCGTCCTTGAGCCAGCGATCGGGCTCGAAGGCATCGGCATGGGGAAAGTTCGCCATCTGGCACCACTCCGGCAACTTGTCGATCCAGAAACGGTCGCCCTCCTCCGGACCCTCTATGGGCACCGACAGCTGCTGACGCAGCACGTCACTGGCTGCGCAGTGATCCATGTGTCCATGGGTCAAGAGGATCTTCTCCACCGTGGCATCCATTTTGGCCACCGCCGCGAGGATTCTGTCTATGTCGCCACCGGGATCGACGATGGCCGCCTTGCCGGTTGACTGGCATTTAACGATCGAGCAATTCTGCTGATACGGGGTGACCGGGACCACGGTGACCGCAACAGTCATGACGCTCCCTCCGGCGCCCGGTTGTCGTTGGCACCAGCATCCATGTCGTGGTCGGCCATCGGATCGGCGTAAACGGTCTCATCCAGTTGCCCCTCCCGGTAAGCAACAATGGTGGCCACAGTGGCATCACCGGTGACATTGACCGCTGTGCGAATCATATCCAGCAGTCGGTCCACGCCAATGATCAGGGCCACGCCTTCAACGGGCAGCCCAGCCTGGGTCAATACCAGGGACAGGGTGATCAGACCCACACCGGGTACCGCGGCCGTGCCAATGGAGGCGAGGGTCGCAGTCAGGATGACCATCAGCAGTTGGGTCGCAGTGAGGTCAATACCGTAGACCTGGGCAATGAATACCGTCGCCACACCCTGCATGATGGCGGTGCCATCCATATTCACAGTTGCCCCCAGGGGCACGGCGAAGCCCGCAACACTCTTGGGTACGCCCAGCCGCTTTTCCACCGTGCGCAGGGTGATGGGTAGTGTCGCTCCCGATGACGCGGTGGAAAATGCAAAGGCCCAGACCCGACGCATCTTATTCCGCAGCATGCCGGGATTGAGTCCGGTGGTGAGCTTGAGCAACAGACCATAGACCACCAGCCCGTGGAAGATGAGCAAGCCCGACAAGGTCAGGAAGTAGGCGGCGAGGTTGATGATGGTGCTGAATCCCATGGTGGCAAACAGCTTCACCAGCAGGGCAAACACGCCCCAGGGCGCCAACTCGATCATGACGCCCACCATCTTCATAACCACTACTTCCATGTCCCGGAACCAACCCGCGATCCGCTGTCCCGCCTCACCTGCCCTGGTCAGGGCGTAACCCACCAACAGTGCAAACACGATCACCTGCAGCATCTCGCCGTTGGCCATGGCGGCAAAGGGGTTCGAGGGGAAGATGTTGACCAGCACGTCGGTCAGTGGCGGCGGCATCCGAGGTTCAAAAGCCGCGTCGGCATCCACCTGCAGGCCCTTTCCGGGACCGATCAGGGACGCCCCGGTCAGGCCCAATGTCACGGCGACTGCCGTGGTCAGCAAGTACAGGCCAATGGTTCTGCCGGCAATGGCGCCCATGCGGGCGCTGCTGCCAAGGGAGGTCATGCCGCAAATCAGCGACACCAGCACCAGCGGCACCACCAGTAATTTCAACGAAGCGATAAAAATCTTACCCAGGACATCAAACAATCCGAAGATCAGAAAGTTATTGATGAACTTGACCAGAGGAGTGTCCGGGTCAGCGCCGGACAGCAACAACTCAAAACCGGAACCGAGCAAAATGCCCGCCGCCATGGCTATCAGTATGCGATTGGTGAGTGACATTCAGGGCTCCTCGCAGGGACCGTCACGCCAGCTCGCGACAGCAACATCGGCGCAGGCGTTGCAACCCGACGGGTAGGTCTTCTCGGTGCCGGCAACAAGGGCTGCACAAACGGGCCGGTATTCCATGGTGCAGACCATGGGCCGGGGATCAGTACAGGTTGTCTCCGCCGATGCCGGGACTGCCTCGGGATCCCCGCCCCCGGTGGTCTGGGCGCAACCGGACAGCAGCAGGGCCACTACAGCGAGACTCCCGGCCCATAAACTCAATGCTTTCATAAATCGTTCCGTTACCCCAAGGGTGAGGTCATTGTGACGCAATTTGGTGATCGGTGGCGGGGTCCAGGGCCTGCAACCGCCGCCGCTACACTACCACGCCTTTTGCCGACCCGTATCTCACCGAAGCACCCTTGTCAGGCACCTTCCAACAGGGCATCGCGGCGGGCCAGCAGTTCCTGCTGTTGATCAGCGATGTCCCGAAGATCCGGAGCGGCGGCCGCAATTGACATGGCCGAGGTCAGTCGCCTCAGGCAATCGGCGGAGGCGGACGGCAGCACCTCTGCCAGGCCCCGCATGTCATCAATGCGACCCCAGCAGTTGAGCGCCACGTCACAGCCGGCTTGCAGGGCAGCGGCGCCCCGCTGGGGTACCGGACCCGCCAGGGCCTTCATATCAAGGTCATCTGACATCAGCAGGCCATCGAAACCAATATCGCCGCGTATGACGTCACTGATAATCCGGGGCGACAGGGTGGCGCAATGCTGCTCGTCCCAGGCCTCATAGACGATGTGCGCGGTCATGGCCATCGGGGCGTCGGCGAGCGCCCGAAACGGCTGCAGATCCCGCTGCAGTTCCTGCGCCGGAGCGCTGACACGGGGCAGGGCCTCGTGACTGTCGGCACGGGACCGACCGTGCCCGGGAATGTGCTTTATCACCCCAACCACACCCACCCGGGAGAAGCCCTCCAGTAAGGCGGCCCCCAACGTTGCAATGGTCGCCGGGTCCTCGCCAAAGGCGCGGTCACCAATGATGTCGTGGGCACCGGGCACTGGCACATCCAGCACCGGCGCACAGTCGACGGTGATGCCCAGGGCCACCAGATCCAGCGCCAGGGCCTGGTAGTTGCACAGCGCTGCCGCCCGCGCCCGTTCCGGATCCCTGGCGAAGGCATCGGCAAATTCCCGGGCCGGTGGCCAGCCTCGCCAGTGGGGAGGCCCCAGCCTGGCCACTCGCCCCCCTTCCTGATCGACCAGGATGGGCAGGTCGGCGCGGCCGGACAGCTCTCGCAGGGCGTCGGTGAGCGCCAGTACCTGGGTCGGAGTGTCGATGTTGCGGGCAAACAGAATAAAGCCAAGGGGATCCGAAGACCGGAACAGCTCGCGCTCGTCGTCGGTCAGCTCCAGGCCCGAGAGACCGAAAATCGCAGGCAGCATCTGGGGTTCCTCCTAGGCAGCGTCCGCCAGGGACCGGGGCAGCAACATAAAGTCAACGGACCCGGAACCGTCACAGCCGGCAGCCTCAGCCCAGCTGTTGATGGACAGGGATAGCTCTATCCACCCCGCGGTGGGCAGGTTAGCCAACGTGCCCGCCCCGGCCATTGCATTGACCAGATCGGTGAGCGCGGGATTGTGCCCTATGATCGCCACTGCGGGCAGCGGCTCGGGAAGGCGGCAGAGCCAAGCCAGAAGGTCACCGACTGCAAAGGTATACAGAGCCGGATCCACCACAGCATGCTCCGGGAGCAGCCCAGGCCAACCGTCACTCAAGCCCGCGAAGGTCAAGCGGGCACGCCGGGCCGGGCTGCAGTGGAACTGCAGGGGCTCCATGCGGCGTCCCAGCGCCGCCCCCATCCGGGGCGCATCCCGGCGACCTCGTTTGTTGAGGGGCCGGTCGGCATCGTCCAGGTCGGCATCCCGCCAACAGGATTTGGCATGTCGTAACAGGCAGAGTCGCTTCATGCCCGGGTAAACAGGTGATATTTCTTTTTTCCCAGGCGCACTATCCAGTACCGGTCATGCAGGGCGTTGTCAGGCCGGAAGCAAGACTCCGTCGCCACCGGTGGCGCGCCCTCAACGGGCACGCCGTTGATGAAAACGGCGCCATTAGCCAGGGCATCCTTGACCTGCTTGCCCGACGTCACCATGCCGACCTCGGTCAACAACTGGGTCAGGGTGGGCGCCATGGTGCCAGGATCCAGGCGGGTGGAGGGCAAGCCGTCCAGGGCCAGTTGGTCCAGATCCTCGGCCCCCAGGGTATAGGCTTCTCCGGCAAACAGTGCCTCGCTGATACGCTTGGCAGCCGCCACTCCAGCCTCACCGTGAACGAGCCCGGTCACTTCCTCGGCCAGCACCTGCTGGGCCTGGGGACGCCCTGCCCGCTCGGCATCCTCACGCTCCAGCTGGGATATGTCTTCACAGCTGAGGAAGGTGAAATAACGCAGGAACTTGTACACGTCCTTGTCGGCGGTATTCAGCCAGAACTGGTAGAAGGCGTAGGGTGAGGTCCGCCCGGCGTCCAGCCAGATGGTGCCGGTCTCGGTCTTGCCGAACTTGGTGCCGTCCGCCTTCTCAACCAGGGGCATGGTCAAGCCGTAGACCTGGCCGCCGTGCAGGCGCCGGGTCAGATCAATACCACCGGTGATGTTGCCCCACTGATCTGAGCCGCCGATCTGCAAGCCGCAGCCATACTGTCGGTACAGTTCCGAAAAGTCGTAGGACTGGAGGATCATGTAGGTGAATTCAGTAAAACTGATGCCTGATCCCTCACGCTCAATCCGCTGCTTGACGGATTCCTTCTGGATCATTTTGTTGACCGAGAAATGTTTGCCCACATCCCTGAGAAAGGCCAGCACGTCCATGTCCGCGGTCCAGTCGAGGTTATTCACCACCAGTGCCGGGTCATCGCCCTCAAAATCTATGAACTGGCTCACCTGGGCCCGGAGTTTGTCCACCCAACCGGCCACCACCTCGGGCGTGTTGAGATTGCGTTCTGCTGCCTTGAAGCTGGGGTCCCCGATCAGGCCGGTGGCGCCACCCACCAGTGCTACCGGGCGATGGCCCGCGAGCTGGAAACGCCGCAGCATCAGAAGCGGCACCAGAGAGCCAATATGCAGGCTGTCAGCGGTCGGATCGAAGCCGCAGTACAAGGTCTGCGGTCCGCTTTCCAACCACTGTTCCAGGGTATCTTCCCCGGCAATCTGGAATATGAGACCTCGCGCGCGCAGGTCAGCGAGAAGCGCACTGGACATAGGGCATTTACTATTTGAAATGTGGGCGATGATTATCCCACATTTTTTATCTGAACCGTTCGGCGGTGCACAGACGTAGGCTTTAAGGGACGCGCCCATCTCGCGTATAGTGCCCACTAATTTCTGCTTGGAGAGATGCCCTGCAGTCCGATCGCCACAGACCGAATCGCCGTGGAGCCACCCCGCTGCCGCCAGCGGGCAGCCAGGCCCAGCGACGCTTCAGCCCATGGATGCTGGGCCTCGCCGTGGTGGGCTGCGTGCTGCTGGTCGTGGCCCTGGGCGACTCGGACCCCGTGGCGGTGGCGGAGTCAGAAGTTGACGGGGCCGATGCCCTGGACGCCGCCGCAGCCCCCCCTCAGCAGCCGCCGACCGCGGCTGCCGAGTTGGTGGCGACGGTGGAGGTGGCTCCAGAGCCCGAACCCCCGACCTGGCACGAGGAGCAGGTGCGCTCCGGGGACAATCTGTCCCTGATTTTTGCCCGAGCGGGGTTCACTGACCGGGACGTCTATGAAGTGAGCCGCGCCGATGGCGGTCGTGGGCTGCGCAAAATCTATCCCGGCCAGACCATTGCCTTCCTGATGGACGGCGAGGGCCAACTGGACAGGGTCAGGCATACCGAATCACCCTTACGCTGGACTGAGTTCAGTCGCTCCGAAGGGGGCTTCAACAGCGTTGTGACAGAACGGGAGACCGAACTCCGGCAGCAAAGCGCCACCCTGCGCATCGACTCATCACTGTTTCTGGCTGGCCAGCGGGCGGGCCTGTCGAATCGAATCATCATGGATCTCGCTGACATCTTCGGTGGTGTGATTGATTTCGCCCTGGATCCCCGGGTTGGCGATACCATTGAACTGGTCTTTGAGGAGCAATGGCTGGATGACCGCAAATACGCCGACGGCGATGTAGTCGCTGCGGCGTTTACCAACCGTGGCCAGACCTACGACGCGTTCCGGTTTACCGACAGCCAGGGCGACGTCAGCTACTACAATCGGGACGGCGTGAGTATGCGCAAGGCCTTCCTCAAGGCGCCATTGGACTTCACCCGAGTGAGTTCCAACTTCAATCCCAACCGGCTGCACCCCATTCACAAGACCCGCCGGCCCCATCGGGGCACCGACTATGCGGCACCCAGGGGTACACCGGTGTATGCGGCGGGTGACGGTCGCGTGATAGAAGCCGGCTATACACGCCCGAACGGCAATTATATTTTTATCCAGCACGGTGAGACCTACCGGACCCACTACCTGCACCTGCACAAGCGCCATGTGAAAAACGGCCAGCGAGTCACCCAGGGTGAAATCATTGGCACCGTGGGCTCAACAGGGTCTGCCACCGGGCCCCATCTGCACTACGAGTTCCTGGTCAACGGGGTACACCGCAACCCGCGGCAGGTTCACAAAACCCTGCCCAAGGCTAAATCGTTACCCGATAGCGAGTTGCCCCGTTTTCGGTCACAGGTACAGGTACCCCTGCAGCAGCTCGCTGCCCTGGAGCGGGACAATCGGCTGGCCATGGGCCAGACTGCGGGCAGCACCGGTGGCGAGTGAGTGACAGCCGATACTTCGTTGGATTGATATCGGGTACCAGTGTCGATGGTGTGGACGCCGTGGTACTGGACCTCGGTGCCGGCCATATGGATGTGGTGGCAAGCCATGTGGAGCCCTACCCCGAGGATTTACGCGAGGCCATCCTGGGCTTGTCCCAACCGGGCATCAATGAAATCGACCGCCTGGGTGCGGTCGACCGGCAGATCGCCGATGTCTTTGCCAAAGCGGCTCTCACTGTCATTGGTTATGCGGCTATCGGTATCGACCAGGTGGCCGCGATCGGCAGCCACGGCCAAACCGTCCGGCACCGCCCCAACGAAGCGTCATGTTTCACCCTGCAGATCGGTGACCCGAACCGAATCGCGGAATTGACCGGGGTCCTCACCGTGGCCGACTTCCGCCGACGGGATATGGCGGCTGGGGGTCAGGGTGCGCCGCTGGCACCCGCCTTCCACCGGGCCGCCTTCGGGATCCGGGGCAACGCCACGGCAGTGGTCAACATCGGGGGCATTGCGAATGTAACCCTCTTTGACGACCGCGGTACTGTTTCCGGTTTTGACAGCGGTCCCGGTAACACCCTGATGGATGCCTGGGTGCGACAGCATCAAGGAGAGGCCTTTGACCGGGACGGCCTGTGGGCCCGCTCAGGTGCCGTTGATGAAGACCTGTTGCAGCGGTTGCTGGACGAACCCTACTTCTCGTCCCCGGCACCCAAGAGCACCGGCCCCGAATACTTTGACATGGCCTGGCTGAAGGCCCGACTCGGCACCGCCTCAGCAGCCGACCCCGAAACGGTCCAGCGCACCCTGCTGGAATTGACCGCCCGATCCATCGCCGGAGCACTGGATCTGGAGCCCCTGGCGCAACTCGCGGTCTGTGGCGGCGGTGCAAGCAACGGCTTTCTGATGGAGCGGTTGGGGGATCTGCTGGCCCCGGCCCAGGTCACCACCACCGAAGGACTGGGCATCGCACCCGACTGGGTGGAAGCCGCCGCCTTTGCCTGGTTGGCATCGAGGACCCTGGACGGGCTGCCCGGCAACGAACCCAGTGTCACCGGGGCCTCGGGCTATCGGGTTCTGGGCGGCCTGTTTCCCGCCTGACCGAGCCAGTCCCGGGATGCGGACAAGCGCCGCCACCCCTCAGCGGTTAAGAATCAGCCCTAGATGGAAAAGGAGGCACCACAACCGCAGGTGGTCACGGCATTGGGGTTGTTAACTACGAAACGAGCGCCCTCAAGGCCCTCGGTGTAATCGACTTCCGAACCCACCAGGTACTGGTAAGACATGGCGTCGACCACTGCGACAACGCCGTCCCGCTCTATCACCCAGTCATCTTCGGCCCGATCCTCATCGAAGGTAAAGCCGTACTGGAATCCGGAACAGCCGCCGCCAGTGATGTAAACACGCAACTGCAGGGCTGGGTTGCCTTCGTCGGAAACCAGGTCGGCCACCTTGCGCACGGCGTTGTCGCTCAGGCGAATTTCATTGGGATCAAAGGCTTCAACAACCGTCACTGCTACCACCCATCAGGTTTAAGGCTTTAAATTGTAACCCAAGCACTCACCCAGCAGAATGCCAATAGCCCCAGAGGGCAAACCCCGGCCTGGCTACTGCTGCTCTTCAGCGAGCCGCTTCTCCCGCTCGACGGCGAAGTCCTCTACCTGTGCACTGACATGGCGCAGGCCGCCGTTGACCTTACAACCCACCGCCATTTCGATCAGGTTGTAATAGACATCGCCATCGACTTCCGCCCTGCTGGCCAGTTCCAGCCGCTCGGCCGAGTGAATGTCGCC
>JAAXJC010000039.1:27198-39397 GCA_012270045.1 Luminiphilus sp.
CATCGACTTCCGCCCTGCTGGCCAGTTCCAGCCGCTCGGCCGAGTGAATGTCGCCCTTTACAGAGCCATTGACCATGGCGGAGGGCACATTGACCGAGCCCTCGACACAACCACCTTCCATGACACGCAGCATCGACTCCTTGCCCTCTGCCGATGCAATGGAACCCACCACCCGGCCCTCAACGTCAAGGTTCCCAGAAAAAGTGATGTCGCCGGTAACCACCGCATCCGGCGCTATCAATGTTGTCGTACCCTGAACACTGGTCAGGGGGCGGCTTTCTTTACGTCCCATCATTGATGTCTCCAATCATTCTTGGATGGTTGATCCGGAGGTATACACCAAAACATCGCTCCAGTCATGGGCCTGGACTACGCCATCTGAGCGGGGTTTTTGCAAAACGATATCGACCTCGACCCGTTCCGGGACAAATTCCGGGGGTAAATTAAGCTCACCTTCGAAGCGCTGGAAGTAGCGGAAATTGAGGGGCAGCGGCTCCCCGGCCAGATTGTCATCCAGATCGGGCAAATCGAGCACTACAGGCTGCCCCAGTGCCTGGCCCACCAAACGCACCTTGAGCTCTCCCACATGCCGGCTTTCGGTGGGCCTGCCCTGCTGAACCACCAGCTCGTAGCGCCACCGCCCCGGGTCCGCAGTTGCCAAAAACCTGGGCACCCGCAGTACCACCCCTCCGCGACTTTCTTCCGGAGCCATCACCTCCCGGTAGAACGTCAGTTCGCCTTCCAACTCGTCAATGACGCTGCGGCTGTTGGCGAGATCCCGGGTCAGCTGCTTGAGGGCCTCCTGATCCAGCTCTGCCCGTGTCTCCAGTTCAGCAATGCGACTGTGCAATACCTCGCTGCCGTCGCTGAAAGGAGCCAGCCGCACCGACCCCGTTCGGTGACCCCAGTAGTAGGCGCCTGCCAATGCTGCAACGAGCGCAAGACCAAACAGCAGCCGCAACACGCGTGCCCGTGCCGGATGCTCCCGGCGTATGACCGTACGATGGTGATGGCGCGCCATAAGCCAGCTCAGGGCACCACCGGAATACCGTCCAGCCCGACGACCTCCGGTAAACCCAGCATGATGTTCATTACCTGCACCGCCTGACCGGAGGCCCCCTTGGTGAGGTTATCAATGGCCACTGTCACAACCACCGTGTCACGACCCTGGGGTTGCGTTACCGCCAACTGGCAACGATTGGAGCCCCGCACATATCGAGTCTCGGGCAACTGCCCCGCCGGCAAAACGTCGACAAAGGGCTCCTGCTGGTAGGCCGATTCGAACAGGCCCTGAACATCGTCGGATGCCGACCGCAGCTGGCCAAAAAGGGTTGCGAGGATACCCCGGCTCATGGGCAGCAAGTGGGGGACAAAGGTGAGGCTGACAGGTGTACCGGCGATCTGTTGCAGCCCCTGCTCCATCTCCGGCAGGTGACGGTGGCCCGCCGCGCCATAGGCTTTGAAATTCTCTCCGACTTCCGTGAACAGCCCGGCGATCTTCGCCTGTCGGCCAGCGCCGCTGACCCCCGAGGCACAGCTTGCGACCAACTGCCCGGGCTCGACATGACCACCGGCCAACAGCGGCATGAAGCCCAGCTGCACTGCGGTGGGATAACACCCCGGGCAGGCTACCAGTTGGGCATCCCCCAGACGGTCCCGGTTGAACTCGGGCAGACCGTAAATCGCCTGCTGACACAGCTCGGGGCTGGCATGGGCCTCGCCATACCAACGGGACCACAGCTCCGGATCACGCAGCCGGTAGTCCGCGGACAGGTCAATGACCCGGACCCCGGCATCAAGTAAAGCAGGCACGCTGCCCATTGCAACATTGTGGGGGGTGGCAAAAAACACCAGATCACAGGCCTGCAAATCCGCTTGGTCAGGTGCCACAAAGCTCAGGTCGGTCTGGCCGCGCAGGGACGGGAACAGGTCATCCAGTCGGCGACCGGCCTCGCTGCGGGACGTGACTGTGCGCACCGCGACCTCGGGGTGCCGTAACAGCAGACGCAACAGCTCGATACCCGTGTATCCTGTGGCGCCTACGATGCCTACACTAACCATGACTGACCTCGGTTCTGATATGGTGGCAGTTCTGATGTTGGGGATTATACGTCGAGGATGCCATGCTCTGGGTGCAGGCCCTTCATGTGATTTTCATGGTGTGTTGGTTTGCCGGTATCTTCTACCTGCCCCGCATCTTCGTTTACTACGCACAGGCTGACGACCCCGCGACCAAAGCCACCCTGGCGCTGATGGCCCGAAAGCTGTTCCGGTTTGTGACACCCTTCATGGTGCTCACGGTCATTTTTGGACTGTGGCGCCTCAGTTATCAAATGGATTACTACCTGTCCGCGACCTGGATGCAACTCAAACTGACCGGCGTGGTCTTCCTGATCGGCTACCATTTGCAGTGCGGCGTCTATACCGGCCGTATCCAGCGCGGCGAAGACGACAAAAGCCACGTTTTCTATCGCGTGTTCAACGAAGCCCCGGTGCTGGCCCTGTTCGCCATCATTGGGCTGGTTTACCTGCGCCCGTTCTGATGCAGGTCTTTTTGCACAGACTGAGCCCTGCGATACTTTGCTAACTGTCGATCTATATGAACTGAGGTGACATGAACCGATCTGAAACGTTGTTTGAGCGCGCCAAGCAAACCATACCCGGGGGCGTCAATTCGCCGGTCAGGGCGTTCAAGGCCGTCGGTGGTACGCCGCGCTTCATGGAGCGCTCCGAGGGTGCCTACATCTGGGACGCCGACGGCAATCGCTACACCGACTACGTGCTGTCCTGGGGCCCGATGATCATGGGTCACAACCATCCCGAGGTGCGGGAGGCGGTCATCCGAGCGGCCGAGACCGGTTTGAGTTTCGGCTGCCCCACAGAGATCGAGTGCGAAGTCGCCGAATTGATCATCGACTACGTGCCCAGTGTAGAACTGGTGCGCATGTGCAGTTCTGGAACCGAGGCCACCATGAGCGCCCTGCGCCTCGCCCGCGGAGCAACCGGCCGCGACAAAATCATTAAATTTGAAGGCTGCTACCACGGCCATTCCGACTCTCTGCTGATCAAGGCAGGATCCGGGGCGCTGACCTTCGGGGTGCCGAGTTCCCCCGGCGTACCCGAGGTGCTGGCCCAGCACACGGTGACCTTACCCTTCAACGATACGGCGGCGCTGCAACAGGCCTTCGATGAAATTGCGTCGGATCTGGCCTGCGTCATCATTGAGCCGATCACGGGCAATATGAACTGCATCCTGCCGGAGCCGGGCTTTCTGGAGACCCTGCGGGAACTGTGCAGCCAGCACGGGGTGGTGCTGATTTTTGACGAGGTCATGACCGGCTTTCGGTTTGGCACCCAGTGCGCCCAGGGTTGGCTGGGCATCACGCCGGACCTGACCTGTTTTGGCAAGGTCATCGGTGGCGGCATGCCCGTGGGTGCCTTCGGTGGCCGTCGGGACATCATGGAACATATCTCTCCCCTGGGTCCGGTTTACCAGGCCGGCACACTGTCGGGGAATCCGGTGGCCATGGCCGCCGGGCTGACCTGCCTGAAAATTATCGGACGTGATGGCTTTTACGATGCACCATTCCGCCATACCAGCCAGTTGGTGGCCGGCATGCAGGCCGCCGCGGACCGGGCCGGCATTCCCTTTACCACCAACCACGCGGGCACCATGTTTGGCGGCTTTTTTACCGACGTTCCCAAAGTGACCCAGTATCAACAGGTGATCGACAGCGACACCGAGCGCTTCAGCCGCTTCTTCCACCAGATGCTGGACAATGGTGTTTATCTGGCCCCCGCCTCCTTTGAGGCAGGGTTTATGTCCTCGGCCCACACCGATGCCGACATCGAAGCGACCATTGACGCGGCAGCGACCGCTTTCGCCAACCTGTGAGGAGCCCACGATGACAACATCCCGAGCAGCGTTCCCGGCAACCCGAATGCGCCGGTTACGGGCCCGCCCCTTTGCCAGGGCGCTGGTATCGGAAAACACCTTGAGCCCCGCAGACCTGATTTACCCGGTATTTGTACTGGAGGGCAGCGGCGAGCGCGAGGCCGTCGCCTCCATGCCAGGTATTGAGCGCCTCAGTATTGACCTACTCATTGAACAGGCCCGGGAGGCGGTGGACTTGGGGGTGCCCGCCTTTGCCCTGTTCCCCGTCGTCGGTGCCGAGCACAAATCCCTGCTGGCCGAGGCGGCTTTTGCCCCCGACGGGCTGGTGCAACGGGCGGTAGCGGCGCTCAAAGATGCGGTACCCGACTTGGGCATCATGACCGATGTGGCCCTGGATCCTTACACCACCCATGGTCAAGACGGCATCATCGATGAGCAGGGCTACGTGCTCAATGACGTGACGACCGAGACCCTGGTCAAGCAGGCCCTGTCCCACGCCGCCGCCGGGGCCGACTGCGTTGCCCCATCGGACATGATGGACGGACGTATCGGCGCCATTCGCTCGGCCCTGGAGTCCGACGGTCACGTGAACACGCTGATCATGGCCTACGCCGCCAAATATGCCTCCAGCTATTACGGCCCCTTCCGGGACGCCGTGGGGTCTGCGGGCAACCTGAAAGGTGGGGACAAGAAAACCTACCAGATGGATCCGGCCAACCTGGATGAGGCGGTGCACGAATGCGCGCTGGATCTGGGCGAGGGGGCCGATATGATCATGGTCAAGCCCGGCATGCCCTACCTGGATGTGGTGCGTCGGGTAAAAGACGAGTTACGGGCCCCCACCTTTGCCTATCAGGTCAGTGGTGAATACGCCATGCACCAGGCCGCCTTCGCCAATGGCTGGCTGGACCGGGAGGCGGTCACCCTGGAATCCCTGCTGGCCTTCAAGCGGGCGGGGGCGGATGGCATCCTGACCTACTTTGCCCTGGAGGCGGCCAGGCTACTGCAGCGGTAACCCCCTGACCTCCCTGCGCAATACATCTACTGCCGCAGCGGCGATCGCCCTGGCGGCCTTGTTGTTGACGCCCCAATTCGGCCTGGGTGAAGAAGCGACCCACAAGCCCGCCGACCACTGCAGTTGCCTGTGGCAGGGCAGCTTTACCGAAATTGTCGAGCGCTCGGATTTTGTTGTACTAGCGGAGGTAACGCGTATACGGGGCAATTCGGCAGACCTGGCCGTAGAGGAAAGCTTTGCGGGTCCGGACTGGCATGAAGAGATACGGGTATGGTTCCGCGCCCACAACTACTGTCGACCCGACGTATCAGGATTTCCCACTGGCAGCCGCTGGGTACTGGCCTTGCAAAGCATTGGCGAGCCCCCTGACGATGGCTTTAACCCATCAACTCCGAACATCAGTTTCGGCCGGCCTGGGGACTGGCAGCTATCGAGTTGCGGCGGCTACTTCCTGCAGGTATCGGGCAACACGGTCCGGGGTAACCTGGTCCCCGGCACCACGCGCTGGGATCAACAGCCCGACATGAATCCGGTGCTGCTGGACCTTCTGCGGAGTTATCTGGCCGGCGACGCGGGTGTCGAAAGCCTGAAGCGCGCCGCTGAAGAGGACCCGGAAGTCCGGGAACTGATGCTCAATACCCGCAGCTTTTTGCGTGGCCAGGAAGGTCTGCTGCCCGAACAGGAACCACCCCAAGAGGACGGCCCCTGATCAGCGCTCTACGGCCTCGATCAATTCATCGATCATCATCAGGGACAATCCCCAGATGCGGTGGTCATCAAATAGGTAAGAGTCGGACTCCACCTGGGTAGCCCGCCAGTCCCGGTTCAGGGGCACCCGGTTGCCCCGATCCAGCAGGAAAGCCAGGGGCACCGAGACAACACTGTCGACCTCGTGATTGAGTTCCAGGGTCGGCAGCTGATCGACGGTAAAAACAAAGGGGGTGACCAGCATTTCGGGGCGGTCAGCGCGCCAGCCGGTATTGACGTCACCCAGGGCACAGATTTCGGTCCCCAGGGCATCGAGGTCCAGGGCAATCTCTTCCCGGGTTTCCCGAACAGCGCAGAATCGATCATCCCTGTCTTCCGGGTCCCGGCGTCCGCCCGGGAACGCCATATGGCCCGACCAGGGGTCGCCCACACGCTGGGCGCGCCGAATCATCAACAGGCAAACTGACCCGTTGATCTCGTGCAATACGATGGCGACAGCGGCCCGGCGAGTAACCTTGCCAAAGCTGCGCACCGGTTTCTCATGGCGGTGCAGGCGTTGGACAAGCTGTTTCAGAACCAGCGGCACAGGATGTCTCTTTGTTTGAGGAATGAATGTCCCGGCGCTACCGGGACGGGTACCGCCGGCGCGGCAGACCGAATGCAGTTTACACCGCTTGGCCCGGTACAGCCGCAGCGCGGCTCAGCTGGCCGTATTTATACCAGCGAGCGCCGCACCCGGATTGCCCACATCGGTTATCATGCGCGTTCAGAACTATTCCCCGCAGGACTTTCCCCGTGAAACAGTATGCCACCTACGCCATTGGCGCAGCCCTGGTCGATACCGAAATACAGGTCAACGATGCCGAACTCACCGCCATGTCGGTTGAAAAAGGGGTGATGACCCTGGTTGAGGAAAGCCGGCAGGCCGAATTACTGGACCACCTCACCGGGCACCTGGTGCGCGCCAATCACGCCTCCGGAGGCAGCGCGGGCAACAGCATGATCGCCACCGCGCTGTTTGGAGCGCCCACTTTCATGAGCTGCAAAGTCGCCAATGACGCCGACGGCGACATCTATCTGGCGGACCTGGAAGCATCCGGCGTCGCCCACAGCCTGCACGACAAGCGCGGCGGTGGCACCACCGGCAAATGCCTGGTGCTGATCACCCCCGATGCCGAGCGCAGTATGAATACCTATCTGGGCGTATCGGAAACCCTGTCGGTGGCAGAGGTTGATGACCGGGCCATCGCCGCCTCCGAGTGGGTTTACCTGGAAGGTTACCTGGTGACCTCCCCCACCGGCCATGCGGCCGCGCTGCACACCCGACAGGTGGCCGAGGCGAACGGGGTCAGGACCGCCATCAGTTTCTCCGACCCGGGCATGGTGATGTACTTCCGGGACAACATGGAAGAGATGGTCGGCAACGGGGTGGACCTCGTATTCTGCAATGAAGCGGAGGCCCTGGAGTGGGGCAAAACCGACGACCTGGAGGCGGCCATGTCGGCCATACGACAGGTGGCCAGCAGCTTTGTGATCACCCTGGGGGCCCGAGGGGCGATCGCTTTTGATGGCTCAAAGACCTTTGAGGTTGACGCCCACAAGGTGGATGCTGTCAACACCAATGGTGCTGGGGATATGTTCGCTGGCGCCTTCCTGTACGCCCTGTCCAGGGGCGAGGACTACGGGCGGGCAGCAGAGTTTGCGGTGCGGGCAGCAGGAGAGGTCGTAAAGTTTTTTGGACCTCGATTACGGCCCGAGGAATATCGGACCCTGCGACGGGAATTCTTTGGCGATTGAACTTTTTCTCGGAGAAACAAAGCCAGCGCTGTTGATACACGGATGGATTGACCGATGGACGGAATAGAAGCATGAGTGAGCAAGATACCAAACCGGCGATCAAGCCTGATCCGCTGTACCAGATGCTGCGGCATGAGGACGTGGATGCCTTTAACGCCAACCGGGACGATATGGATACCAGCCATCTGAAAAGTGGTGACTACCGGGGCCGGGATCTGCGCAAGCTCAACGCCCGGGGGCTGGATTTTTCCAACGCCTATTTCCGCAACGCCGACCTGTCCGGCATCGATTTTCGCGAGACCAATCTTGAGGGCGCCAGCCTGATGGACGCCAAGGTCTCGGGTGTTTATTTCCCCGAGGCCCTCAGCCCCGAGGAGATCCGCCTGTCCCTGGATCACGGCACCCGGCTGCGTTACGCCGACAGGGACTGAGGGCACCATGCCTCGCTCTGTCCTCCGCCGACTGGCACTGCTGCTGCTACTGGTCCCGCTCTGGGCACAGGGCCAGGGGCTTGGCGACCTGGTGGCAAAATCCGCCGAGTTCCTGCCCGTCGATGAAGCCTATCGCCTTGAGGTAGAGCGGTCGGATGATGGGTCACTGCGCCTGTACTGGCAGATAGAGGATGCCTATTACCTCTATCAGCATCGTTTCAAAGCGACATTGGAAGATGCCGACGGCACGGTGCCCACGCGCTTTGAATTCTCCCCCGCCCTGGAAAAAACCGATGAGTTTTTCGGCGATGTTAAGGTCTACTACAACTATGCCGATCTCCGCCTGCTGGCGGAGAGAAGTTGCGGGCCTGCACGGCTGTCGGTCACCTATCAGGCCTGTGCCGATGCGGGTTTATGCTACCCCCCCCACACCCAAAATTTTCTGGTCGATGCCGCCAGCGGCGCAATAACCCCCGATACGGGCGAACGGTCTGCTACCGCTGCGCCCACGGCTGCCACAACCAACTCGGCCACCAATGACGACCCCGCCCTGTGGCTGGCGCTGCTGTTCGCTTTCATGGGCGGCATCATTCTCAACGCCATGCCCTGTGTCTTTCCCATCCTTTCGCTGAAAGTACTGGGCTTTGCCACCGGCGAGCCCAGCAGCCACCATCGTCACGCCTGGTGGTATTTGTTCGGGGTGGTTGCCAGTTTTGTCGCCGTCGCCGCGGTGCTGATCACCCTGCAGGGGATGGGGTCCGCCATTGGCTGGGGCTTCCAGTTGCAGTCCCCGGGCTTCGTCATCGCCCTGGCCTATCTGTTCGCGGCCATGGGTTTGTCCCTGTCGGGGTTGGTGCAGTTCGGTGGCAGTTTGATGAACCTGGGTAGCGGTCTGGCGGGGCAGGACGGCGGCAAAGGCAGCTTTTTTACCGGCGTGCTGGCGGTGGTGGTAGCCAGTCCCTGCACCGCCCCGTTCATGGGCTCGGCACTGGGCTTTGCCCTGACCCAACCCACCGCCATCGCGCTGTCGGTATTTGTCGCCCTGGGCCTGGGCATGGCCAGTCCGATGGTACTGCTCAGCTACAGCAGCCTGGCCCGGCGCGCCCTGCCGCGACCGGGTCCCTGGATGGAAACCCTCAAGGAGTTACTGGCCTTCCCGCTCTACGCCACCGCGGTCTGGCTGTTGTGGGTGGCGGGCAAACAGGCGGGCGTTGATACCATGGCGACAGCCCTGGCAGGCCTGGTCATGCTGGCCCTGGGACTGTGGCTATACCGGGGCAGCGCGCTCCGTCGTTCGATGGCCGTTCTCTGCCTCGGTATCGCCGTCCTGCTGGCTACCCTGCGCGGACCCACTGGCGCAACCGAGATCGCCGGTCGTGAGGGCACGGTACCCTGGTCGGCGGAATCCCTCGCGGGCTTGCGCAGCGAGGGCGTGCCGGTGTTTGTCGATGTCACGGCGGACTGGTGTATCACCTGCCTCGCCAACGAGCAGGCCGTACTGTTCACCGAGGAAATGGGCGCCGCCTTTGCGGACCGGGGCGTGGTTTACATGGTGGCCGACTGGACCCAGTACGATCCGGTGATTGGCGAGTTCGTCAACAGCCATGGCCGCAGTGGCATACCCCTGTACGTCATGTATCCCGCAGACGGCAAGGGCGAGCCCTTCCTGCTGCCCCAACTGCTGACCCGCAATATTGTTCTGGAAGCCCTGGATCGGGTAGTCCAGGACCCACAGACCCTTTGAGCCCAAGGCTGTCCCAAGGAGATCCGGACCCATGCCAGGAACATCAGCTAACCCCCTGATCCGATACCTTGCGCTGTTAATTGTGATGACGGGGAGCCAGCAGGCAGCCGCCGAGCTGGTCCTTGAAGGGTTCTGGGTGCGCGCCATGCCGCCCACCCAGACCATGACCGCCGCCTATGGCCGGATTACCAATGGTGGCAGCGAGGCCGTTCGCGTTACCGGCGCCAGTTCAGACGTGGCCGCAGATACCAGCCTGCATGAAAGCCGCCAGAGCGGCGATCAGGTGCGCATGGTGGCCATGGGTGAGGTACAGCTGGCGGCCGGTGAGTCCCTGGAACTGGCCCCGGGGGGAGCGCACCTGATGCTAATGGGTATTGCCACCATGCCGGCACCCGACAGCGAGGTGGAGATTTGCATCCATTCCGGGGAGGATAGCAGTTGTGTCGCTGCGCCGGTCCAACGACAGGCGGAGCCCACGGGGCACCACCACCATCACTGAGGGACCCGACAATATGTCCATAACGGCAAGGATCAGTGGCTTCTTTCAACAGGCCAGGGACTCCCTGATGTTGTCGGGCCTGGACAAACTTGACGGTCGGGTCGGTGGCCTGATCGGCGGAGTGGCCGCGATCTATGTGCTGGCGATGTTGGTGCTGGGCATCTGGTGGAGCGCCGCGCCGGAGGACTTCAACGTCAATGACAAGGCCCAGCAGTACGCAGCTGCGGCAGGCCAAACCGTGGTACCGGGCACGACCACCACCGCGGCCCTGATCGCCGTCATCGACACGCTGCTGGAGAAAGACGGCGGCTACACCCACAACGATATCTTTCCCCCGGGCCTGTTTATGGACAACATGCCCAACTGGGAATACGGGGCACTCATTCAGTCCCGGGATTTGGCCCGGGCACTGCGAGAGGTACTGAGTCGCTCCCAGAGCCAGTCCCGGGAAGATGCCGACCTGACCCTGGCGGAACCCCGGATTAACTTCCAGTCCGACAGCTGGGTGCTGCCGTCCTCCGAGAGTGAATACCGTGATGCCAGCCGCTACCTCAAGGCCTACCTGGCGCGCCTGCCCCAGCAGGGCGCCGCCGGAGCCCAGTTCTATGCCCGGGCGGACAACCTGGGCTTCTGGTTGAGCATGATCGAGAAGCGCCTTGGCAGCCTGTCCCAACGACTGTCGGCCAGCGTGGGCCAACGTCGGCTGAATACTGACCTGGCCGGGGACCCCGACGCCGCAGCGTCTACCAATGAACCCATGGAACTGGAAATACAGACCCCGTGGCTGGAAATAGACGATGTCTTTTATGAGAGCCGGGGCGCCGCATGGGCACTGATTCATTTCCTTAAGGCGGCGGAGGTGGACTTTGCCGACGTTCTGGACAAGAAGAACGCCCGGGTCAGCCTGCAGCAGATCATCAGGGAACTGGAGGCCACCCAGGCCACCGTATGGAGCCCCATCATCCTGAATGGCTCGGGCTTTGGATTGTGGGCCAACCACTCCCTGGTGATGGCGAACTATATCTCCCGGGCCAACGCCGCACTGATCGACCTGCGTGAACTCCTCGCCCAGGGCTGATCACAACCGCCATTTAAAAGCCCCTGCGGCTATTCACCCCCCGCTCCCTGGGGGCAGAATGTAGCCATGGCCCTGTTGACCCGCTTTATCGGCTTTTTGATCACCTTGCTGGCTATCGGCTGGAGCGGCGCGGCGTTGTGGTTCGATGGTCCGGGCCCGGAAGCACTCAGGCTGGGTCTGGTCCTGAGCTTTGCCACGGCGTGCCTGTGGCTCATACACCGGGCCCCCTCCTTCGCAAGAGGCCTGATCCACGCCAACCTGGCGGTCTTGGCCGTATTGACCTGGTGGCAGACCCTGGCCCCAAGCAATGACCGAGATTGGGAACCCTCGGTCGCGCGCACACCGCGCATTGCCTGGGACGGTGACATCATGACCGTCTCCAATCTGCGGAACTTCCGGTATCGCTCCGAACACGACTTCGACCCAACATGGGAGACCCGCCAGTACGACCTGTCGAAAATCAGCGGTGTCGACCTGTACCTGTCCTACTGGGGTTCACCCCTGATCGCCCACACCGTGATGGCCTGGACTTTTATGGACCAGGCGCCCCTGGCCATTTCCATCGAGACCCGCAAGGAAGTGGGCGAAGACTACTCCGCGGTGCGGGGGTTTTTCCGCCAATTTGAACTGGCCTATGTTCTCGCCGACGAACAAGACGTCATTGCCCTGCGGACCAACCACCGGGGTGAGGTGGTCTATCGCTACCCACTGCCCGCCGGTAAGGCAGAGGCCAGGCGCCTACTTGAGGATTACGCCGTCGAAGTGAATCGCCTGGCCGACCAGCCGGACTGGTACAACGCCCTGACCCACAACTGCACGACATCAATCCTTCATCACATTCAGGCCATCGATGCGGGTGGGGCCTGGGATTACCGGTTTTTAGCCAACGGGCTTCTTGACCAAATGATGTACGAACGCGGTGTCATCGACACCGCCTTGCCCTTTGCAGAGGTCAAGGCAGCCCACGACATTACAGCCCGTGCCCAAGTCGCCGGGGACGACCCGTCATTTTCTGCGCTGATCCGGCTGCCC
>JAAXJC010000039.1:39497-44604 GCA_012270045.1 Luminiphilus sp.
CATCAGTTGCTCCGACCGCGCCGGGTAATCTTCGGGGAAATCCCACACGGCCCGGTCTTCCTGGCGTATCAGACCCCGCTGGGCGGGGGGCAAATCGGTCATCAGGCGCAGCAGCACATCAGAACTCACCCAGGGATTGCGATACCAATACTGGTGCCCAAAGGGGTCCGTGGTGCCCAGAATGCGTTCACCCTCTTCTGGGCTGACGAAATCGATTTTCCGGCTCTCGCGATAGATTTGTTTTTCCACTTCGCTGACCTGTCCGGGGTTGCCCAGGCGCGGCGCCCCTGCCGAGAGCTTTTCCGAGAACATCACCACCTTGTCACTGGGGTTGATATAGGCCGTGAAGCTATCGGCCATATCCAGCAGCCCATCCAGCAACATGTTCCGGAACTCAACGTAGTCGGCGTCCGGGGACGCCAGAATGATATTGCCCAGTCGCAGGTCACTGCGCAGCCGCTCTGGGCTCTGCCCCGTATAGGACAGCCGCAACTGGTACAGGGCATAGGCGGCGACATCGGCGCCGCCGCTGTAGGCGATGATATTGATGCGCTCTGCGGCAGTCTGGTCCGCCAGCAGCAACAGCAGGTTACGCAGGGATCGGGCGCTGACGCGACCGTTGATACGGTCTTTGTTGGCAGATAACGGGCTGCTGCCCACGGGCCAGGCAAAGGACACGGTCGCCCCGCGGCGCAGGACAAATTCGTGCAGTCCTGCGGCTTGCTCCATGCTCTCACTGAAGGTGGTGGCCAAACCCGAGACAAAGATCGTGACCTCCTGCAGTCCGGACATCGCCATCTGGGCATCGATCTGGCGGGCAAACGCCACGGTTGGAGCCCTGACGGGATCCTCCATGCTGGTGGAGTAATAGGCGTCTATACCGGCTTGTTCGGTGGGGGGGAGCGTTGAGTACAGGGCCCCGAATTCATCGGTTTCCTGGCAGTGCATGGTGAGTTGCTCGCCGGCCCTGATGTGCGCATGCAGCTCAGAGGCGCTCCAGTCGGGGTCGCCGACGCTGACTTTGGCGGTCCCCAGTCGCAGTCGATCCCCTCGCACCCTGGAGTAGTCGCAGCTGCCCGGGGTGTCGGGAGGGCTGCGATCCGAGGCGTAGAAAATCTCCAGCACCTCCGACATATCCGAGCGGGCGTAGGCGGCCTGGGCGGCGGCCTCGTAGGCCTCGGTATCGACAAAAGCCGGGGCAGGCATCAATTTCATGCCCGAGCCGGCGCATCCCCCGATCAGGGTGAGAACAACTGTGCCACCGGACAGCGCCAGGCCTGTGGAGCAACGCCTAAACAGTTGCGATACAGCGCCCAGAACTTCTGCAACCGGTTTGTCCATAGGGGATTTATTCCGCTTTTATAATTTCCCAATATCGACCCGAGGGACCCTCCCGGGCACGTAGCGTAGGACGGTCGGCCGGTGGAATACCCCCCAACACCAATTCAACATCGGCCTGGGAGCCCCGGGTCAGGTGATGATTATGCCGGTCCAGCCATTTTGCAACCGGTGTCGCATCGATAGTGTCCATGGCAGCTGCCACCGCCAGACCAGCATCGGCGTCACCCAGACGGGGGCCGTTATTGACCACCCGGGATGACATCAACGGTACGTCGAACTCAGCCACGTAAAGGGTGGGCCGGATACCCGCCTGGCTCAATACCGGCAGGGTCTCTGCCAGGAATGTCTCCCGGTCAATATCCGGGGCGTAGAGGATTAACTGCCCCAGATTGAGCGCCTGCAACTCACCCGATGTAATGAATTGGGTCAGGACCGCCAGCAGCGCCTGATTGCCCATGCTGTGGGCGACCAGGTGAATCTTTGTTATTTCCCGGGCTTCGGACAGCGCCATCAGGGTAGCCGCCAACTGGGGGATGGACTCACTCAAACTGAGCGTGTCGTCCTCATAGCCCAACGGCGTCGTCCCGGCGGGCCAGCTAAACACAATGGGCACGCCATCGTAGTGACTGCCGTAGACAATACTGCCCAGGTCACGAACGGCATTGGAAAAACTCTTCATAAAGCCGTGGACGTAAACCAGCGCGGTATCCGAGCCACGATCCCGGGCAACGGCATCCACCAATCCCGGCAGTGCATCCTCCACCGCCGGCTCCACCGTCACCCAGTCCGGCTCGATGCTGTCCGTGGCCACCGTAGGCCATTGTCCGGAGTCCCCGTCATCGTCCTGCTCCAGAACCACCGTCGCGGTGCCAAAGTGCAGGCCGCCGGCCTCCTGGGAAAAGTATTCTTCGTCCGCTGGATCAGCCAGGGGTACCCGGTTGCTGGCGTACAGCAGGTCGACCGCGACCAGGGTCTCCGGCTCACCTCGGGCCGCAACAGCCAGCATCAGGGCGAACAGCAGACTGACTAACGCTATCCCACTGAGCTGCCACCGGGACCGGGATGTGCCTGGGCAGGGTCTAGCGTTCATGCCAGGGGCTTCTCCAAAATCGTTTCACTGGGGTCAGCACGGGGGTCAGCACATCAGACATCAGTCACAGCCCTACCCGGGCACCGACCCGGGCCGCCGACTTCCCGCCAGCATGGCCCAGCCGGCCTGTTCACCGGCCACCGACAATGACACATCCGGCGCGTAGGCATCAATGAGCGCGGGTGCCTGCTCGGTCAGCAATCCTGCGAGTACCAGTTGTCCGCCGGGCCTGAGCAGATCAACCAGGGTGGGGGCAAGCTCGGACAGGGGCCCGGCCAGAATATTGGCGACCACCAGGTCTACCCTGCCCTGCAGGCCATAGGCGGCAACCTCCGGCGGCAGGCAAACATCAAGTGCCTCGGCGGGTACGTCGTTGCGCAATCGGTTCTCGGTGGTCGCAGTGATCGCCTGGGGATCGTTGTCCACACCCAGGGCCCTGGCGGCGCCCAGCTTGAGGGCGGCGATGGCGAGAATGCCGGATCCACAGCCGTAGTCCACCACGGTCATCCCCGGCCGAACCCAATCATCGAGTTGCCCCAGGCAAAGCGCAGTAGTGGGATGGGTACCGGTGCCGAAGGCCAGTCCGGGGTCCAGGTTGATGTTGACCGCTGCGGGATCAGGGGGCTCGCACCAACTGGGGCAGATCCAGAGCCGCCGACCCAGCTTCATGGGTTTGAACTCCTCCATCCAGACCCGTTCCCAGTCCCGATCGGGCACCTGCTCGGTCTGAACACCCGGGTCGGCCAGCAAATGGTCTGGCACCCCATCGACCAGCGCCTTGAGGTCTGCCTCCTGCCCAAACAGACCAACAAGCCTGATCGCCTGCCACAGAGGGGTTTCCCCGGGCCCGGGCTCCAGCAGGGGCTCGTCGGCATCGTCTTCAAGGGTGACGGCCAGGGCGCCGTGCTGAAACAGCCAGTCCTCCAGTTCGGCAACCTTCTCCGGGGTGGTGGCGAAGCGCAGCTCCTGCCAGCCCGCCTCTGTCAACGCTCGTGTTCCAGCTTACTCTCTAGGTAGTGAATGCTTACACCGCCTGCCATAAACGAGGGATCCACCACCAACTCCCGATGCAGGGCGGCGTTGGTGCGGATGCCCTCCACAATCAGCTCATCGAGGGCCTGGCGCATCTTGGCCAGGGCCGCCTCACGGGTATCACCGTGGGTGATCAGTTTGCCGATCAGGCTGTCGTAGTGGGGGGGGACGGTGTAGCCGCTGTAGACATGGGAATCCACCCGCACCCCGGGGCCGCCCGGGGCGTGGAAAGTGTTGATCTTACCCGGTGAGGGCAAAAAGTTACGGGGGTCCTCGGCGTTGATTCGGCACTCGACCGAGTGACCGCTGAAGCCGATGTCCTCCTGGCGCAGGGAAAGTTTTTCCCCCGAGGCGATCAACAACTGCTCCCGGACAATGTCGACGCCGGTGATCATCTCGGTGACCGGATGTTCCACCTGTACCCGGGTATTCATTTCAATGAAGTAAAAACCGCCGTCCTCATAGAGAAATTCAAAGGTCCCCGCACCCCGATAACCGATGTCAATGCAGGCCCGGACACAGGCCTCACCGATTTCGGCGCGCAGCCGATCGTCGATCCCCGGCGCCGGCGCCTCCTCGATCACCTTCTGGTGCCTGCGCTGCAGCGAGCAGTCCCGGTCGCCGAGATAGACGGCACTCCCCTGCCCGTCGGCGAGCACTTGCACTTCCACGTGGCGCGGCCGTTGCAGGAACTTTTCGATATACACCACCGGGGATCCAAAGGCCGCCTGGGCCTCCGACTGGGTCACCTGAATGGAACTCAGCAGCACCTCTTCGTTGTGTACCACCCGCATACCACGGCCACCGCCGCCGGCAGCCGCCTTGACGATCACCGGGTAACCAATGTCCCGGGCTATGCGCAAAACCTCGTCAGGATCGTCGGGGATGGCACCCTCGGAACCCGGCACCGTGGGCACACCGGATCGCTTCATCTGGTGCTTGGCCGATACCTTGTCACCCATGATCCGAATGGTCTCGGCGGTGGGGCCAATAAAAACAAACCCACTGTTTTCCACCTGTTCGGCGAAATCGGCGTTCTCGGACAAAAATCCGTAGCCCGGGTGGATGCCGTCGGCATTGGTGACTTCTGCAACGCTGATGATGGCCGGAATGTTCAGATAGCTCTGGGCCGAGGGCGGGGGGCCTATGCAAACCGCCTGGTCCGCAAGGCGCACGTGTTTGAGTTCACGGTCGGCCTTGGAGTGAACGGCCACGGTCTCTATGCCCAGTTCCCGACAGGCCCGCAGCACTCTCAGGGCAATTTCGCCTCTGTTGGCGATTAAAACTCTCTCTAGCATCGGATAATTCCTTTTGGCCCCCGGCAGGTTCCCGGGTTACGGCCAATGGCTTCAGGCAATGGTAATGAGGGGCTGGTCGAACTCCACCGGCTCGCCATTTTCGACGTGGATGGCGGTGACGGTACCCGCCCGATCCGCCTCAATCTGGTTCATCATTTTCATTGCTTCGACAATGCACAGCACGTCGCCCACCCGCACCGACTGGCCGACCTCGACAAAGGCCGGCGCATCCGGACTGGGCGAGCGATAAAAGGTGCCGACCATGGGTGACAGCACCGCGTTATCTGTCGAAACCGATTCTGGAGCCGCTGCTTCTGCCGGGGCCGGGGCGGCTGCCGGGGCGGCC
>JAAXJC010000082.1 GCA_012270045.1 Luminiphilus sp.
CCATCGACAGATCGGAATCCCAGACGATAAGGAAACGGTTGCGGTCAGCGGCTGAGTGAAAATGCCCACCTTCGTGAAAGCCGGCTGCTTGTCTGCGCTCGGTGTCGGCATCGTATTTTGACTTCCAGCTCTCGTAGTCCTGCACTTTGTGTGCTGTGAAAACCTTGGTCATGGCCCACGCTCCCAAGTTTGCGTGATCACTCGAAATCCTGCCGGATGCAGCCAACTCATACAAACTGAAGAGACATGGGGCTTGCCACTGCGCACTCCCGGTGTCCGGCACTTCGATTCACCCTGGAGTAATCAGGCCTCGACAACTTACCGCCGGGCGAGGCAAACCAAGGCTATAAACGTACAGCCACGGCATACAGTCCGGGTAGGTTTTTGCTACCTCCCACCCTCACCGGCGATTTACACTCGGCCTTCCCCGGTCAGGGGATAGCAGAAATCCTTGGCCTGTCGCGTAGAGGGAATAAGCATGCATTACCTATTGAGCGCTGTGAAACTAAAACCTACTGTGCCACCCGAGACGTTTGCGCAGACAGTTGCTGAATTGACGGATTACTTGCAAAGCGCGGAATTGATTTCCGGGGCGAGTGCGCTGGGCAAACGCTACCGGCATCCCATCATGGACACCGACAAAGACGATCTCGATTTCTTTTTCACCATATCCTTCGACTCCCATCAGCAGCTTGAGACCTCTGTCGACTATATGACCGGTCGCTCTGGGGCCGGAGCGCAACTGCATGAACAACTGTGGTCGCAGCTGGCCCAATACCGATTTACCTGTTGGGCGGACTGAGCCGCTGGTCAAAGTCCAAAAAGTGGCTTCACAGCTGTCCAAACTCAACGGTAGCCGGACAAAAACTGGGCGGCCCTGGAGTCGGATTCTGGCCTACAGATTCGCAAGAATCTGAATTTTTCAGGGAATTGGGCCCATTCAGCCGGGCCGTAATTCGAGGCATCCCCCTAAGTAAAAATTTTTTTATTAAATAAATTCATATACTTACCAAGCCTTCAAAGCCCATCTGCTGGGCATCCCCCATCTCCTTGTCAGCCGCGAGTCTTCCCCAGCATCGACTGCAGTTAAAGGTAAACCTCGCCTCTTTCCGCGCTGATCCGATGACTAAGACAACCGTAGGTTTCGTATTCCTCTCCAGCGAACGGGAGCCTACCTATGTTCAACAACTTTCTGGCCCGATTGGCGCTTCTGATGACCGCCCTGGCGCCCGCCTTGGCCACAGCAATCGAAGAACCCGCCTACGAACTTGTCGCTTCATGGGACGACAGCGGGGTTGAGATCCGCTACTACGAACCAAAAGTGCTTGCCACCACCAACATGGCATCCGGAGAAAGCTCCGGCTTCAGGTTGCTGGCGGGTTACATATTCGGTGGCAACGCCGCGGAACAGAAAATCGAAATGACAGCACCGGTGCAGCGCACCATGCCGGCCGACAACGGGGGTGAGATGGCCTTCGTTATGCCCGCCAAGTTCGGACTTGAAGACCTGCCCGCACCCAATGACCAGCGCGTCAGGTTCGTCCAGGAGCCGGCCTACCACGCAGCGGTGATCCGGTTCAGTGGACGGATGACTGAGGAAAGCGTCGATGAACAGTGGCAGCTGCTGTCTGAGTTTCTGGCCGAAAAGGGTATCGAGACCCTGGGGCCCCCTACCCTCAATCAGTACAACCCGCCCTGGACCCTGCCTTTCATGCGTCGCAATGAGATCATCATTCCGGTGACCTACCCCATCGTCGATGACACACGTACCGCTTCCCGACAGGTGTCATCGCGATAGACTGGGGATTCAATACAATCGGCAGCGACCTGACCCACGGTGTGTCGAGACCGGGGAATACCGCGGCCAACCAGAGACCGACAACATGGCGCAACCCATACCCCCCAGTGATGCCCTGCCCTGCAGGGGTTGTACCGAACAGTGCAAGAACCGGGAATACTGCCGGGGGCGGCCCTGGGCTCCCAAACCGTCGGCACCTCCGGCTTAGGCTAATCCCGCAGCCACAGGGCATGGTACAAACTGCTACAACCCCACCCTAAGCGTGCCCCCTTGTGAATGGGACAGCGGGCTCTGGAGTGGGCCTCGATGCCGAGGCAACCTGTTTAAGCTGCCAACTCACCTTCAGTAACATCAGCGACGCACTAGCCTCGCGTTTGTGTGGACTTCTCCACATACAGCACTTTTACCCTGTTATTGCAGACTGAATTCAGCTAATTTCCGGCCCAAATAACGGGGCCTAGACCACCCAAGAGTCGTCCGCCCCAGCATAACAACGAGGTGATTGGACGCGATGAGTATTGAGCGTCGGGACTATTTCAGGGTAGACACCAGCCTGCTCATGGGATGGCGTCCGGTATCGATGGATCCAACCGAGGAAGACCCGCTGCTGGAAATCAACCAGCAGATCGGCAAAGCCATCACGGACAGTGCCGCCGAGCAACCTACCCTGTCCCAATTCATGTCATTGCTGAACAATAAAATTGACGCCGTGCGCGACGAACTGTCGGTATCGGAAAACCGTCGGCGCAAGCGACGGGTGAACATCAGCGGTTCAGGCATAGCCTTCACCACCACCCGCCCGGCGGACCGGGGCAGCGAAATTGAGGTCTCACTGGTACTGCCCACAACCAATACGCCGGTATCGGTAATCGCGGAAGTGGTGGGCTGTAAACGCATCCCCCAGGAACGGGAAGACGAGCCCGAGCAGTATCGCCTCAGGGCCCGCTACCAGGACGGGCAGGACGCTCTCACCGAGCAGATCGTCCACTTCGTGTCAAAAATTCAGCAACAAATCCTGGCCGAGCGCCGACACCTGACCCACCCTGATTTGCTGTGAACCCAGGTCGGCAGCAGCTGGCCGCCATTCCGGCTTCAGAGCGGGCATTCTGACCAAACGCTAGTCGACGCTTCGCCAGCCCCAGTCGTTGATGGTGGTGTTCCCCGCGATCCAGGCGAATACCAGGTACGCGGCTACACTTTGATCCAGATTGCGATCCTCAATCTTGTCCAGGGTGTCATCCGGGGTATGGTGCAGGTCAAAATAATCCATGCCATCCTGGACAAAGCGGAACGCCGGCATACCCGCCCGTACCATCGGGGTGAGATCCGGGCCGGAACTCTCAATATCATTGGCCCCGGGAGCTATGCCAAGGGGCGCCACCAACTCCCCTATCAGGTCAACCACACCCTTTGCCTCGGGGGCGACGCGGCTGGTCATCTGCCAGATCTTGCCAGCCCCAAAATCGCTTTCGGTGCCGGTTACATGATTTTTGAGTGTCTCAGCATAATTTTCGAGGTAGTGCCTGCCCCCCAGCAGACCGACTTCCTCTGAGCCCCAGAGAATCAGCCGCAGGGTGCGCCGGGGTCGCTGGCCACTGGCCAGGATACGACGGGCAACCTCCATGGTGATGGCCACCCCAGCACCGTCATCCACAGCTCCTGTGCCAAGATCCCAGGAGTCCAGGTGGCCGCCAATGATGACGATTTCATCGGGTGCCTCACTCCCTGTTATATCTGCAATCACGTTGCCCGAATCCACTTCGCCCAAAAAACGGGGGGTGAGGGTCATTTGCACGCGAACAGGCTCACCGCGGGCCGCCATTCTCTCCAGTTGATCCGCATCGGGGTTGGAGAGCGCAGCAGCCGCAATTCGAGGGTAATCAGGGTCGTAACGCATAGAACCCGTATGGGGCATGCGATGGCTGTCAGTGCCTATGGAGCGAATCATCAAAGCCGCCGCCCCCTTGCTGGCAGCGATACTGGCTCCTTCCCTGCGCAGCCGTCCAAAGTAGCCGTAATGGGAGCCGTTCTGGGTGCGGCGCATAGCGTGGCCGACATAGGCGATTTTCCCCTCCAGGCTGCCCTCGGTGGCCGACTCCAGGGCACTCAGACTGGAGAAGAACGCCACCTCTCCCTCAACGCCTGCGTCGTCGGTGGCGACTGAACCCCCCAGGGCAGTAAGGCTCAGGGGTTGCGGGTAGGGAGAGACCACATGACCCTGTTCCAACCCGCGCTCCCACCCCTGCAAAGTGAATGGCTCCACCCAGACCCGATCAAAGCCAAAACCTTCCAGTACCGACACCGCCCACTGGCGGGCACGCGCTTCGTTTTCGGACCCGGCCAACCGGGGCCCTATTTCAGTGGTGAGCTGCTCCACCCATTCGAATGCCTGGGTGCCCGCGAGGGCGTTATCCCGGAAACGCTCGGCCTGGGCCACCTCGGCAGCCGTGACGCCAGCATCATCAGCGGACCCGGCAAAGCCCTTTGAAGCGACCAGCAGCAACGGCAGCAGCAAAGCTGTGAACCGATGACACACAGGGCTGATGGTTTTCCACATGGCAACTGCTCTCGGCTTGGTTTGGCCCGTAACCATATCGGTACCGCGGCCACCCCGCCAGCCGCAGCTACAAATCAAGCTGGACAGTGATGTTGGTGGCAGACCTGAGAATTCCGTGGGGCAGAAGGCCTCATTACCCCCGAATGATTGCTCCCATCCGCTCCAACAATGCCAACCCATGGTGACTGGGGAACTCCCCGGCTGCTGCTAGACTCAAAGAACCATTTGCAGAGAGACGTCCCATGAACACAGCCCCCACGCCTTACTTTGCTCACCCGGCCAGCCGGCTCCTGTTGGCCGCCTTGGTGGTTCTTGCACTAATGTCCTGGAGCACAGTCACAGTGGGTCGTGCGGACGATCGCAGCCACACCATGCACGTCAGCGGCACCGGCAGCGTCGAACTGATACCCGACAGGGCCCTTATTCCCATGGGTATCAACGCCCGGGGGGAAGCCATACCGGAACTGCAGCGAGAAACCGATACCAGGGTGACCGAACTGCTGTCGGTGTTCAGGGAGCTTGGCCTGCCCGATGCTGACATGCAGGCAACGGATTTGCGCATCGCACCACGTTACCGCTACGACAAATCGTTACAGCAGTCGGTGCCGGATGGTTTCGAGGTCTCCCGGGAACTGAGGATTACTCTGCGGGACCTGTCCCTGCTGGGACGTGTCATGACCGCGGCAACAGAGGCTGGGGTCAACAATATCAGCCCACCCCAGCTATCCAGCTCGATCCACGAGGAAAAATATCGCGAGGCACTGACCCTGGCCGTCAGCCAGGCCCGGGAACGGGCCCAGGTTTTGACCGGCGCTGCAGCGGTGAACCTGGGGCCCGTTATTACCATGGCCGTGCAGGGGGGACGGCCTCGGCCGGAACCGATGGCTATGACAATGAGGGCAGTGGCGGCGGATGAAGCCGGAGGCGGCTACCAGGCCGGAGAGATGACAATCACGGCAACTGTCCATGTTGAGTTTGCCCTGCTGCCCTGAATCCTTGCGGTCAGTGTTCGCATGCACTTGGAAAGCGGCCGATTGGCCCCTATTATCCACAGAGAGACATTCGCTAACCCCTGAGGGAGTCAGAAATGAACGATAAGCAGCTTTATTCCGCCCAAGCCGACGTATTGGGAACCGGCGCTGCAGCCAACATCAACAAGGTGCTCAAAAACACCTACATGCTGCTGGGCATGACCCTGGCGTTCAGTGCTGCAACGGCGGGGGTGGCGATGGCCCTCGGTTTGTCCCCCATGACAGGCCTGGTGCTCATGTTAGTGGGGTTTGGCCTGCTGTTCGTAGTCAACCGCATGGCCGACAGCGCCAAAGGGTTACCCGCTATTTTTGCCTTCACCGGCGTAATGGGAGCGGCCCTGGGGCCCACGCTGAACTATTACGTCGCGTTACCCGGTGGCCCGGCAATGATTATGCAGGCATTGGGCGGCACAGCCCTGGTTTTCTTCAGTTTGTCGGCCTACGCACTGACCAGCCGCAAGGATTTCTCCTACCTGGGAGGGTTCCTGCTGACGGGTCTGATCGTCGCGATTGTTGCCATGATCGCCAACATATTCTTGGCTATCCCGGCACTGTCCCTGACCATCTCGGCGGCCATTATCCTGATTATGTCGGGTCTGATACTGTTTGATACCAGTCGCATCATCAGTGGCGGCGAGACCAATTACATTCGTGCAACCGTGTCCCTGTACCTCAACATTTACAACCTCTTCGTCCATATCCTGCACCTGCTGGGCGCCTTTGGCGGCGATGACTGACAGCAAAACGTTCGCGGAAACCCCGGCTCGGCCGGGGTTTTTTTATGGGCGCAGATCGGTGGGTGCAGCGTCTTGAAATACACCCTGGTGGTGATGACCGGCCCGGACAACGGCATAGGCCACGTCCGCGCCAGGGGTTTTGCCCAGGCGTTGGCGCAACAGGGGCATCGTCTGCAAAGGGTGTTTTTTTACGGCGACGGCGTGCGAGCAGCCCAAGGTGAAACACCCCAGTGCCAGCAGTTCTGGACGACACTGGCCGAGTCAGCGGGCAGCGAACTGGTGCTGTGCAGCGCCTCCGCCGAGCGCTACGGTCTGACCGAACCTGTCCCACCGTTCACCCTGATGGGCCTTGGAGCCCTGATGGAAGCGGGTTTCGACAGTGACAGGATTATCAGCTTTGATTGAACAACGGATCTGGCTAATTCGGATGCAGAGCGCGCCCTATGACGATCAGCGCGCGGCGCTTGGGGTGGACGCAGCTCTCGCCTGTGGGGCGTTTGGCCAGTCTGCTGCGGTGGTGTTCGAGGGACCGGCCCGAAGGCTGCTGTCAGAGCAGGCCGCCCCGCCCGGGGCGGATCGCAACCTGCATAAACTTATTGCCTCTTTTCCGCTGTATGATCTTCACTGTGTTTACGCGGTCGCGGAACATGACTCGCAACTGGCGACCGAGGCAACTGGAGGCCTTGAGGTGATCACCATCAGCCCGGCAGACGTTTCAGAACTAATTTCCACCAGCCGCCACGTACTGAGCTTCTAATGGCGCTTCATGTCCTGCATCAACCGAGTCGGCTTGGACAGTTGGCCACTACTGCAGACGGGCATGACGCCGTACTGCTGGTTGACGACGCTTTGCAGCAATACCTCGTCTCGGGGCCAGAAACTATTGCCAATCTGCCCTGCCCCGCCTACGCCCTCGCCACTGAATTAGCGAGCCATGAGCCAGAGCCGCGAGGCATAACCGAATTATCTTTCGCCGACTGGGTGGACCTGACCAGCCAACATGCCCAGTTCGTCACATGGAAGTGAGCGAGCAACCCCTGAGCAGCCAGTGCGACGGGCACGGATTTCTGCGGGATTGGTCGGCCTGGACACCCAACATCGCCGAGGCGTTCGCCCAAGATGAGGATATCGTCCTGACCGAAGCCCACTGGGAGATTCTTCACCTGTTGCGCACCTACTACCAGGCCTTTGATTCCTCCCCAGCCAATCGTGCCCTGGTGAACTGGGTCAAGCGGCATGCCGGTCCCGACAAGGGTAATTCTATCTATTTGATGGGGCTGTTCCCCGGTAGCCCGGCTCGGGTAGGCAGCCGCATTGCCGGCTTGCCCAAACCCAAGAACTGCCTGTAAGTCCAAGCCCATGCCACTGAGTGCCTATCAACCCGAGTGCTACGAGGATCTCCTTGTTCGCAAAACCAGCGCCCACAGGCCAGCCTTTGAGGCCCTGGGGGCGCCTGAGCCCGAAATTGTGGGCTCTCCTCACGAGGGCTTCAGGCTGCGTGTCGAGTTTCGCCTGTGGCATGAGGGTGAGCGGATGTTCTATGCCATGTTCCGCCCCGGGGCGCCAAAACAGCCCATCCCCATAGAACGGTTTCCCATCGCCGCACCCGCTATACAGCGGTTGATGCCGAAGCTGCTGGCGGCTTTGCACACCGAGCAGTCCCTGCGTCAGAAGTTGTTCCAGGTCGAGTTCCTGAGCACGCTGGCCGGGGATATGCTGGTGACACTGATTTACCACCGGGCCCTGGATGAGGCCTGGACGCACGCCGCCACTGCACTGGCAACTGATCTGGAGATCAAATTGGTTGGGCGCAGCCGCAAACAGAAATTGATTATTGGCGGGGACTGGGTGCAGGAAACCCTGCAGGTCAACGATCGCAGCTACCAATTCAAACAGCCCGAACAGGCCTTCTCCCAGCCCAACGGCAAGGTCAATGAAAAGATGCTGGCCTGGGCGATGGCAGCCAGCAGGGAGCTGCATGGCGATCTTCTGGAACTTTACTGCGGCATCGGCAACTTCACCCTGCCCCTGTCCGGCTGCTACGACCGCATCCTCGCCACCGAAGTGTCAAAGGTGGCGACCCGGGCCGCGAATGAGAACCTAGCTGAGAATGGCATTGGCAATGTGGCTTTGGCACGACTGTCCGCTGAAGAGATGACCCAGGCATTGACGGGGGTACGCCCCTTTCGACGACTGGCTTCCCTGCCAGTACCGCTGGAGGACTACCGGTTGGATACCCTACTGGTTGATCCTCCCCGGGCAGGCCTTGATAGCGCCACTCTTGAATTGGCCTGTGGCTTTACCAACGTCATTTATATCTCCTGTAACCCCACTACCTTGCTGGAGAACCTGGGCCGGCTAACACGCACCCACAGCATCGATCGGCTGGCCTTTTTTGATCAATTTCCCTACACCCCCCATCTGGAGAGCGGGGTGTTACTCAGGAGGCGCGGGACATGAAGCTAATTTCAGAGGCAGACATCACTGCCTGGCTGGCGGGACAGGCAAACTGGCAGCTGGCCGGGGGAAAACTGGTCACCAGCCTCCAGTTTCGGGACTTTAACGAGGCCTGGGGCTTCATGAACCGGGTGGCATTGCTGGCCGAACAGCAGCAGCATCACCCGGAGTGGTCGAACGTTTACAACCGGGTCGATATCGAACTGGTCACCCACGATGCCGGGGGTATTACCGAGCGGGATCTGCAGCTGGCCGAATCAATATCCGAGTTGACCGCACCGTTATGAGGCCAGGAAGGCGATGATGGCCTCCATGACACCCGACTCGTCGAGCATGGGTGCGTGACCCACGCCGGGCACTTCCAAAAGATCCATGCGGGGGTGCCGCCGCTGCATCTCCGCGACGCAGTCCAGACTCAGCAAATCACTGATCTCACCGCGCAGTAGCAGAACCGGTGTCTCCGCCAGCCCATCAAACAGGGGCCAGAGGTCGTCCGGGGCCGCCCCTGCGCTTCCCGTCTTCATCGGTGCCGTGATCTCGGGGTCATAATCGAGGACAACCTGACCATCCCGCTGTGAACAGGCGCGTGCGGCAAAGCGGTACCAATCCGATGGTCCGTAGTCCGGAAACGCGGCACCGTTGGCGGCCCGCACGTAATCCGCCGCCTCGGACCAATCCGTAAAGGCCATTTTGGACCCAACAACTGATTTGATACGCGCCAAGCCTTCGGCGGCAATAACCGGTCCTATGTCGTTGATAACGACATGGCTGATACGCCCCGGGGTCAGCGCGTTGAGCCCCATGGCCATGAGCCCGCCCATGGAGGTCCCGACGATAGCGCAGCGATCGACCCGCTGGGCATCCAGCAATTGCAGCATATCCATGACATAGGTCTGGGGCAGATAGCGCTCGGTTTGATCGTCATGGTCCGATCGTCCCCGGCCCCGCTGGTCCGGCACCAACACCCGGTGGCTGCGCTGCAGGATGGGGGCGACATCCTCGAAGTCACGGCTATTTCGAGACAATCCGTGCAGACACAGCGCGACCGGCGCTTCCGGCGAAGGACCCGGGTAATCACGACAATAGATTGTTAATCCATCGGTTGTGGTGAGGAATGCATCCCTGAAATATGCCCGTGCCATACTCTCCCGCCTACCCTGGGTAGCGTGTCTTTAAACCTGAATAGACGTCATCGGGAAAGGACTCCGCATCACTATCCAGGCCCTCCAGTAATTCAGTCAGATGCTCGTTATCCTCGCGCCCGTCCCAGATCTTCTGGTAGCTGCCGTCCTTGTAGCCGTGGTCCTGGCGAAAGAAATTGAGCACGTTTTTGCCAATATAGCGCCGGTACAGCTCATCAAATGACAGACCGCTAGCCAACATGAGTTGGGCAAAAAGAGGCACCGAAAAGCCCCGGGTGTGCAAGCTGTCGGCGGCCAGGGCCTCAGTCGCAGCACGCATATCATTCGTTTCCGGTTCGGCGTGGTAAAAATCCAGCTCAATTCGCGCTGCCAATTCAGCAGGCTCGGTGGCGGGTGTAAACAGCGCACTCATGCCAAAGTGCCATATATCGATGACTTCCAGCTGCGCCTGCTGAAGATCAGTCGTCTGTTTTTTCCACCATTTGTAACCGATGTGGTCCATCAGTTCGCCGCATTCAATCCAGACCGCCCGGTACCATTCAAATTTCTGGTCTATCCAGTTCTCATGAACCCGGGTGTTCATTGCGTGCTGCATGGACAACATGGTTTCTAAAGCTTGCCGCATGGATGCTCATTCCTCAGGGGTAGTGGACCGCTGTTACCGGGTCCCGCCAGCCCGTCATGATACGCACTTCCACCCCAGGGTAGAAAGCAGCTTTGGACAACCCTGTCAGCGAGGCAATGGGATATCATCCCCGGCCCAACAGTCGCTTCTAAGCAGCCACCCCGGGGGTAAACCCGTCCGGGATGCGTGGTCAGAATATGTGAGCGACTGAAACAGAACAGATCAGAGCAGCACAGCCATGGCAGAACCATCCGACGAAGCGCAGATCGTTGCCCAACTTAACGAATACCGGCCGCCATTCATCGATTTACTGGGCGGCCGAGTCGTAGCCGCCAGTTCGGCCGACCAGTCTGGCACCTTCGAGGTCCGTGTGCCCCTGGAGTACTGCCCTAGCGGCAACGTGGTACAGGGCGGCGTTGTTACCGCCATG
>JAAXJC010000118.1 GCA_012270045.1 Luminiphilus sp.
CCACCTGACAGTGTAGATCTCGGTGGAAGACGAATCATTATATAATGTCACCCTGGAGCGCAGCTGCCAGGCACAACTACTGGCAGAGGCAGCGGGGTCACCCAAGCCCATCCCCGACGAGATGGCCCGACATACCTGTCAGCAGGTGGGCAGCACCCTGGCGGGCTGGTTCAGCGCCCAGCCACTGTTTGACGTTATTTTGGCCGAGCAGCCGGACTTGCTGGGCTAGGGCTTCGACCCAGGGTGCTGGCCTAGGGCAGTGCCTCCACAGATTGGGCACAGTCGGAAATGGTGTCCAACTCAGCACTGCCGGCGGGATAGCGGACACCGCCGCTATGCCCCGCACCCCCGGATATCTTGGTGGTCAGCCGGTCGGCAGACTCACGGCCGATATAGCGAACCATTGATTCGTAGTTCAGTTGCGTGCTGTTGGCAGTGCCTGCCCCATAGAGCTCAAGGCCGCCGGGGGCAGTTGACCTGCCGTGGCAACCGGAATTGGTGCAGCCGCCATCCGCCCGCAGGATGAGTGGATTCACGTCATCTTCATAAACCTGTCGGACCACCGCTTCGGGGTCCCGCTGGGACTCGGAGCAACCCTCGCTGTCCACGGCTTCGCCCGCGGGTGTGTCAGGGCATAGATCCGTGCCGTTTGCTACGCCGTCGTTGTCGTCATCCCGCTGGCTTTCTGAACAGCCGTTGCTGTCTACCGACTCTCCCGCAGGCGTATTGGGACAGCTATCACTGTCATTGGCGACGCCGTCACCATCATCATCCGCCACTGGCGGGTCATCACCCCCGTCTTTGATGGGTGTGCTGCCCAGGCCTCTGGCGGTCGCGACCGCATCCAGCAACTCCATGGCCCGCTCTCCACCGCCCTGGGCTACCGTGTGCCCTGCTACGGTTGCCAGGCAGAGGCACAGGACGGAACCGGTGGCGACTGAAACGAGCGTTTTTTGCATGGTTGGGCACATCCTTGTATCGGGTGTTGGTAACTTAGTCTTACGACGTGGGAGTTGCAATCCCGTCGGGGGGCGGCAGGTTAGATTCCGCAGTCCGATCAGCTTTCCCTGCTGCCAGCGCGCCCAAAGGCCAGCACCAGGCAGGCGATAACGGCTGCTTCTACCACTAATAGGGGCCCGTGGATCGCCACCACCTGGGCCGCCTTGTCGACCACCGCGAAGTGGTTCTCCATCATAAGATACGCAGCCCATGAGGCCCCCATGCCTATCAGGTAGGCAATTTGTTTGGTCACATCCAGCTGTGTCAGCCGGCGCTGTTCTACCACCAGCAGGGTTTCGCAGCGCACCAAATAACTGCCAAGGGCAAAGGTGACCTGGTAGCCCAGGTAGATGAATAGCGCCAGGGGTTGCTCGATGGGGTAGATCAGCACGCCAATAACCCCAAACAGAATAATGACCTCCACCCCCAGGGACAGACGGAAAAACCACCAGGGGTCGAAGATTCGGTGGTATTGGGTGGCAATCACCATGGTGGCAAGGGCCAGACCTACCCCGCCCGCGGAAAAAGTAGCGGGGGAGAGGGGTTCGTAGAGCGTGAACACCGCTCCAATCGATAAACCCAGGAACAGGGAATTGAAGAATTTGTAGGCCAGGAACCAGCCGAAGTTCAGGGTGCTGCTATTCAGGTTTGCCCCGGTCACTCAGTAATCGACGCCTTTGCGCGCCTGTATGCCGGCGCGGTAGGCATGCTCCACTTCTTTTACCTCGGATACGGTGTCCATGATGCCGCGCAGCTCGCTGCCGCCACCGCGGCCCGTGACAACGACGCTCTGGCCCTCGGGGCGGTTTTCAATGGCGTTGAGCACCGTCTCGGCGGGCAAATACTTGAAGGCCAGCATGTAGGTCAGCTCATCCAGCACCACCAGATCGAAACTGGCATCCCCAAGCATCCCTGCGGCGTGGGTCCAGGTCTTTTGCGCAGCCTCTATATCGGCACTGCGATCCTGGGTATCCCAGGTAAAGCCTGTGCCCATCTGGTAGAACGCAACCTCAGGACAGTGGTCGCGCAGGTAATGTTCTTCCCCGGATAACTGCACGCCCTTGATGAACTGCACGACGCCAACTTTCTGCCCGTATCCCAGCGCCCGCATAACCATGCCAAAGGCCGAAGAGGTCTTACCCTTACCATCACCGGTCAGCAGCACCGCTACGCCACGGTCGGTGGACGCCGCGGCAATGCCCGCGTCCACGGCGGCTTTCTGCTTGGCCATGGCGCGCTTGTGCCTGTCGTTCCTGTTGTCGCTGTCCATCATCTACCGTCCTAGATGCCGAAGCGCAGCCCAACATAAAAAGCCCGGGGCTGAACATTATAGTCGCGAATCTGGGCGTCACGGTTGTCGGTGAGGTTTTCTACCCGGGCGGTCAGCTGCAGCTTTTGGGAAACCTGGGCAACCACGCTGGCGTCCAGGCGCTCAGTATCCGGCATAGGCTCGCCCAGGGTGTCGATCGAATCCCGGGCAAAACGCGCGGTCAGGGCCGCGGTCAGCCAGTCGCCCTGCCACAGCATGTTGGCCGCCCCGGTCCATTCGGGTCGGTAGGGGCGCTGGTCGCCTGTGACCGAGCGGGTTTCATTCCAGGTAAGATTCGCCGAAACCTGAAAGCCGGCACCCAGGGGCGTAGCGCCGGACAGTTCCAGTCCCTCGGAGCGAGTTACACCGGCGTCCTGCAAGTAGCCTGAATAGAAGGTAACGGGGTCGAAGTAAAAATAAATTTCGTCTTCTATTTTCTGGTCGAACCAGGTGAGTTCAACGGATTGCCCGGGATCGCCCCACAGTAATCCGACTTCCCAGCCCTCACTGGTTTCCTCCCTCAGAGGCCCAGTTTCAGAGGCGGGGAAGCTGAAAGGACCGCTGTTGTAGACAATTTCGAAGGGACTGGGAGCCCGGAACCCGGTACCGATGGCACCTTTGACCGCCAGGGGTCGGGGGCCGTCCAGCAGGGTTTGATGCAGGCTGACCCGCCAGGAGGTGTGTTGACCGAAATCATCATTGTCGTCAAACCGGGCGCCGGCGGTGATGGAGCCGCGCCCGAAGTCCAGGCCATATTCACCCCACACCCCGAGGTTATCCCGGCTCGGTTCACTGTCACCGTCCACGATGGATACCTCAGACGCGTCAACGCCCAGGGCAATACGGTGTCCCTCTTTGATTGCCAGGGCAGCTAACCATGACAGTTCTTCACTTCCTCCCTCAGTGGAGAAGGCCGGCAGTCCCGCGCTGAAGAAATCCCGCTCGGTGCTGGAGCTTTCATAGCTGAGGGTAGAACTGATCCGGTCGCCCTCGTAGCTCAGGGCGACTCGCCAGGCCGACTGTAAATAGTCATCGTTGCAATCGTTGATCACGGCGAAGGTCACCGAGTCAAAACACCCGTCGGATTCATTGTCGCCGTCGATGTGGTGCAGGCTGCCCTGCAGTGACCAACTGTCTGTCAGGGCATAGCTGGCAGTGGCATGGGTGGTTGTGTTGTCGTAGCCATCCCGGTCGGCGTCAACGGTGTCAGATACCCTGGCATTGAAACCGTCGGTGCGCAGGTCGGTCACCGACAGGGAGCCGCTGATGCGATCATTGCCCCCGGCAACAAAAGCGCCCAGCCTGGAAAAACCGTCCTCACCACCCTCGGCAGCAATACTGGCTGCCAGACCCGATGCGCGTTGGCGGGTGGTAATGGATATCACCCCGCCGGCATCAGCACCAAAAGCGAGGCCCTGAGGCCCCCTGAGCACCTCGATGCGCTGTAAACCCTCGCTCAGCAAGTGTTCGATACGTGGGCTGACCTGGGGTGAAGAGGGGTCGGCGATATCGATGCCGTCGAGGATGATACGGGTACGAAATCCTTCCTCGCCGCGAATACGAACGGCTGCTGCCTTGCCGGGGCCGCCATCCCGGGTCACCGATACCCCGGGCTGCAGGTCCAGAAAATCGCCGATGTTGCTGTAGCCCAGCAACTCCAGGGACTCGCGGTCTGTCACTGAGACGGAAACCCCCAGGCGGTTAAGGGGCGTTGGCACCCGGGACGCGACCACCACGGTTTCTTCCAGGGCGCTATCGCCCTCACTGCTGTCCGCAGCATGGCAAAGGTGTGGAACGGCCAGGGCAACGGCCAGAACAGCCCGGTTGGTGATACTGCGAGTCATGGCGCTCTCCATGGCGAAGGCGGAGGCGCTGCATGTGCAGCACAGGCATATGTCCCCAACAGAGGACTGGCAGCCTGCAGAGCCCACCGCTCTGTGGTTGAGATCATGTCAGGCAGGTATCGGGCTCGGAAACAGGTTCCCTACCGTTGCGGGGGCAGCGCTGGCTTGACGAGTAGTTCTCGGACCAGCTTCCCTTTTAACCTGCGCAGATCATACCGACCCGCAGGCACCGGACGCGCGCAGACTACGCCTGTGCCGGAGCATCGTCAAACGGTTGTTGTTCCCGGTGTTACCATTGGCGACCGACTTCACAAGAGCGTTACTCAGACGATGGTCGATGGCTCGACGATCTCAGCCTGGCTGCCCTACATCACTGAACGTCTTGGCAGGGAGCCCAGGGGGCTGAGGGATATCGTTGCCTGGGACTCCTCGGGCCGGCCTGCGGTCATCCAGGTGGCGCCTTTGGTCGATGGCAAACCGTTCCCCACGCTGTTCTGGCTGATTGATCCGGAACTGACTCTGGCGATTGACCGGCTCGAGGCCGGGGGCGCCATCGCCAGGTTACAGAAACGGGTGGATGAATCCCCCGACCTGCGCGCCGCGATGCTGGCTGATCACGAAAAGCACAAGTCCCTGCGACGCAGCAAAATGACGCCTGAGGAACGGGAGTTTCTCGAGGCGTCTGGTATGATGGCGGCGTTCACCCGGCGGGGTATTGGCGGTATTGGTGAGCCCAGCCGGATACGCTGTCTACACACCTGGTACGCCGCACATTGGGTGCAGCCCAATGCTATTGGCAGCCTGGTAGACCAGATGCTGGCGGGCACCGATTGCCCGGATTCAGTAAGTTTCGAAATGAGTTAGATCGACAATGCCCTCCATTACCGATGACACACGCATTCAATCCCTCAAGGAACTGATTGCGCCCAGTGACCTGTTATCAGAAATACCCCTCGATGACGCCGTTGCAGAGCACGTCACGGCTGCGCGGCGGGGGATTCATCAGATACTCTCGGGGCAGGACGATCGTCTGGTGGTCGTTGTCGGGCCCTGCAGCATTCATGATGTGGCCGCTGCCGTCGAGTACGGGCAACGACTGAAAGGGGTTGCGGACACTCTGGGCGACCGTCTGCTTGTAGTCATGCGTGTGTACTTTGAAAAGCCCAGGACCACCGTCGGCTGGAAGGGTTTGATCAATGATCCCGACCTGGATGACTCGTTTCAGATCAACCGGGGTCTAAAGCTGGCCCGGCAGTTACTGCTGGACCTGAACCGCCTGGGCCTGCCCACGGGCACTGAATATCTGGATTTGATCTCCCCCCAGTATCTCGCTGATCTGGTGAGTTGGGGGGCAATCGGGGCACGCACCACCGAGAGCCAGACCCACCGGGAATTGGCGTCAGGGCTGTCCTGCCCCGTGGGTTTCAAAAACGCCACCGACGGCGATGTCCAGGTAGCTGTGGATGCTATTGGTGCGGCAAGGGGAGCCCACCACTTTCTCTCGGTTACCAAGGAGGGCCACTCGGCGATTTTTGAGACCCGTGGCAATGCTGACTGCCACATCATCCTGCGTGGAGGTAAACAGCCCAACTATGACATGTTCGCGGTTGATGACGCCCGTGGACTGCTGCGCAGCGCCGGCTTGCCCGACCGGCTGATGATAGATGCCAGTCACGCCAACAGCCGCAAACAGCCTGAACGCCAGCTGGAGGTATTGTCCAACATTGGCCAGCAGGTTGCCCGCGGCAACGAGGGCATCGTCGGGGTGATGATAGAAAGCTTTCTTGAGGCAGGGCGGCAAAATGTAGAGCCCGGTCAGCCGCTGACCTACGGGCAGAGCATCACGGACCCCTGTATCGACTGGCCGTCTACGGAGGCAATTCTCAATGAGTTGGCCGACTGTGTCAGTCGGCGTCGATCCGGGGGCGGGCCAAAGTGATGACAGACATAAAAAGCTTGCATGCTGGCTGGGTCACCGCCCTCGCCGCTCTGTTGTTACTACTGGGCCTGGCTGGCGCGGTTCATGGTCAGAGCCCGGATGACAACACAGAGCAGGCCAAGCCAACGGTAACGGAACAACTCGACGAACTCGAATTGCGATTTTATCGCGTCCGGCAGGGTGAGGAGGAGTTGCTGGGCAAGTCCGGCAGTCTGCTCGATGCCCTGCGCTACAATTTAGACGAAGAATCTCTGGATATCCTGAAGAGATTCGTGACGGTGGCCAAGGATATCCTGTCACTGGATGAGGGGGCCCCTGAGCGGGGTGAACTGGCAGCCCGGTTGTCCCTGCGCAATCAGCAACTCGATGAGGGATTCGGCAATCGATTCCGCAACCTTGAGGGGCGAATCGCCGAGAAATACCAGGAGCTTGATGCCCTCGCAGGTGCTGACCGGGCGTTCCTGGCGGCACAGATTGATGGTCTCAACGAACAGCGCCTGCGCTATCTGGAGCGCATGATCGACGTCGTGCGTGTCAGGGAACAGTTGAATTTTCCCAGTGGCACGCTGGAGGAGCTGGCCAATGACAGCCTGGTCGGTTATGCCAACGAGCGACTGGGGACACTGCAGCTATTAAAGGCCCAGCGCAATTCATTGCAGGGGCAGCTGAAGCTGTCTCCCGGTGATGCCGATCTGTTGCAGGCGCAGGTCCGTGTCGAGCAATTGTTGGCTGCAACGGTGGCCAGGCTGAAGCGCACCGTTGCCCAGATGGAGCGGGTCGGCCTGGATGCCACCAAACTGAAACGTATTCTCATCGAAGAACAAAAGGCGGTGTCCCTGGAAATGGTGGATGCCGACGTCTTTGCGGTGGTCTTTGAGGATGTAACCTCCGCCGTCGGTGAGTGGCTGGATGAGCGCGGACCCACCATGCTGCTCAGGGTGCTGGTGTTTGTCGGTGTCCTGTTTCTGGCGCGACTATTTAGCCGTCTTTCCCGGCGCCTGGCCCAGCGAGCCCTGGATAGCAGGCCCGGCGGGATGTCCCAATTATTGAGGGACGTACTGGTGTCCATGGTGGGCGGCACAGTTATGGCTGTGGGTGTCTTGGTAGCCCTGTCACAGGTGGGCATATCACTGGCACCGATGTTGGCAGGCTTGGGCGTGGCCGGGTTCATCCTGGGCTTTGCATTGCAGGACACCCTGAGTAACTTTGCCGCCGGAGGTATGATCCTTGCCTACCGCCCATTCGACGTGGATGACCATATTTCAGTGGCTGGCATTGAGGGCATCGTAAAGCGCATGAACCTCGTTGCCACCACCATCACGACCTTTGACAACCAGTCACTGATCGTCCCCAACAGCAAAATCTGGGGTGATGTTATTCGCAATTACACCAGTCAGCGGGTTAGGCGAGTCGACGCCATGTTCAGTATCAGCTACGGGGACAGCATTGAACAGGCGGAGGAGGTACTTGCCGGGGTGCTGAAAAAAATACCCGCGGTTTTGGAGTCACCGGAACCGGTCATCAGGGTGAACAGGCACGCAGACAATTCAATCGATATGGACTGCCGGCCGTGGGTTAGGACCGAGGACTACTGGCCCACCTATTTCACGCTACAACGAGAGGTCAAGCTCGCCTTTGATGAGGCCGGTATCACCATCCCGTTTCCCCAGCGGGATGTGCACCATTTCTACCCCGATGGGGAAGGCTCCGAACAGGCCGGTTAGGGTCGCCAATCAAGCCCAAACAGGATGTTGTAATCAAGGCGCCGGGTGTTCAAGGGGGACAGACCCTCATTATCCCTATCGCCTGAATCGAAATCGGAGTACCAGCTCAGCTTCACAAACAGGTCACTGACGATTTCCCAGCTCAGAGATGCCTCCAGGTGCGCCCGAATTCGGTCACTTTCTGTCAGTGATGGGTACAGGCTGCCCAGGATGTTGAGGTTTAGGTCCATATCGGTGAGGCTGTACATAATCAGGGATGCCGAGGCAAAGGCCTCTCCCGAGTACAATGTTTCCCGGGTTAAAGTGTCGTCGAAACAGACGGCCTCGGAATCGTCGTCGACGCAGATGGCGGGCAGGTTAGTAGGCCCGTCATCACCCGTTTTGGTTTTTTCTGCTACTCCCTGCAGGCCTACGGTAGTCGCGAGTCGCACCCCCTGGTTGTCCAGCCAGTAGCGGCCAAGGCCTGCACCTATCGATACCCGGCCGAAGTTATTCAATTGGTCGTTGTAATCATACTGGGCAGCAACTGATCTGAACCTCTGGCCTTTGAGATCTGTCCAAACTTCGTTGTCGATGGAAAACAGTGCAGCAATCGATGGTTCGCCGTCGACCCACCCCTGTTCCTCAGTGTAGCTTCGGGTTGTTGATTGCAGGTAGTTGGCCCTAGCTGCGTATTGTCCTTTCTTGTTGGCATAAATGGCAGTGCCCTCCAGCTTGTAGGTCAACAGGTCGGGCTCAAAGGTAAAATTTGCGCCCAGGGTATAGGTCAGCCGGTCGGCGAAGGATTCCTCCACCGGCCGGATTTCTGTTATGCGCAGTAATTGAATGACGGCGGAATCGTCGATGCTGGTGAAAAGTACTTCACCGCTTTTGTCGGTGCTCGAAATGCTCCCGTAAAACCTCTGGTTGTTCGAGGTCAGGATCTCGTAGTTATAGTCAGAGTCGATGCTGGCAATGTGCTGCAGATCCAGGTTAATGGGTGGGGAATAGCGTGGATTGATTTTCAGATCGCCGTTCACCATGCCCATGATCTCTCCGGTGATGCGATCGCCGTTGTACATCTCCACAACGTCGCTTTTGTTATGTGCCAAAGCTATCGAAGGGAGAATGACCAGCAACAGGAGCAGAGTACGCATAACTGTAATCCTGACTATGTTGGGTTGGGTGGCTCTCGCTCACCCAGGGGCTGGATGAGCGAGCAGCCCGGGTCTTAGCCGAACTGGAAAAAACAAAGCTTGTTGCCATCCGGGTCCCGAACGTAGGCACCATAAAACATATCGGGAATACGCTGCCCCGGCTCGCCCTCACAGCTGGCACCCAGCTGAATGGCCTTGTGGTACAGGGCGTCGCAAGCGTCTTTGCTGCCCGGGTTCAGGGCCACCATATTGCCGTTACCCGGATTTTGGGGCTGCTCGTTGTAGGGAATACAAATGGCGAGCATAGGGTTGGCCATATCTTTGCCAAAAAAGGCGATGCGATCCATGTCAACCAGTACACTGGCACCCAGATCGGCGAGCAGTTCGGTATAAAAGGCTTTGGCGCTGTTCATATCGGCGACACCCAGAGTGACGTAACCAATCATTAGTTGACTCCCTTTTGTATTAACAGACTTTGAACCGAGCAGCGCTGTGGTAGCGCGAGTTCCCCGGTGCTTTAACGACGCCCCATTGTAATAGTGAACAGGGGTTGCTGCAGGCACCCTGTCGGTATTTGACGTAAATGCGTATCCTTAGCCGTTCGCGGATACGGGCGTCGAAAAACGTGCTGTCTATAGCTTTGATTGTTCTGGTCGTAGCCTGGTTGCTCGTGGCGCTACTGGTCACCCGATGGTCGGCGCCCTGGTTTTTCGGCAGCGCCATGCTGGCCTGTTACCTGATGGGGCTGGTGGACACTTCCACCCTGCTGGCAAAGGCCACGAACGAGGGGCTGGTGACGCTGGTACTGCTGATATTGATATCCGTGGGGCTGGAGCGATTGCCATGGTTGGCAATGGTGTCGCGGAAAATGCTGGTGCCCTCCCTGGCGCGGTCGCTGTTGAATCTGAGCCTTATAACGGCCACCTTCTCCGCCTTTGTCAACAACACTGCTGTCGTCGCCACCCTCGCAGGCACCCTGCGCAAGTCCAGGCTACACCGAGCCAGTCAGTTGCTTTTGCCTCTGTCTTACGCGGCCATTCTGGGCGGGACCCTGACCTTGATCGGTACCTCAACCAATTTGATTGTCAGCAGCTTTTTCGAGGAGGCTTCCGGGCAGGGGCTGGAGTTTTTCGCTTTCCTTCCGGTGGCACTGCCTGCGGCCTGCGCCGGCAGCATTGTGATGGTGCTGCTGCGCCGCCGCCTGCCGCGCCATGAAAATGCGGTGCTGCAGGTTCGTGACCACCTGATTGAGGCCGAGGTCCTTACGGGTTCACGACTGATTGGCCGAACGATTGCCGAGAACGGGCTTCGGGATCTGGGTGATTTATTTCTGGTGGAGATTGCCCGGGGCGATGAAGTGCTGTCGCCGGTCGCACCCAGCCAGCGCGTGGAGGCCGGAGACAGACTGATTTTTTCCGGTGATGTGAGTCGTGTCGGCCTGTTGGAAAGTTTTCATGGCCTGCAGCTGTATGCCGTGGAGGAGGGTCTGCTCAGCAGCAACATGACCGAAGTTGTACTGCTGCCCAATGCCGCTATCGCCGGCCAGACGATCAAAGAGTCCAGTTTCAGGGCGAGATTCGATGCCGCAGTGGTCGGCCTCAGGAGAGACGGCGTGCAATTGTCCGGGAGGCTTGGCGCTATCACGCTGCAACCCGGGGACTCCCTGGCTCTGGCGGTGGGTCCGGACTTTGCCCAGCGTATGAATCTGGGTCGCAACTTTCTCGTTGTGGATGACCAACTGGATGCCCTCAGGTTACCCCTGGCAGTGAGCATCTATGTTACGGC